>NZ_JBVYOF010000029.1:0-116132 GCF_056133985.1 Chryseobacterium sp. L12 | reverse complement strand
TTTGTTCTTTATTCTTTATTCTTTATTCTTTATTACTGCCCGGCTTATCCACTCTGCTATTATATTCTCTCTGAAATCTAATTCTATCCTCTTCTCCTGTTCAAAAATTGTTGAAACAGCAGGATACTGATAGAGTCACAATCACAGAATCATACTAAAATTACTACCTCAAACTATTTACATATAGTCTAAGGTGTTTACTTAAAACAAAGATTAAATTAAATTAGAATCTGCTTTTAAAAATATTTGTAATATTCAGGATAAGATTATTTTAAATCTCTTCTGCAATAAAAATAGTCACAAATTTGCCCACCAATATTTTTAAAACTAATTTTGCATGAATCTAAAATAAAAGTAAATATGTCAACTTACGTAGTTGTAGGCCTTCAATACGGAGATGAAGGGAAAGGTAAAATCACAGATGTTTTATCTGCAAAATCAGATTATGTTGTACGTTTCCAAGGAGGCGATAATGCAGGTCATACGGTTTATGTAGGAGATGAAAAATTTGTTTTACATCTTCTTCCTTCTGGAGTTCTTCAGTGTAAAGGCAAATGTATTATTGCCAATGGAGTAGTTGTTAATCCTAAAGCCTTCATGAAAGAAGTGGGGCAGATTGAAGAAAAAGGTCTTAAAACGGATCATATTTTTATCAGCAGAAGAGCTCACGTAATTATGCCGTACCATATTCTCTTGGATACTTACCGTGAAGAAGAACATGGAGGTACACAAATCGGAACTACCAAAAAGGGGATCGGACCTTGTTACGAAGATAAGATTGCAAGAGTAGGAATAAGAATGGTAGATTTACTTAATCCTGAAATTTTAAGAGAAAAAATTGAAAAAAACCTAAAAGTAAAAAATTCTCTTTTTGAAAAATACTACGGAAAACCGACATTAGATGTTGAAGAGATCTATAACGAATTTCTGGAAATCGGAAAGCAGCTTCAGGACAGAATTGTTGATACTGAAATTGAACTTAATGAAGCTATTCAGCAGGGTAAAAATGTACTTTTTGAAGGTGCACAAGCTTTAATGCTGGATATTGATTTCGGGACATATCCTTATGTGACATCATCTTCTCCATCAACAGGAGGAGTTTGTACCGGAGCCGGAGTTCCGCCGACTTCGCTCAAGAATCTAATTGGTGTAGCAAAAGCTTACTGTACTAGAGTAGGTAACGGACCGTTTCCATCTGAACTTGATAATGAATTGGGTGAAAAGATCAGACAAATTGGGCATGAATTCGGTGCTACGACAGGCAGGCCAAGAAGAACAGGCTGGTTAGATTTAGTATCATTAAAACATGCTTGTATGATCAATGGTATCAACAATTTAGTGATTACAAAACTAGACGTACTGACAGGAATAGACACCATTAAAATTGCTACAAAATACAAAACAGAAGACGGTAAAATCATAGATTATTTTACATCTTCCACTACCAAGCTATATGATTACGAAGCGATGTATGAAGAGCTTCCGGGCTGGACAGAAGACATAACCAAAGCAAGAAGTTATGATGAACTTCCTTTAAATGCTCAGAAATACATAGAATTTATAGAGGAATATTTAGGAATTAATGTCTATCTCGTTTCGGTAGGCCCTGAAAGAAGCCAGAACATTATCAGAAAAGAGTTGTTTTAATATTTCAAAAATATAAAAAAGAGACTGTCATTTGATGGTCTCTTTTTTTTGGAGCTAATTCCCGCTATCGCTACTCGCTTTTTCTAATTTCGGCGGCTTTCCGCCGGAATTAGAAAAGAGCTCAGATATGCCGCTCAATCGGGGCTAACAGGTTGTGCTAATTATTATTCAATGGATAGTTAAATTTTATTTTTATTACGTTTTTGATTTAATTTTCTGTTTTGTGCTAATAAATTGGCAAATATTTTGATATTAATCATGATAATTGAATGATTTATTGAAAACTGATAATTGTTCATCTTAACAATTAAATTTTACTGTGATGAAACACCTAGAACACAATCAGGAATTTAGGCTTAATGAAATCCTTTTCCAAAACCGTAACAAAGCGTATGGTGCGTATGCTTTAAGAAACGAATCAGACAGAATTTTAACTAAAGCACTTATCATAGGAGCAAGTTTATTAGCTACTGTAGCTGTAACTCCGCTCTTAATTAATGCTTTTAAAACAACTGAAGTATATGTCCCTTTTGAGCCTGTCTATAGACCGGTAGATATTATTCCTGTAGAACCTGAAAAACCAAAACCTACTGAAGTTGTAAAGCCTGCCCAGCCTGCACCGCCACCAAGCATAAAGCAATTTGATTCACAGGTGGTTACTCCCACCAGAAATGCAGATGAAAGTAATTTGGTAACGGAAATACCAAAGGATGCGATTGCGGGATTAAAAAATGATTTTGAGGCAAAACCTGCTGACCAGAATATCTACACTCCGGTAAGTGTTAACTCTGGATTGGGTACAATTGCTCCTCCAAAGATTGTTCCTCCTGCTGAAAGCGATTCTGATGATGCAGTGAAAAATCCGGACATACTTGTTATAAATGCAGATTTTGAAGGGGGAATTAATGCATTCAGAAATAAGGTTATGAATAAGTTTGATATATCACCATTTCAGGATGAAGGAAGCATAAGCACAACCGTTACATTTGTTGTAGAAAAAGACGGAACAATTTCAAATATTAAAACCAACGGGAAAGATGCAGGATTTAACGCTGAAGCTATTAGAACAATAAAAGCAGTAAAAGGAAAATGGATTCCAGGTAAAAATAAAAAAGGTGAACCTGTGAGAAGTTTATTTAAATTTCCTATCTCAATGAAATTTGATAGTTAGTTTGCATAAAAACCTATATATATAGTTATCCACAAAGAATTTTTTTTGTGGATAATTTTTTTACGATGTAATCTTCTTATTAACAATATTTTAACTCAATTTTCGTTTTAGCTATTCTTTAATAGCAGAGAAAAAAGTGTATTTTTGAGCATTAAAGTTTGAGCAATGGCAAAAATTATAGGTATCGCTAATCAGAAAGGGGGTGTAGGAAAAACAACAACCGCCGTCAACTTAGCTGCAGCATTAGGTGTATTAGAAAAGAAAATTCTTATTATTGATGCAGATCCGCAGGCAAATGCAACTTCTGGTTTGGGTGTGGAAGAAGTGCAGTATTCTACCTATAATCTTCTGGAGCATAGTGTCGATACTAGAAACTGTATTCAGAAAACCACTACTCCAAATTTAGATATTGTACCCTCTCATATTGATTTGGTTGCAGCAGAAATTGAATTGGTTGATAAAGAGAATCGGGAATATATGCTTAAAGAAGCATTAAAAGGAGTTAGAGATGATTATGACTATATCATCATAGACTGTGCACCAAGTTTGGGTTTGATTACAGTAAATGCTCTTACAGCGGCAGATTCTGTTATTATTCCTATCCAATGCGAATATTTTGCCCTTGAAGGTTTGGGGAAACTTTTGAATACTATTAAAAACGTACAGAAAATACATAATAAAGATCTTGATATTGAAGGGTTGTTGCTTACTATGTATGACAGCCGTTTGAGACTTTCTAATCAGGTGGTGGAAGAAGTGAATTCTCATTTTCCTGAAATGGTGTTTGAAACCATCATCAGTAGAAATGTAAGATTAAGTGAAGCTCCAAGTTTTGGTGAAAGTATCCTGAATTACGATGCAGAAAGTAAAGGCGCAATTCAATACATTCAGCTGGCAGAAGAAGTTTTATTAAAAAACGAAAAATTAGTTAAAAATTAATATGATTTTTGTAGTGAATAATTAATTCATCAATTATCATTTATAATAATCATTTATAAAGAATGAAGGACAAAAAAAGAGCAATGGGACGTGGTTTAGGAGCTATCCTGAGTGCAGAATCCAAAGCTACAGTCAATACGGCGACCGATGAAGGTGCAGATAAATTTGTTGGAAACATTATGGAAGTTCCGATAGAAGATATTTATCCTAATCCTACGCAGCCAAGAACTTATTTCGACGAAAAAGCATTGAATGAGTTAGCACAGTCTATTAAAAATCTTGGGGTAATTCAGCCGATTACTCTTAGAAAAGACCGGGAAAAATTCGAGATTATATCGGGAGAAAGAAGATTCAGAGCGAGTAAAATTGCAGGTCTGTCTTCTATTCCGGCATATATCCGTCTGGTAAATGATCAGGAGCTTTTAGAAATGGCTTTGGTTGAAAATATCCAGCGTGAAGATCTGGATGCTATTGAGATTGCTTTAACATATCACAGACTTTTGGAAGAAATAGGTCTTACCCAGGAAAATCTAAGTCAGAGAGTAGGTAAAGACAGAAGTACTATTACCAATTCTATAAGATTGCTAAGATTAAGTCCGGATATTCAGAATGCTATCAGAAGCGGAGAGATTTCTGCAGGACACGGAAGGGCAATTATCAGCCTCGAAAGCGAAGAGCATCAGAAAGCACTTTTTGATATGATCATCAAAGAAAAGCTTAATGTCCGTCAATCTGAACAGGCAGCTACTGCTTTGAAAAATCCTAAATCTCCTGCTGCAAAAAGAGCAAAAGCAGAGCTTTCTAATAACTATAAAAGAGCACAAAAAACAATTGCAGATATTCTTGATGTAAAAGTAGAAATTAAAACGACGGGCAGCGGAAAGAAGGGTAAAATTGTTTTAGATTTTAAAAATGAAGATGAGCTGGAATATATCTTATCGCATATTAAATAAATGAAAAAAAATCTTTTCACTTTCTTTATTTTTTTATCAGGTCTGATTTTTTCACAAATCAACCCGAGAGACAGTATAAGACTTGAACATTACGCTACCGACAGTATTCCTGTAGCAAAACCTCAGGCTCCTGCAAAAGTTATTCAGGAAATAGAGAGAGTAAATGCACCTGCAAAAGACAGGGTATCCAAACTAAATCCTACAAGAGCAGGTTTATATTCTGCGGTACTTCCGGGTTTAGGACAGACTTATAACAAAAAATACTGGAAAATTCCTATTGTTTGGGGAGCTGTAGGAACCGGAGTGGGAATTGCCATCTGGAATCAGAACAGATACAAAGAATATCGGGAGTATTATATTGCAAAACTAAACGGAACTCCAAATGAATTTTTGACGAGATTTCCGAATCTTGACGCCGTTGCTTTAGGAAATGCACAGGATCGTGCAAAAAGGCAAAGAGATTATGCCATTGCAATTACAGGATTGATTTATATTTTAAATATTGTTGATGCAGTGGTAGATGCTCATTTATATGAAGGAAGAAAAGACCCGGATCTCACCTTTACGCCTGCAGTAATTTACGATGATTACAATTTAAACCCGCCTAAAACAGGATTGGCATTTACCTATAGATTTTAAAGAAAAAATAGATTTTACTAGAATGAGAATAGCACTAGTCGGATATGGAAGAATGGGCAAAATTATAGACGATATTGCCACTAAAAGAGGTCACGAAATTGTTGCCAGACTGAAGGAAACACCGACTACGGAAAACCTTAATAATCCAGATGTTGTCATAGAGTTTTCGTTGCCGGAAGTTGCTTTTGATAATATTAAATCTTGCCTTGAAAATAAAATTCCCGTAATCTGCGGTACAACCGGCTGGCTGGAAAGAAAATCAGAAATTGAAAATATTGCTGTTCAGAATGAAACGGCATTTTTATATGGCTCCAATTTCAGTTTGGGTGTAAATTTATTTTTTGCTTTAAACGAAAAACTGGCAGGACTCATGAAAAATGTTGATCAATACACCTGTCAGATTGAAGAAATTCATCATATTCACAAACTGGATGCGCCAAGCGGAACAGCTATTTCTTTGGCAGAAGGAATTATCGGTAATTCGGACAAATATGATGCTTGGAAGCTCGAAGAAACTCAGGAAAAACAATTGGGTATTTTCGCGGTAAGAGAAGATGAAGTTCCGGGCACACACAGCGTTTATTACCGAAGTGAAGTAGACGAAATAGAAATTAAGCATACCGCTTTCAACAGAAATGGTTTTGCATTGGGAGCAGTTGTTGCAGCAGAGTGGATCAAAGATAAAAAAGGAAATTTCACCATGAAAGATGTTTTAGGACTTTAGTTTTGTAACAAAATTCCTACCTTGCAAACTAATAACAATGAATGATGATATGCAAATAGTAAATCTGTTATCATCTATCGCTCATCATTAATCATTTATATAGATTTAGGCACAAAATTTATGAATTACTTTTTAACGTATACAGTTTATGTCCTCATTTTGTCAGTACTGATGGGGATTTCCACATGGAAACTGTTTAAGAAACTAGGGTACAGTCCGCTTTTTGCATTCATACCTTTTTATAATTATTTTATTATTCTTAAAGAGACAAAACATCCGAAATGGTGGGCGGTTTTATCATATTTACCAATTGTGGGACCTATTATGATGAGCGTTTTTCATTTGTATCTGATGAAAAAGTTTGGGAAAACTCTTTTTAAAGATCAGTTGCTGACCGTAATCTTGCCTTTTATCTATATGGCAACGGTAAATTATTCAAGAGATGCTGAGATAGAGGATGAAAACGAAATCTATCTGACTCAGGAAGAAAAAGAAGCAAAAAAGAAAGATTCTTTTATAGGATCTATTACTTTTGCTGTTGTTTTTGCTACCATCATTCATACTTTTGTTACTCAGCCTTTTGGAATTCCTACAGGTTCAATGGAAAGAACTTTGCTGGTTGGAGATTTTCTTTTCGTTAACAAATGGAGCTACGGTTACAGGCTTCCGATGCGCCCATTAGCAATTCCTTTTCTACAAGGAACAATTTATGACCTCCAAAAGGATGGTAACCCCAAAAATGACGGAAAATCTTATGTAGAAGCTGTAAAATTACCTTACGAAAGAATTTTCCAGTTCAACAAACCGCAAAAAAATGATATTGTCGTTTTCAATTATCCACGTGATTCTGTGCACGTTTCATTAGACAGAGCCGATCCCTATGTAAAAAGATGTGTTGCTGTTGCAGGAGATACATTTGAGATGAGAGACGGCAGAATGTTTGTGAACGGAAAACCGGAAACAATTTTGGGAGATCAGGAAGTGCAGCACTCTTTTCTTATAGAAGCAAGTAGCGAAATTGATGTTCCTGCACTCTATAAAAGATTAGGTTTTATTACAGTGGCTGTTTTAGATAAGGAAAGATATTTTTCACCAGAAAAAGCTAAGAAGTATAAAATAAATCCTAATAATATCATTTACATGATGAATTTGACTTCTTCTAGGCTTGAAGAAATTAAGGCGTTACCACAAGTTGTTTCTACTCATGAAGAAATAATGGAAAGAGGAGAAGGCGGGATAACTTACAAAAACATAGAACGAACAAAAATTGATACAACAAATTCTATTTTTCCTATTAATAAAGGTTGGAATCAAGATCAGTACGGACCTTTAACAATTCCTAAAAAAGGCGATGTAGTTACCATCAATCAGGAAACTTTGCCGGAATATCAGTGGATCATCAAAAATTACGAGCATAATACACTGGAAAATAAGAACGGTAAAATTTTTATCAACGGAAAAGAAACCAATCAATACACAATTCAGCAGGATTATTATATGATGGTTGGGGATAACCGTGATGCTTCATTGGATGCAAGATTCTTTGGTTTTGTTCCTGAAGAAAATATTGTTGGAAAACCAATGTTTACATGGATGAGTATTGAAGGTGTATTTAGTGATTCTCAATCGTCTTATCAAGCAGATGGATGGAGGATCCGTTGGGATAGAATGTTCAAAGCAACTAATACAGGAGAAGCTAATAAAACATCTTATTGGTGGATTGCGGCAATGATTCTTATATTGTTTTTCGGATGGGAATATTTCGTGAAATTATTCAGCAAAAAGAAAGACAGCGACGAGATTTAATGATAATTTTAAAAAAAATAAATGAAGTATTTGAATAAAGTACTTCATTTTTCTATAAAAAACTATGCAAAATATATTACTACCCGTATTTTATTTACCGCCTGTTTCATGGTTTTCAGAATTTTTAAATGCTGAAAATAAAATTATTTTTGAGCAGTTTGAAAATTTTCCTAAGCAAACCTACAGAAACAGAACCAATATATTCGGAGCGAACGGGAAACTTTCATTAATTATCCCAATTAATCATAACGGAAGCAGAATTTTTAAAGATATAGAAATTTCTTACAGGGAAGATTGGCAAAAACTTCATTGGAAGTCTATAAAAACAGCCTATCAAAGCTCGCCATATTTTGAATATTACGAAGATAAACTGATTAAGCTGTACGAAAGCCGAAGTAAGTTTTTACTTGATTTTAATCTGAAAAGTATTGAGATCGTTCAGAATATTTTAAAAACAGAAAAGGCATACTCTTTGAATAATGAGTATGTTAAATTTCCGGAAGAAGTTAACTTTAGAGAAAGATTTTCGGCAAAAAATCCTTCAGAATACGAAATGAATGAATATTACCAGACATTTTCTGATAAGATGGGTTTTCTAAAAGATTTGTCGATTTTAGATCTAATTTGTAACAAAGGTCCGGAATCTGTTACTTATCTTAAAGAGATAAAGTAATTATTTAAATTAATTTTCAAAAAGAACAATAAATCTAAATATGAAAAAGGTATTTTTAGCAGCGGTTTTTTTAGTAGGTTTTACCTATTCATCTGCTCAGCAGATTTCTGATAAAAAAGAAGATAAAGATTTGATGACGTGGTATCACAAAGATTTTGCAACGTCAAATGTGTATGGAGTAAATACAGAAAATGCATACAAGTTTTTAGAATCAAAAGGTTTAAAACCTCAAACTATTATTGTAGGTGTTTTAGATAGTGGTGTTCAGGTTGATCATCCAGGTTTAGTAAAAAACATGTGGACAAATCCTAACGAGATTCCAGGAAATGGAAAAGACGATGATGGAAACGGATATATAGATGACATCCACGGATGGAATTTTATCGGAGGGAAAAATGGAGATATTGGTGTTGATAATATGGAAGTTACCCGTGTTGTTGCAAAATACAAACCTGTTTTTGAAGGGGATGACTCTACAAAAAACAAAGCAAATCAGGCAAAAATGCCGGAGGAATTTGCAATGTATATGAAATCTAAGGAAATTTTCAATAAGAAAAGTGTAGAAGGAAAACAGCAGTTCAAGCAATTCGAAATGATTAGTCAATCGATTCCAACGATAGTATCACTTTTAAATGGAAAGCCTTTGACAACAGAAAATATCAAAGGAATTACTCCGAAAAAACAGGAAGAGGCAATTGCATTGGAAATTCTTAAAAGTCTGGCAGGAAATCCTGAATTTACGGGTAAATCTCCACAGGAAGTAGGTGATATGATTGCAAAAGAAATAAAACCTGCGCTTGATCATTTTGGTCCGATGGCAAAACAATATGATTTAAGTTTTGATCCCCGTAAAGAAATTGTAGGAGATAATTATGATGATTATTCTGAAAAAGCATACGGAAACAATCATTACGAAGGTCCTGATGCAGAACATGGAACACACGTAGCCGGGATTATTGCAGGATTGCCTCAGGGAAAAGAAGTACAGTATGGAGTAGCTTCCAGAGTGGCAAAAATTATGACGGTAAGAACAGTTCCTAATGGCGACGAGAGAGATAAAGATGTAGCCAATGCTATCCGGTATGCTGTGGATAATGGAGCTAAAATTCTCAATATGAGTTTCGGTAAACCTGTTTCTCCAGGGAAGAATGTGATTTGGGATGCTTTCAAATATGCAGAAAATAAAGGTGTTTTATTGGTAAAAGCGGCAGGTAACGAGAATGAGGATGTTGCAGAACATCTGGCTTATCCTACTAACTTTAAAAACGTTAGTGATGCAGCTCCTTTTGTAAATAATGTAATGGTTGTAGGAGCCAGTACGAATAGAAACGAGGATCTGAGAGCAGGGTTTTCTAACTATAACAAAAAAATGGTAAATGTCTTTGCTCCTGGTGAAGAAATTTATTCTACGGTTCCTAAAAATGATTACAGTTATCAGCAGGGAACTTCAATGGCATCACCTGTTGCAGCTGGAGCAGCAGCAGTTCTGTTGGCATATATGCCCAATCTGAAACCTCATCAGATCATAGAAGCTTTAGTGAAAACAAGCAACATCAGTAAAGAAAATGAATTTGGAGAAAAATCTCAGGCAGGTGGCGTAATTGATGTTAAGAAAGCAGCAGAATATGCCTATAGCAATTTCTATGATGGAAAATCATCATCTCAGAACTCAAAAACTGGTAATAAGAAAAAAACTTCAAGAAAATCTGTAAAGAGATAGTTATCAGTTAGTTTTAAAAGAATAATTTATTTAAGCCTGTTTTTACAGGCTTTATTTTTTTGTTCATGAATTAAATTGGCACGGTTTTTTGTAGTATCTTTAAATGTTAAAATAAATAAACGGAAAGTGAATCTATTGTAATAAATGCTTTTGATTTACTTTAACATTAATAATAAACATTAAACTATGAAAAAACTATTACTTGCAGGCATAGTGGGAACTTCACTTTTTGCAGTGTCTTGTTCCGGAGTTAAAAAGGCAGGTGAGGCTCAGAACCAAAGAGCTGAATTTCTGAAAATGAAAGGTGATTGGCAAATCGTTAGTATAGACTACGATAAGTCTTATAAAATAAAGCCTTTTGACGAAGGAGCCGATGCTCAATGCTTTATTGGCAGTCACTGGAGATTTATTCCTAATAATTATTCAGGATCGTACACATTGAACGGTGGCGGATCTTGTCCAAAACTTATCCAGCCGATTAAGGTTGATATCAAATCCAATGTATTTAGTTTTAAAAAAATTGCAGAGGGAACAAAAGCTAAGCAAAACACGGTAGGATATACATTAAATCTAATTGATAGAGGTACTGATGAGTTTTCTTTAGAACAGAATGTTCCATTTGAGGGCAACACAATTAAGGTCGTATACAATTTTCAGAGAACAGGTATGGATTTTACCAGATAATTTTTAAAAATATTTACAATGAAATTTAATAAAACATATATTAGCGCATTATTTTTATCATCAGCTTTAATCTTGTCAAGCTGTGAAGCAGTACAAAATTCTAATCACCAGCAAAGAGGAACCGCAGTAGGTGTCGCTTCTGGTGCAGTAATTGGCGGAATTTTAGGAAATAATGTAGGAAAAGGAAAAAATGCGGCTTTAGGTGCAGTTTTAGGAGGAGTTATTGGTGGTGTTGCAGGTAATGTTATCGGTAGTAAAATGGATAAGCAGGCAAAAGAGATCAAAGACACTCTTCCTGGTGCGGAAGTTGAAAGAGTAGGTGACGGTATCAAAATTACTTTAAATGAAAGTATTGTTACTTTTGCATTCGATTCTTCCAATCTTACTGCTTTGGCAAAGACTAATCTTGATAAATTATCAGAGGTATTAGTTAATAATCCGGATACCAATATCAATATTTATGGTCATACGGACAGTAAAGGTTCTGATGATTACAACCAAAAGCTTTCTGAAAGAAGAGCCAATGCTGTAAAATCGTATTTAGTATCAAAAGGTATTGCGGCAAGCAGAATGTTTGCTTTAGGAGAGGGTGAGGCAATGCCGATTGTATCAAATGATACCGATGAAGGAAGAGCAAAAAACAGAAGAGTTGAGTTTGCTATTACTGCAAATGAAAAAATGATTAATGACGCTCAAAACGGTCAGTAATACATTTAATAAATAAATATTATTTCAAAAAACCGCCATGGCGGTTTTTTTTGTATTTTTATACGTAATTTTTTTATAAATCAGTATTTTTGCACTCGAAACTACATAAATGAAGAAATATCTAAAGCTACTTCGTGTAGAACAATGGGTGAAAAACCTGTTTGTCTTTGTACCATTATTCTTTTCCGGGAATATTAATAATATAGATTTACTGTCCAAAAGTATTTTTGCTTTTGTCATATTTTCTTTAGCTGCCGGAGTTGTTTATATTCTGAACGATTATAATGATATTGAAGCAGATCAGAAACATCCGGAAAAGAGAAGAAGACCATTGGCAAGCGGAGCTGTTTCCAAGCAGAAAGCAATAGCCATTCTTACCGGATTGATTATTACAGATATTCTTTTAGTATTATTTGCTCACTTTTTCTTTCATATTGAGGTGTGGAGATTTGCTTTAATCATCATCTTTTATTTTGTGATGAATCTGGCATATACTTTCAAGCTGAAACATGTTCCTATTATAGATATTTTTATTATCGCCATAGGCTTTGTCCTTCGTGTTCAGGCAGGAGGGTATATTACAGGAATTTTCATATCACAATGGGCAACATTGCTCACATTTGTTTTAGCATTGGTATTAGCAATAGGCAAAAGAAGAGGAGAACTGATTAATGCACAGATTTCAGGTAAAACCAGAAAGTCCTTAGATGGTTACAATGTTCAGTTTGCAGATATCACGCTTTCAATTTCAGTGGCTCTGGCAATTGTCTGCTATCTGATGTTTACTTTATCACCAGAAATTCAGGGAAGGCTGCATTCTGCGGTTTTTTATACGGTTATTTTTGTTGTATTTGCTTTTTTGAGATACCTACAGCAGACTTTGGTGTACAATCGTACCGAATCGCCAACCAAAATAGTTTATAAAGACCGTTATATACAGGTTACTTTAATATTGTGGGTAGCTGCATTTTTAATTTTAATCTATTTTAAATAATGAAGCCGGATTTCACACAAAAAGTTTCAAACTGGGGTAATTTTCCTGTGGTGGAAAAGCAAATGAAGTCGGAAGACAGCTTTAGAAAAATTAAAGAATTTATTCAAGACCACAATGAAGTTATCGCAAGAGGCAACGGAAGATGTTACGGTGATGCTTCTTTGGGTGAAAATATTTTCTCAACCAAAAAGCTCAATAAGTTTATCAGCTTTGATAGGTTAAACGGAATTATTGAATGTGAATCAGGGGTTCTTTTGTCAGATGTTTTGGAAATTTCTGTTTCGCAAGGTTATTTTTTAATGGTGACACCCGGAACCAAATTCATTACAATTGGCGGGGCTATTGCTTCAGACGTGCACGGAAAAGGGATTCACTGTTTTTCAGAATGTCTTATAGAGTTTAGTCTGATGAATGAAAGTGGAGATGTTTTAAAGTGTTCAAGGGATGAAAATTCTGAAAAATTTTGGGCAACAATTGGAGGAATGGGACTTACAGGAATTATTCTGTCGGCAAAATTCAGGCTTAAAAAAATTGAAACAGCGTATATTCGTCAGGAAAGTATAAAAGCGAAAAATCTGGATGAGATTTTTGAATTGTTTAAAGAATGCGAAAGCTGGACCTATAATGTAGCATGGATTGACTGCCTTCAAAAAGGTGAAAACATTGGAAGAAGTGTACTGCAAAGAGGTGAATTTGCTTTGAAAAATGAGCTTCCGGAAAAATTTAAAGGAAAGCCGCTTCGTTTGAAAACAAAAAAATTACCAGCCGTGCCCTTTTATTTTCCGGGTTTTGTGCTTAACAATCTTACGGTAAAAATTTTCAATTTTTTAATTTACAATAAGCAAAAAAATAAAATTGTAAAGAATATTATACCCTACGAAAGCTTTTTTTATCCCCTCGATATTATAGAAGACTGGAATAAAATTTATGGTAAGTCCGGCTTCATACAATACCAAATGGTTATTCCTAAAGAAAAAGGAAAAGAAGGAATGAGAAGAATATTAGAAACTATTGCTAATTCTGGGAACGGCTCTTTTTTGGCAGTTCTCAAATTTATTGGTAAAAACAATCCAATGGCATATAATTCATTTCCATTCGAGGGTTACACTTTAGCATTAGATTTTAAGGTTAATAATAAATTAAAAAAACTTGTGGCTGAGCTTGATCATATTGTAGAAGAATTTGGCGGAAGAATTTATCTTGCCAAAGACAGCATGAGCAAGTCTTCTTTAACGGACTATCTGCGAAATGTAGAAAGCTCAAAGTTTGTATCTCTG
This sequence comes from Chryseobacterium sp. L12, assembly GCF_056133985.1. Lineage (NCBI taxonomy): Bacteria > Pseudomonadati > Bacteroidota > Flavobacteriia > Flavobacteriales > Weeksellaceae > Chryseobacterium > Chryseobacterium sp. L12. The sequence goes on along the minus strand of NZ_JBVYOF010000029.1, from coordinate 102,197 downwards.
CAGCATAAAAGAATCTTAAATAATAAATAAATGATTGTTCTCGGTACAACATCCGAAGTTGCCCAGGCTTTTGTAGAAAAAGCTTTGCAGGAAGGGGAAAAGTTTGAAAAAATTTATCTCTTCACATCAAATCTGGAGTCTGCAGAAAGATTTGCCAGACATATTGATGTGAAATTCTTACAGCAATCAGAAGTTATTGAATTAGATTTAACAAAAGAAATAAAATATTCTGAGTTTGAGCACATCAATTCCAATGTATTATTTTGTGCAACAGGGTATTTAGGAGAAGGAACGGAAGAGGGTTTATACGATAATAAAAATACAGAAAGGATTATCGAAATTAATTACTCCAAGCTTGTTCCTCTGATTAATTATTTTGCCAAAAAGTTTGAAAGCAGAAGATTAGGAACCATCATCGGGCTTTCTTCTGTTGCAGGTGAAAGAGGAAGGCAGAGTAATTTTATTTACGGAAGTGCAAAAGCGGCATTCACAGCTTATTTGAGCGGACTGAGAAATTATCTTTTTGACAAGAAAGTCCATGTAATGACAGTAAAACCAGGCTTCATGGCTACAAAAATGACAGAAGGTCTGCCACTTAATCCAAAATTGACAGCAACTCCCAAGCAGGCGGCAGAATTCATTTTTAAGGCATACAAAAAGCAGAAAGACGTTGTGTATGTTTTGCCGGTGTGGGGAATTATTATGATGATTATCCGCAATATTCCGGAGTTCATATTTAAAAAATTAAAGCTTTAAGTAATGAAAAAACTGTATTGTTTTGATTTTGACGGAACAATTACCTATAAAGACACAATGTTCCTGTTTCTCCGATATTATAATCCGGTGAAATTCAGAATGCAGTTTATCAGGCATATTCCGCTGTTTGTTCTTTTAAAATTGAAACTGGCAGATACTGAAAAAGTGAAAAAAAGTTTCATTGGTTCTGTTCTGAGAGGTCAGCTTCAGTTAAAAATAGAAGAAAAAGCTAAAAAATTTTTTGAGGAAAATTATCCTAAAATCATCAGAGAAAACGCCTTGGATTTTATTAACAATATAGACAGAGAAAATACTCACAGTCTTATGGTAACTGCATCTCTTGATATTTGGGCTAAACCTTTTGCAGAAAAACTGAAGATGCAGCTGGTTTCTACTCAGGCAGAGTTCAGAAATGGTATTTTTACAGGAAATTTTATTGGCATTAATTGTAACGGAAATGAAAAGCTGGAAAGAATAAAAAAAGAAATTTCCGGACATAAGTATGATAAAATCATTGCTTTCGGTGATACTTCCGGAGATAAGACAATGTTAAAATGGGCAGATGAAGGTCATTACCGATTTTTTCATTAATTTTGAAGAATCAATAAAAATAAAATGAACAAATTGCTAATTTTGTTTTTTGCAACAATACTGAGTTGTACAGGAACTACAGCACAAAAAACTTCGAGTATGCAAAATCAGGCAGAAATTCTTGTTTCTGAAACTCAGGGCGGAACAGAAAAACAAGGATTCAGAATTTTAAATAACCGACAGGAATTGGCAGACGAAATCAAAGACAGGTATACTGCATCCGGACAAAGTCCTATAATAGAAACACCCACTTTCCCGAAAGATAAGAAAGTAGTGGTTTATTATATGGGAACTTTCAGTTCCGGGGATCACCAAGTCAATGAAATTAAAAATATTTCAGTAAAAAATAACACCCTTTTTATAGAAATACCAGAATATGAATCTGGTGGAATGGCAATTCAGGTAATGTCAAATCCTTGGTTTGTGTTTTCGGTTCCGGCGAGTTACCAATTTACTTCTGTACAACTAAAATCTTCAAAGTAAAAATGAATAAAATATATTTGGATAACGCTGCAACAACACCTCTTTCTGATGAGGTAATTGATGCAATGATTGATACCATGAAAATCAATTTCGGAAACCCGTCATCTACCCACAGTTTTGGTCAGGAAGCAAAAATCCTGATAGAAAATGTAAGAAGACAGGTCGCAGATTATCTTCATGTAAGTCCGGCTGAAATTATTTTTACTTCATGCGGAACGGAGTCCAATAATATGATTATTAAATCTTGTGTAGAGCATCTCGGCGTAGAAAGAATTATAAGTTCTCCTATGGAACATAAATGTGTTTCCGAAAGTATTCTGGATATGAAAAGCAGAAAAGGAGTAGAGGTAAATTATATTCGTCCCAATGAAAAAGGAGATATTGATCTGGCAAAATTAGAAGAACTTCTAAAATCTTCAGATAAAAAAACACTGGTAAGTTTAATGCACGCCAATAATGAAATAGGAAACCTTATTGATTTAAAAAAGGCTGCACAGATTTGCAAGGAAAATAATGCACTGTTTCATTCAGATACTGTGCAGACAATGGCTCATATGCACCTTGATTTTTCTGATATTCCTGTAGATTTTGCTTCATGCAGTGCACATAAATTCCATGGTCCGAAAGGAATCGGATTTGCTTTTGTTCGTAAAGCAACAGGTTTGAAAGGCATTATTACAGGAGGACCACAGGAAAGAAGCCTGAGAGCAGGAACGGAAAATGTTGCAGGAATTGCAGGTTTAGGAAAAGCATTGGAACTTTCCATCCAAAATATGGAAGATTATGCTGCTCATATGCAAAGCATTAAACAATATGCTGTAGAAAAACTTTCTGATGAAATTCACGGAATAAAATTTAATGGTAGAAGCGCAGAAGCTGAGAAGAGCTTATATACAGTAATAAGCATTTTACTTCCGTATAAAAATCCGCTTATCGGATTACAGTTGGATATGAAGGGTATCGCAGTTTCGCAGGGGAGTGCCTGTTCTTCTGGAGCTTCTAAGCCTTCTATGGTCATGATGATGGTACTGTCTGAAGACGAAATGGATCATTGTACACCACTGCGTGTTTCTTTCAGTCACTTAACTACAAAAAGTGATATTGATACACTTGTACAAGCTTTGAAAGAGATTTCAAAAGATTTTGTTATAGAAAATACAAATGTTGAGCATAGATAGTCTTATGGCTCAATAGTTGTAAATTTGTATCTATAAATTAGAATATTAATAATAAAAAAATAAAAACATGGCTTTAGAAATTACAGATAGCTCGTTTCAGGAAACAGTTTTAAAATCAGATAAACCGGTATTGGTAGATTTTTGGGCAGTATGGTGCGGACCATGCAGAACATTAGGACCAATCATTGAAGAAGTAGCCAGCGATTTTGAAGGAAAAGCTGTAGTAGGAAAAGTAGATGTAGACAACAATCAGGAAATTTCTATGCAGTACGGAATCAGAAATATTCCTACAGTATTGATTTTTAAAAACGGAGAAGTGGTAGATAAATTGGTAGGAGTAGCTCCAAAAGAAGTTATTGCAGAAAAATTAAGTGCACACTTATAAAAATAATTAATTTGATAATGAATGCTTTCCGGATTCGGGAAGCATTTTTTTGATCTGATGTTTGTAAAATAAGTTAAAAAGTGTATTTTTGCAGTACCAAAATGATCCGGTAGTTCAGCTGGTTAGAATGCCGCCCTGTCACGGCGGAGGTCGCGGGTTCGAGTCCCGTCCGGATCGCAATCCTGTAAGATATTACAGGATTTTTTTATTCATTAACCTTAAATAGCATTAAAAATCATTATGAGCGATACTATCATTTGTCCTAAATGTCAGTCAGAATATACGTATGAACAAGACGGAATGATGGTTTGTTCCCAGTGCTTTCATGAGTGGAATCCTTCTGAAGCAGCAGATGAAGATAAAATTTTTGATGTTAACGGAAATGAACTACAAAACGGAGATTCTGTGGTTGTAGTAAAAGATTTACCTGTAAAAGGGGCTCCGAAACCCGTAAAAGCAGGAACTAAGGTGAAGAATATACGTTTGAGACCGGGATCTGATCACAATATCGACTGTAAGATTGATGGGTTTGGAGCAATGGCTTTAAAATCAGAATTTGTGAAGAAAGCATAAACACAAGGCTATTATATATCAAATAGCTATTGTCTCCTGTGCTGGCTGAATTTGAGGTGAAAGTTAGATGAAAATGATTTTTACTGTACCTTCAATCTGTTTATCAGTAAACATCAAAAGTTTTTTATTTTTGTATCTGATTTTATTCCAGTAATGGTTTCCTGCAAACCTGCTTTCGAGAACTTCGGCAATACTTCCATTTTCTGAGATTTTGATCTGGTGCGGATAATAAAAAAAACTGTCGACTTCCAGTTCTTCCATTTCATTGGGTGAAAACAGGTTTACTTCTCCAAAAAGTTTTGCAACATATTCATTTTTTGGATTTTGATAAGTTGCTGCTGCATTATCGTTTTGAATTAAGTCACCATTTTTAAGAATAACAATTTCGTCAGTCCATGCAATAATATCCTGAAGTTCATGCGTAGAAATAATAAGGCTGATATTATTTTCTTTCACATATCTGAAAAGTTTCTCCCTAAGCTCAATTTTTCTGGCAAAATCAAGATTGCTGAATGGTTCGTCAAGCAAGAGTAACTTGGGCAAAACAGAAAGTGCTCTTGCAATGGCAACTCTCTGCTGTTGTCCTCCGCTCAGATTTTTAGGTAAAACTTTGGCAAATTCAGTTAATCCTACAACATCAAGCAGTTCTTCAATTTTTTCTTTTTTCCGGGTCAGATTAATATTTGAAATAAATTTTCCCACATTGTCAGCTACAGTAGCATAAGGCATGAGATCGAAACTCTGTGCTACAGACTTCATTTCAGATTCTCCCGGGACAAGATTTCCTTTAGGACCTAATAATTTTCTTCCTTCAAAAACAATATCACCTTTTTCCCAATCATGTAATCCATAAATGAGACTCAATAAGGTGGATTTCCCACATCCGCTTTCTCCGGCTAATGCAATAATTTTACCTTTTTCAAACTGAAGGTTGAGGTTTTCAAAAAGTTTTTGATCTTTTGAATAGGAAAAATGAAGGTTCTTTATCTCAAGTAGCATATTGCAAAAATAAGGTTTTTAGGTTAAGCTGGCATATTTTTAGTAATTTAGCAACAGCAAACTTATATAGATTTAAATTGAGAATCAATCAGTTTTTATGAAATCTGACAATAATAAACTTTTAAATATGAAAAAAAATATCTTATCTTTTGCTGTTACTGCATTTTTTCTGTCAATTATCATTGTTTCATGTTCTAAAGAAAAACCTGTTACAAGTGATTCTAATGAAGTTTCCACCACTAAAGAGGGTGCCAGGTTTGTAGTAGATACTTTAAACAGTAATATAGAATGGAAGGGATATAAAGTTTTTAAAACAGAAAGTTCAAGCCACTTTGGAACCATAAAATTTGAAAGCGGAGTAGTTACCGTGAAAGATGGAAAACTGGAAAGCGGAAATTTTGTTGCCGATATGTCTTCATTAACCTCAGAAGATTTGAAAGACAAAAAAGATGATCTTGAAAAGCTGAACGGTCATCTCAAAAGCGCAGATTTTTTTGAAGTTGATAAATTTCCAACCTCTTCCTATGAAATTACTAAAGTGAGTCCGACTGCTGAAGGTGATTATAACACAGTTCTTGATGGAAATCTTACGATAAAGGGAATTACAAAGCCTGTGCAGTTTAAAGCAAATGTGGCTGTAAAAGGAAATGAAGTAAGTATTGCTACAGAGCCAAAAGATATCATGAGAGAAGAATTTGGAGTTAAATTTCAGTCACCGGTTGAAAATGGAGTGATTAAAAACGAAATAACGCTGCAAATGAAAGTTAAGGCGCTAGAAAGAAAATAATTGTAGATTCTGATGAGTAAAGCAATTCTAATATTAAGTATTATCTGCATGATTTTTTTAGTAAGTCTGCAGTTATTCTTTTACTTATCTTTTAATCACCAGATTATCCGTATTTTGGGAGAAATGTTTACAATACCTTCGGTATTATTGTTAATTTTTCTGTTTTTCTTTAGTTTGATCAATTCATTAAGAACGAAAAAAGAATATTATTTAATTTTTGCCATCAATTTTTTTACGGTTCTCACAATTACGGTCACTACAATAATAGATCCAAAGTAATGATATCAAATAACAAAAGTCTGTTTCTGAGTGGAGTAGATTTTTTTATAATATTAGAAAAGGTTTTTAAGCCGAAAAGCGTATTTTTGCAAATACATTTTTTTTGAAAGTAAAAGCGATGATTGATAAGATAGAAGATTTACTTGAAGAAGTAAAAAACTTCAGCACTACAGGTAAAGACGAAATAGAGAGCTTCCGGATCAAATTTAACGGTAAAAAAGGAATTCTGAATGATTTTTATGAAACATTGAAAGAAATTCCTAACGACCAGAAAAAAGAATTCGGACAGAAAATCAATACTCTTAAGCAGGCTGTTAATGCTAAGCTGGAAGATTTAAAAAATGCTTCCGAATCTTCTGTTGTTGTTGAAAAAGAAGATCTTACACGACCTGCTTTCCCTTTGGATTTAGGTTCCCGTCATCCTATCAATCTTGTTAAAAACAGGATTATAGAAATTTTTAGATCCATAGGTTTTGCAGTTGCAGACGGTCCTGAAATTGAAGATGACTGGCACAACTTTACAGCACTCAATCTTCCTGAGTATCACCCTGCAAGAGATATGCAGGATACCTTTTTTATCGAACAGAATCCTGATATTTTACTTAGAACGCATACCTCATCTGTTCAGATAAGATATATGGAAGAAAATCAGCCGCCAATCAGAATTTTATCTCCCGGTAGAGTTTTCAGAAATGAAGCGGTTTCTTCTCGTTCCCACTGTATCTTTCATCAGATTGAAGGATTGTATATTGATGAAAACGTAAGTTTTGCAGATCTTAAACAGACCATTCAGTTTTTTACGACAGAACTTTTTGGAAAGTCTAAAATCAGAATGAGACCATCATATTTTCCTTTCACAGAGCCAAGTGCAGAAATTGATGTGTATTGGGGTTTAAACTCTGAGACAGATTACAGAATTACAAAAGGAACGGGATGGCTCGAAATTATGGGCTGCGGAATGGTAGATCCTGCTGTTCTGAAAAATGTTAATATAGATGCTGAAAAATATTCCGGTTATGCTTTCGGAATGGGAATTGAAAGAATTGTAATGTTATTGTATCAAATGAGTGATATCAGAATGTTCTTTGAAAATGATATAAGAACTTTAGAGCAATTTAAAACTTTATAAAAACAATAGTATTAATATTTAATGCTTTTAAATAGTAAAAAACCATCTTTACGATGGTTTTTATTATTTTACAATATCTGTGTCAATGATTCTCGTTTTGCTGAATTTCTGTTCTGTTTCCCAAAGAAGAAATTTGTCTACTTCTTTTATAAGTTTGGGAATGGTAAATGATAAAACTGCGAGATCGTCTAAAACTCCTACAACAGGGATGATAAAATCAGGAACCAGATCTATGGGAGAAATTACATATAAAATTCCCATTAGCGGCAAAATCATATTGATAGATTTTACAGGATACAATCCTTTTCTCCAAAGATTAACCATTCTGAAAATATCTGGTATTTTTCGCACAAATCCCTTGTGGCTGATTGCTTCTTTTGCTAAACTGATTTTTGAATACTTCATTTTTTGTGTTTGTTTTTATAACTTCAACATCATATAATTTCCAAATTGCGTACCAATGCAATATAAAATTTCGTTAAAGTTATTATTTGATAATATTGTCGATAAACTGATGCACAGACTCTGTATTCCAATCGGTATAAGCATCTTCTTTTATTAAAATTCTTCCGTTCTGATCCAAAAGGAATGTAGTAGGAAAAGCTTTTGGAAGCACCTTTTCTGAGATTGGGCTTTGGGCAATATATACAGGAACACTATAATTATTTTCCTGAAGAAATTTTCTCACTTTGGCTTCGTCATCTTTCATTGCAATTAATACAAAATTGATGTTTTCTTTTCTTGAATCATACAGCTTCTGGATAGTCGGCCATTCTTTAATGCATGGAGGGCACCAAGTTCCCCAAAAATTCAGGAATAGAGGTTTATTTTTGAAGTTTTTAAGATTGGTACTTGGAACATTAATTCCCTGTAAATCTATATCGTAATCAACTTCACTTATGTGAACTGCACTCTCAATGGTAGCAACCGGGAAAAACTGATCTTTCAGAAAGCTTTTAACTCCCGGAATGAAGGCTATAGCAGCAATTATAATGATGAGAACTAAATATATAAGGTTTTTTTTCATAGTAACAGTAAAATATAAGTCATTCTAAATCAGGTTTCTTTTTGGAGAATTTACTTAATGCAGATTCGTTAGAAATCTGGTTTTCAACCGACAACAATATTAAACATTTTGAAAGAAAACTGCAAAAGAATTTATCTCAATAAATCGCTAATTTATAAAAATCTACAATCACAAAGCAAAGCTGTTAAATATTACTTTTTTTGTTGGTCAATGATAAAATTTACCATGAGATTGCTGATCTCTTCAAGTTCTGCTTTGTCTGTAGTACTGAAACCGTGATTTCCTTTTTTAATAATGATAAGCTTATTTTCAGTATCGGCTTTTTTGAGCATTTTATGAAGTCTTTTTGAATGTCTTACCGGAGCAATTTTATCTTTATTGCCATGAATAATAAGGGTCGGCACAGTAATTTTATTATAGGAAAGGGGAGAAATATTTTCACAGAATTCTGCAATCTCTTTTCTGTTTTCTTTAGCATTCATTCCTGTAATTCCCATAATGAGTTTACTACGGAGATCAATAATTTTTTGTGAAATTAACCCAACAGCAAAAAGCAACGGCTGTGGAGCACGGGTATGAAGAAGCCTATTCATATCAGTAGGTCCGAAATTATCAACAACATAATTTACCTTTGCTGAGTAGGGAGAAAGAATGGGATCACCCGGAAATTGTATGTCTTCTGTATAAGCGCTCAGCAAAGAAAGATGAGCTCCTGCAGAAACACCCCACATTCCTATATTGTCGGAGTCTAACTGATACTGGTCTGCATTTTTTCTGATCCATCGCACTGCGTCTTTAGTGTCTTCTATCGGAGCGGGGAAATGAATGTTTTCACTGACTAAACGATAATTGATGCTGATTATCGCAAAGTTTTTATCTAAAAGTTTAGAAATGGTATTTTCTACATAATTATCAGCGTAGATTGTTTTGCTTCCTTCTACCCAAGCTCCTCCATGAACAAACATTACGACAGGAAATTTTTTTATCCCGGTTTTTTGTGGTGTATACAAATCAAGTAATATTTCTCTTCCGCTTTCGTCGGTTTTATAAATTATATTTTCCTGTACATTTGCCTTTTCAAACAGAAGGGTAGTTTTTTGCCGTTGAGAAAATAGTAAAGCTGAGAAAATCAGAAATTGTAATACAAGTATTTTCTGTAAAAATGCTTGATGTAAAGAGGTTGATTTCATAATGATGATAAATGAAATGTAAGTGCAATATTTGTGCAAAGATCAGCTGCACGCACAACAAACTTCATCGTTATGATACTGATGATAGAGTCTTACCTTTTTCCAAAAGATCAAAGTGAAATTTTATATTGGCAATATTTTTCCAGGTTGCATATTTGAAAAGAGTAAAACCAAGCAGCATTCCGAAGGTGTTGAGAAAGACATCATCTACATCTGCCACTCCTCTTCCTGATAAAAACTGGGCAGATTCTATCAAACTTATTGAAATAAGAAAAAATATAGTGATCGGAAGAAACCGGTTGAATTTTTTAATGCATAATCCCAGCCATCCAAACGGACTGAATAAAAATATATTCCCTAAAATATTTACAATAAAATCCGGATTTTTGATTTCGTTATTGGTGAAGAAATTTTGAATTGTGAGAAATGGCTTGTGCTGAAAGTAGGCGATCTCGGAAGGCTCTCTTCCGGAAGCATAAAACATCATGTACAATAAAACAGCCGTATAAATGGTAATAAAAACTGCAAAGTATCTTTTCATAGGTTTCCTTTTAAGGATTAGTAATAAAAAAAGTTTGTAGTTATTAGTTCAGATGTTCTTAACACCAATTATCTCACCTTTATTTCATGCTTTAAAAAAGTTTATTATTTTTTACGAGTATTTAACATAATAAAAAGCCTTACTTCATAAAAAGTAAGGCTTGTAAGTATTTTGGTTAAAAATTTAAACCTGAATAACTCCCAGGTTAAATTTTTCTGTGATAGGAGAGTGGTCGGCGGCTTCAATTCCCATTGAGATCCATTTTCTGGTATCTACAGGATTGATGATGGCATCAGTCCACAATCTTGCCGCAGCATAGGTAGCCTCTGTCTGTTTTTTATATTTTTCTGAGATTGAATTTAAAATTTCTTTATGCTCTTCTTCAGTAATTTCTTTTCCTTGCTTTTTTAAAGTGGATTCCTGAATTTGTGCTAAAACTTTAGCAGCCTGTGCTCCGCCCATTACAGCAAGATCTGCCCATGGCCAGGCTACGATCAATCTTGGGTCATACGCTTTTCCGCACATTGCATAGTTTCCTGCTCCATAAGAATTCCCGGTAATAATAGTAAATTTTGGAACAACTGAATTTGAAACCGCGTTCACCATTTTAGCTCCGTCTTTAATAATTCCGCCATGCTCAGATTTTGAACCTACCATAAAACCGGTTACATCCTGTAAAAATACCAAAGGAATTTTTCGCTGATTGCAATTGGCAATAAATCTTGTTGCTTTATCTGCGGAGTCGGAATAGATCACTCCTCCAAACTGCATTTCTCCTTTTCCGCTTTTTACCAGTTTTCTTTGGTTGGCAACAATTCCTACAGACCATCCATCAATTCTTGCAGTTGCACAAATGATGCTTTTGCCGTAATCAGGCTTGTATTCTTCGTATTCTGAATTATCTGTAAGACATTTGATGATATCTAAAGTGTCATACTGATCTGCTCTGGAAACCGGCATGATCCCAAATATATTTTCCGCTTTCTCTTTTGGCGGGAAACTTTCAATTCTGTCAAATCCTGCTTTTTCATAGCTTCCGACAGATTTCATGATGTTTTTTATACGATCTAAAGCGTCCTTATCATCTTTAGCTTTATAATCTGTAACACCCGAAATAGCACAGTGTGTTGTGGCTCCGCCTAGAGTTTCATTATCAATAGACTCACCGATTGCAGCTTTTACCAGATAACTTCCGGCAAGAAAGATTGAGCCTGTTTTGTCTACAATCATCGCCTCATCACTCATGATTGGAAGATAAGCACCTCCTGCAACACAGCTTCCCATTACTGCTGAAATCTGAATAATGCCTGCAGCACTCATTTTTGCATTATTTCTGAAAATTCTGCCAAACATTTCTTTATCCGGGAAAATTTCGTCCTGCATTGGCAGATAAACTCCGGCTGAATCTACAAGGTAAATAATTGGAAGCCTATTTTCCATCGCAATTTCCTGTGCTCTGAGGTTTTTCTTGCCTGTAATCGGGAACCATGCCCCGGCTTTTACCGATGCATCATTGGCTACAACAATGCATTGTCTTCCGGAAATATATCCCATGACAACAACAACGCCGCCGCTTGGACACCCGCCGTGTTCTTCATACATATCGTATCCGGCAAAAGCTCCGATCTCAATAGAATCTGAATCTTTATCAAGAAGATAATCAATTCTTTCTCTTGCCGTCATTTTCCCTTCTTCACGAAGTTTTTGAAGTCTCTTTTCACCGCCTCCTTTTTTTATTACATTTAAAAGACGGTTGATTTCTGACAATTTTAATTTATTCTGATCCTCTCTTTTATTAAATTCAATATCCATGAAATCTTTATTTTAAACTGCCTAAAGATACTATTTTTGGTAAAAATATGGCAAAATGATTGTGATCATATTTAAGTTTTTGGTTTTCAGAATTTTATGAAAAGTTTAACAAACTTATGTTTTGTTATGTTCATAATATTTTCTAATTTTACAACAGAGTAACAAAGGTTATACTTTGGTTATACTCTAAGTTCCTAGTTTATTTTTTTAATAGTTTATTATTTGAAGGCCCTGAAAGTTTCATAGACTTTCAGGGTTTTTGTTTTGAAGATGATTTTTGTTTAAATATATTATTGCTTCTTTAGATTATTGTTAAAAATATAAAAAGGTATTAGTAAATTTGCAGTTTGGTATTTTAAGATGATTCATGCAGAAATTAGCACTTTTCAGATTACATTTTATTGTTTTTCTATGGGGATTCACCGCAATATTGGGTAAAATGATTACCGCTGATGCGCAGATTCTTGTTTTTTACCGGATGCTTTTTGCTTCTGTATTTCTCTATGTATTCATTAGAATTTATAAAAAAGAAAGTATAAAAGTCTCAAAGAAACTCTTTTTTCAGCTGGCTGGCGTAGGTTTTTTCATGGCGCTTCACTGGTACTGTTTTTTTTATTCAATAAAAGTTTCCAATGTTTCCATAGCGTTAAGCTGTCTTTCTCTTTCTACGCTGTTTGCCTCTATTATGGAGCCTTTGGTTTATAAAAGAAAAATAGATGTTTCTGAAGTAATTATGGGGATTGTGATTGTTACCTGTATTTTGCTTATTTTTAAAACTGAATTTCAATATAAAGAAGGGATTTTCTTCGGAATTCTCTGTGCTGTTTTCGGAACTGTTTTTTCTGTTTTCAACGGAAAACTTTTTGGCAAGACAAGCTCAGGGAATATTATTTTTTATGAAATTTTTTCCGGATGGTTTATTTTAATGCTTTTTTATCTCATCACCGGACAAATTGTTCATATCAACGAAATAAACTATAAAGATTTAGCGTTAATAGGCTTATTGGCAAGTGTGTTTACGGCTTATCCGATGTTTGAATCTGTAAAGCTGATGAAATATATTTCGCCGTTTACATTAATTTTAACAGTAAATTTGGAACCAGTCTACGGAATTATATTAGCTTTTTTTATCTTTGGAGAATCAGAAAACATGAGTTCCGTATTTTATATCGCCTCATTGGTTATGATTCTGGCAATTGTAGTAAATGCCATAATTAAAAACAGAAAACAGAAAAAACTTAATTAAGCATCAATTTATATGATGAAAAAATATTTTTTATTATTGACTTTAATGATTGCAGTGACATTTCAGTCGCAGATCATCAGAAAATATTCCAACGAATTTCTCAATATCGGAGCCGGAGCAAGAGGAATTGGTATGGGAGGAGCTGTGATCACCAATCAGGATGATGTATACTCTCCAATGTGGAATCCCGCAGGATTAATGGGCATTCAGAAAGACTGGCAGGGAGCAGCAATGCACGCAGAATATTTCGAGTCTATTGCAAAATACGATTACCTTGCCTACGCCAAAGTTCTGGAAACCGGTGTTTTCGGTGTTTCGATTGTAAGACTTGGGGTAGATAATATTCTTAATACAACACAGCTGATTGATACAGAAGGAAACATAGATTACGATAAAATTACAAGATTTTCTCAATCTGATTATGCAGGTATTGTTTCCTATGCTTTTAATCCGGGCGGTAATCCTAATCTGGATGTTGGGATCAATGCTAAAATTGTTTACCGAAATGTAGGTAAATTTGCAAACGGTTATGGATTCGGATTTGATATCGGGGCTATTTATAAATTGGATAACGGCTGGAAGTTCGGAGGGATACTTCGTGATGCAACTACGACAGTGAACTTCTGGAATATCAATCAGAATGAATTATCAACGGTTGTCAATGGCGAAGAGTTTAACCCTGCTCCAACTGATAAAATGGAACTTACGATGCCAAAACTTAATGCAGGAGCAAGCAAATTGTTTGAAATCAACAGCAGTTTGTATGTGTTACCGGAGGCAGGAATTAACGTAGATTTTGCTAAAACAGCAGCGCTTCTTTCTACAGATTTTGCAAGTATTACCCCTTATGCCGGTGCCGAATTAGGGTATCAGAAAATGATTTTTGTTCGATTGGGAGTCAATAGATTCCAGTCCATTACCGATATTGAGGATCTTAAAAGAAAAGTTTCGTTTCAGCCGAGCGCAGGTATAGGAATAAGATACAGAGGTCTTACGTTGGATTACGCCATCAGCAATTCAGGAATCGGTGGTTCTAATTTTTATTCTAATTTCTTCTCTTTAAAACTTGATATGGGAGAGTTTAGAAATGATTAACTATTTTAATTTCAGCATGAAAAAATTATCTTTGGCAATACTTACTGCAGGTTTTACAATGACATTTGCACAGAAAGTGTCAGATTACAAATACATTGTAGTTCCGAATTCATTTGAAAGTTTCAAAAAACAAAATTACGGTCTCAGTAATGCGTTAGCAAAAAGCCTTAAAGCTAAACAGTATATTGTTATTTCTGACAACAGAGGAGAATGGTCTTCGGAAGCCAACTCAAATCCCTGTCATATTCTCAATGCGGATATTAAAAATGACAGCAGCTTTTTGAGAAACAAAATATTGGTTGAATTTAAAGATTGTAATAATAATGTGATTGCTTCACAGAAGGGAAGTTCTTCAATCAAAGAATTTGAAGAAGGTTTTCAGGATGCTTTAAAGCAGGCTTTAATGTCAGTTCCTGCTGCAAATCCTAAAGAAATTAAAACTGAAAATCTTACTCAGGAATTACAGACAGAATCGGTAAACGAAGCTGCTGTTCAAAAAATGGTGACTACAGCAGAAAAAACAGTTAAGTACAGCAATGGAAAAATAGTTCTTCAAAAAATACAGCTTGAAGATAATCAGTTTATTCTGGTTGAAAATAACAGCAGTGTTCCATTTGCTACTTTTAAAGCTACGACAAAAAAAGACAGCTTTAAGGCGAAATTACGGTCAGGGGAAAATACATTCGGTTATCTGGAAAATGGAAATGTTATCATTGAAATTCCAAAAGGGAATGATGAATATTCTAAAGAAGTATTTTCATTGGTTAAATAATAAAAACCCTGCCTAAATATCAATTTAGACAGGGCTTCCTTAAAATAAACCATAAAAAACTAAAACTACGGTAATAGAACAGTATCTATTACATGAATAACGCCATTAGATTGATTTACATCTGCAATAGTAACTTTGGCTTTGTTGCCTTTAGCATCTGTTACATACAGATCTTTTCCTTTTGTCCAGAATGTTAGCTGTTCACCTTGTACAGTATCCATCATTGCTTTCCCGTTACCGGCTTTCACAGCATCCCAAACCTGTTTAGAATTGTATTTTCCCGGTAAAACGTGATAGGTGAGAATTTTTGTAAGCATTTCCTTGTTTTCAGGTTTTACAAGATTTTCAACAGTTCCTGCAGGTAATTTAGCGAATGCTGCATCGGTAGGTGTAAACACTGTAAAAGGTCCGTCGCTCTGAAGTGTTTCTACAAGACCTGCTGCTTTTACTGCTGCTACCAATGTTTTGTGGTCTTTAGAATTCACTGCATTTTCTACAATGTTTTTAGAAGGATACATCGCTGCTCCGCCTACCATTACTGTTTTTTCTTTCATTTTCTGTGCAGCTGCATTTCCGCTGAATGCAAATGATAACGCTACCATTCCGAATACTGCGATTTTTGATCTTGTGTTCATTTCTTGATTTTTTAAAATTATTATTTGAGTATTGTTTGTTTCTAAACTCATTTACGAGGAGTATTTTTTTTTAGATTTAAAAAAAAATATTTTAACAGTTATTAACTTTTCAAGAAAGAAATGTAGTCAAATGCCAACCGAATCAAATATGATATGCTTAATCTGGCTGGGCAATTAAATTAATAAGGAATAATTAGTTTTAATTAAATACCTTATGATGTTTGTATAAAAATTAAAGTTATTGTGTAATTACTTTCTACAGCTTTATAGAACAAACACATTAATATTATATTTTTTTAATTTTTTTGAAATTGTATGTTTTATTTTACTAAATTTGGGATGAAAATTATTTACAATCAAAACAAAATATTCAGAAGAAGAGCTTGTAGTTTTACTGAGAGAGCGAAACGAGACTGGTTTTCATCATTTGTATGATAACTATTCTGGTGCTTTATACGGTGTTATTCTGCGAATTGTTCAGTCTAAAGAATATACCGAGGAGATTATTCAGGATGTTTTTGTTAAGATATGGAATTCAATTCAGCAGTATGACTCCTCAAAAGGAAGATTTTATACATGGATGATCAACATTGCCAGAAATACGGCGATAGATTATCTTAAATCAAAAAGTTTCCAAAATCAGCTAAAAAACCAACCTTTACCAGATTTCGTATATGAAAATGCGGAGCTTTCAACATCTAATAACTCAGATTTTATTGGGTTTAATAAAGTGCTCGAAAGTTTGGAATCTGATAAGCAGGAATTGATAAATCTTGCTTATTACCAAGGATACACGCAGAGTGAAATATCAGAAAAACTGAATATGCCTTTAGGTACTGTAAAGACGAAAATGCGAAATGCATTGGTGAAATTAAGAGATTTGTTAAAAGATTATCAATAAATAAATTGGATATCAAGGAATACATATCATCCGGAATTCTAGAATCTTATATTCTAGGTCTTGCTTCTCAGGAGGAAGCGAGTATTCTGGAGTGTGTGATGAAGAATAATGCTGAAGTGAAAGCCGCCTTTGAAGAGGCGCAGATAACTTTTGAGATGCTTGCAACTTCGCAGGCAGTTGCACCACCCCATGATTTGAAAGCAAAGATATGGGATAAAATTCAACAGGAAAGCGTTGTTGTAAATAACGAAAATATTGTTGTAAAAGAAGAAAATAATATTTCTGGACTATCTGAACAGAAAGATCAAGATCAATCTAAAAGGATGAATCATTCTTTGCAGATAGAGCGTTTTGATCAGCCAAGAAGTAATTTTAAAAACTTTGCTATTGCAGCTTCGGTTTTATTTTTAATCAGTGTAGGAATCAATCTTTACTGGTTAAACAGCCAGACTGAAACCAAAAAAGAGTTGGCGGATCTGAAATCTGCAGGTCAATCTCAAAAGCTGGCGATGCAGGATATGGAACAGAAACTTAAAATAACTTCCAATCCTGATATGCTTAAAATTGCTTTAGCAGGTGTTGATAAACACCCCGATTCTAAAGCTGTAGTTTTTTGGGATAAAAATACCAAAGATGTTTATTTGTCAGCAAATACTTTGCCAAAAGTACCACAGGGAATGCAATACCAGTTGTGGGCAATTTCTGACGGTAAACCTGTAAGTGCAGGGATGTACAGCGAGGATAAAGATTCAAAAATCTCTCTTTCAAATATTCCGAATGCACAAGCCTTTGCAATTACGTTAGAAAAAGAAGGAGGAAGTGATGTGCCCACAATGGAAAATATGTTTGTAATGGGCGGAGTTTAGGTTATCAGCAATTATTTTATAAAATAAAAGAAATCTTTCACCATTACGATGAAAGATTTTTTTATTCTGCATTAAAAAAGTCCCAGACAATCTTAGCTTTGTATTTTCCTAAGATTTCTTCCAGAGTTTCAAGATTGGCTTCTTTTATTCTTTTTACTGATTTCAGTTTTGATAAAAGCAGTTCGATGGTTTTGCTTCCTACGCCCGGGATTTCTTCCAATTCAGATTTTATGGTAGAGTTTTTTCTTCTGGTACGGTGGTGTTTTACTCCGAAGCGGTGCGCTTCGTCTCTCACACGCTGTAAAATTTTCAGAGTTTCAGATTTTTTATCTAAGTATAAAGGGATGGAATCTTCTGGGAAAAAAATTTCTTCCAGTCTTTTAGCAATTCCTATAATGGTAATTTTCCCGTATAGACCAAGGATTTTTAAGCTCTTTACTGCGGAAGAAAGCTGACCTTTCCCACCGTCAATCAAGATTAATTGTGGCAAGCTTTCCCCTTCATCAAGCATTCTTTTATATCTTCGGTATATAACTTCTTCCATGGTGGCAAAATCGTTCGGACCTTCTACCGTTTTCGGATGAAAAATTCTATAATCTGCTTTGCTTGGTTTTCCGTCTTTAAAAACCACACAAGCCGAAACCGGATTGGTTCCCTGAATATTTGAGTTGTCAAATCCTTCAATATGTCTTGGTTCTACAGGCATTCTCAACAGCTTTTGCATTTCTGCCATAATCCTGTTTGAATGTCTTTCGGGATCTACAATCTGTACCTGTTTCAGTTTTTCAATGCGGTATTCTTTTGCATTTTTTTCAGAAAGCTCTACAATTCTTTTTTTATCACCAACTTTAGGTACAATTAACTTTACATTTGGGATCTCGACACTCAGGTGAAATGGAAGCAGGACTTCTTTGGAATCTGAATCAAATTTCTGACGGATTTCAATCAGGGCTTCCTCCATGATTTCCTCATCTGTTTCTTCCAGCATTTTTTTAATTTCGGTGGTAAAGCTCTGTATAATATTTCCGTTTCTGATTTTAAAATAATTTACATACGCAGCTGTTTCATCGCTTGTCATTCCAAAAACATCTACGTCATCAATATTGGGATTTACAACCGTATGTTTAGACTGATAATCTTCCAGAATATTCAGTCTTTCTTTAATCATCTGAGCATTTTCAAATTGAAGATTAGCTGCATATTTTGTCATTTGATTGATCAGATATTCTTTTGCTCTGCGGAAATCTCCTTTAATGATTCCGCGGATAGCGTCTATTTTTTCGTCATAATCTTCTTTGCTTTCTAACTCTTCACAAGGTCCTTCGCAGTTTTTGATATGAAATTCCAGACAGACTTTATATTTTCCTTCATCAATTTTAGCAGGTGTCAAATTCAGATTGCATGTGCGAAGTTTATAAATATGCTTGATCGTATCCAGTAAAATCTTGGCAGGACGTACTTTTGCGTAAGGTCCGTAATATTCAGATCCATCTTTTATTTTGTTTCGGGTAAGAAAAACTCTTGGGAACTCTTCATTTTTAATGCAGATCCACGGATAAGTTTTGTCATCTTTCAGCATTACATTATAAAACGGCTGATGTTCTTTGATAAGATTGTTTTCCAGTAAAAGCGCATCGTATTCACTGTTGACAATAGTGGTTTCCAGACGGTTGATTTTCCCAACCATAATTCTTGTGCGGTAGCCCGAAAGTGTTTTGTTGAAGTATGAAAGTACTCTTTTCTTTAGATTTTTTGCCTTTCCTACATACAGAAGATTGTCATTTTTATCATAATACCGATAAACACCGGGTTCGGAGGGTAAGGTTTTAAGCTGTAATTCTAAAGACGGATTCATATAGCAAATTTAAGCATTATGAAGCAGAAAAAAAGTGAAAGAAAGTCCTTCAGCCTTATAATATGTGTTAAATTTAAATTTATGGTTACGCATTTAAGGATATTAATATCTCAACCTCAACAGATGGCTTTTCCGGTATGCTTTAAAATGTGTATTTTTAGGCAAATTTTTAAGTAATGACATACGGTATTGATACTTTCAGTTTTCATGATGTTTTGGAAATATGTAAAGACCCTAATAAAGCCCAGCTAAATGAAGCTGCAAAAGAGCAGATTTTAAATTCTCAGAAAAATGTTCAGAAAATTGTAGATTCAGATCGCTGTGTTTATGGTATTAATACAGGTTTCGGACCGCTTTGCGATACTAAAATTTCTGCCGATGAAACTGCACAGCTGCAATATAATCTGATTATTTCTCACGCAGTTGGTGTGGGAAAGCCTATTGATAAAGAACTTTCCAAAATCATGATGATCGCAAAAGTTCATGCGTTGTCTAAAGGATTTTCCGGAGTTTCTCTTCAGGTTATCGAAAGAATGATTTTGATGCTGGAAAAAGATATTATCCCAGTTGTTCCAGAGCAGGGTTCTGTTGGAGCATCAGGAGATTTAGCACCGCTTTCACATCTGGTTTTGCCGCTTTTAGGACTTGGACAAGTATGGGTAGATAACGAAATATTTGAAACAGCAGAAATTCTTGAAAAAAATAATCTGAAGCCTTTAGTTTTAGGTCCAAAAGAAGGATTGGGACTCATCAACGGAACTCAGTTTATTTTGGCTCATGCTATAAAAGGTTTAGAAAAGTTTGAATATCTTCTGGATCTTGCGGATCTTGCCGCTGCAATGAGTCTGGAAGCTTACAGAGGTTCAGCAAGCCCGTTTAAAAAAGAGCTTCACGAAATAAGACCATTTGAAGGAAGTAAAAAAGTAGCCGCAAGAATGCTTAATTTCTTAAAAGATTCAGACAATCTTAAAGCGCATGAAGGATGTGAAAGAGTTCAGGATCCTTATTCAATGAGATGTGTTCCGCAAGTGCACGGCGCAAGCAGAAATGCTTTTGAACATCTAAAAATGATGGCGGAAACAGAACTGAATTCCGTAACGGATAATCCGATTATATTAAGTGCTGAAGAATCTATTTCGGGCGGAAATTTTCACGGTCAATTAATGGCTTTACCTTTAGACTACGCAACTTTAGCGGCAGCAGAACTGGGAAATATTTCAGACCGCAGAAGTTATTTGCTGCTGGAAGGCAAATATGGTTTACCACGATTATTAACGGAAAGCTCTGGGTTGAATTCAGGATTTATGATTCCTCAATATACTTCGGCAGCTTTGGTCACAGAAAATAAAACACTTTGCTTCCCAGCTTCAGCAGATTCTATTCCGACGAGTTTGGGTCAGGAAGATCATGTGTCAATGGGAAGTATTTCGGGTAGGAAGTTTAATCAGGTTCTTGGCAATTTAGTCAATATTCTTGCCGTTGAATTGATGTTTGCAGCGCAGGGTCTTGAATTCAGAAGACCGGCAAAATGTTCCGATATTATTGAAGAAAATTACGCTATTCTTCGTTCTCAAGTAGCAAAGCTGGAAGATGACCGATTGATTGGAAAAGATATGTTGGCGATTGCGGAGCTAATTAACGATAGAAAGTTTATCGTCAATTAATTACCTTGAATTACTAGATATAAAAATCAAGCCCGGCAATAGTCCGGGTTTTGTTTTAAAGTAAAAGATAAAGTTTTTTTCAAAAATGGAAAACGGAAATCTTTCTTTAGTTCAAAATAATCATTATATTCGTCATAATGAAAACATTACAATTATTTTTACTGTCTTTAAGTGGATTTTTGTTCGGGCAGAATATTCAGAGTATACAGCTGTTTAATCCTCAGACAAATGACGAAACTCCCGTGATTTCAATGGGACAGCAATTGATTTTGAGATTTGATGACCTTACTAATTCCAGTGAAGTATACCGTTATACTATAAAACATTATGATAGAAACTGGCAGGATGATAATTTGTTTTTCAGTGAAATTGCCAATGGTCAAATGAATGCAATGCTGGATGAGTTTCAGTATTCCTTCAACACATTACAGCCTTACACGCATTACGTACTGAGGTTTCCCAATGAAAAAATTCAGCCTAAAATTTCAGGAAACTTTGAACTGATCGTTTATAAAAGATCTGCAGATCAGCCGATCATCAAAAGGAGATTTTCTATAGTTGAGGATCAGGTAAATCTGGCGTTAAATATTTCCCGTTTTGCAGATGCAAAAAATCCGGGTCTTAACCAGAGAGTAGAAGTGCAGGCAGTAGCAAAAGCAGGAGATCTCACTTCTAATGTTAATTCAATGACGCTCACTTTGATGCAGAACAATAATCCTCATATGGTAATTTCTGGTCAGAAGCCGAGTGCTACGATGGGAAATAAACTTCTTTTTCAGCAGCTTAATCTTATATTTCCTGGAAATAATGAATTTTATTATTTTGATAATAAAAATATGCGAATGGCAGTAGATATGGTAAGAGCCACGGAACTTTTAGACGGTGTTAATCAAACCTATCTACATCCGGTTTGGGCATATCCGCTGAATTATCAGTATCAGCCTGATGTAAATGGAGCATGGTATTACCGAAGAAACGATCTTGGATTGGAAAGAAATGCTGAACGTGAAGCAGATTATTCCTGGGTGCATTTTTCATTAGATTCCGAACCGATGAATAAAGAGCTGTATATTCTAGGAGGATTCAATGATTTTCAGCCTAGAAAAGAATTTCAGATGCAGTATGATGAGGCATCTCAAAAATATATAGCTAAAATTTATCTGAAACAGGGTTTTTATAATTATATTCTGGCAACAAAAGAAGCAAATGGAAGTTTGAATTTTGGCGAAATCAACGGTAATTTCTGGCAGACCGAAAACCTTTATCAGGCATTTTTGTATTACAGACCTTTCGGAAGGAATTATGATGGCTTAATTGGCTACGGAGAATTCAGGACGCCGGTAAGGTAAAGTCCTTCATAAAATAATTAAAAAGACACTTAGAAACCTAAGTGTCTTTTAGTTTGATGTAAATTTTGTTTAAACGAAATAAAACTCGTTGAGTTTTTCTTCACACAAAGTTTTAATCACTTCAATCCACCGGTCTTCATCATTCAGGCAGGGGATATAATGGAAGTTTTCTCCTCCTGCATGGGTAAACTGTTCTTTTCCTTCTACAGAGATTTCTTCTAGAGTTTCCAGGCAATCAGATACAAAAGCAGGACAAACTACTGCCAGATTTTTTATTCCTTTTTTAGGAATCGTCTCAAATGTTTCATCGGTGTAAGGCTCAATCCATTTATCTTTACCTAATCTCGACTGAAAAGAAACAATAGTTTTTTCTTTTGGAAGATTCAGTTTTTCTATTACCAGGTTGGTTGTTTTAAAGCATTGATGTCTGTAGCAAAACTGATGACTCGGATTGCTTTCTCTTGAGCAGCAGTCGTTAAGATTACATGTTTTGGTAGGATCTGTTTTATAGATATGTCTTTCAGGAACTCCGTGATAAGAAAATTGCAACGCATCAAAGTTCTCCGGCAGTTTTTCCTTAATACTTTCAGCCAAACAATTGATGTAAATTTCTCTGTTGTAAAACGGCTGAATGTAATTGATTTTTATATTCGGGAATTTTGCTTTTCTCACTTCCTCAGCTTTTTCAATTACTGTTTCCGTGGTACTCATTGCATATTGAGGATACAGCGGAAAAAGAACAATTTCCGAGACGCCGCGATCTATGAGTTTTTGAATTCCTGTTTCAATGCTGGGTTGTGCATAGCGCATCCCGATCTCTACAGGAATATCAACCAGTTTCTGTAGTTTTTTCTGGATTTTCTCTGTAATTACAATGAGAGGAGAGCCCTGCTCTGTCCAGACTGTTTTATAAGCTTCGGCAGATTTTGCAGGTCTTGTATTGAGAATAATTCCGCGAACGAGTAAAGCACGGAAAAACCAGCGGTAATCAATCACTTTTTCATCCATTAAAAACTCATCCAGATATTCTTTAACATCTGGGACAGCGGTAGATCTTGGTGAGCCGAGATTGACTAATAATATTCCTTTCATATAATGTATAAGCAATGAGTGGTATTTAATAAGTAAAAGTAATTTTGCTTCTAACTTCTAACTTCTAACTTCTAACTTCTAACTTCTAACGTCATTTTATCCGTTTACAGCTTCTACTTTTTCAACAAGATCCGGAACGAATTGCTTTAAAATGTTTTCAATTCCGCCTTTTAAAGTTGCCGTTGAGCTCGGACAGCCGGAGCATGCACCCTGTAAAAGCATTTTAGCGGTTTTGGTACTTTCATCGTATTCCATTAAAGAAATTTTACCGCCATCATTCTCTACCGCCGGAGCTACATATTCATTTAGAATATCTGAAATTTTTTGCTCGTCATCCGTATAATCTCTGTTGATGATCTTTTCAACAGGATTTTCATGTTTTTGAGCTTCAATATTTGAAATTTCTCCTCCATTCTGTAGATAATCTGCGATAAGTGCACGAACGGTAACCATTACCTGATGCCATTCTACACTGTTATCTTTGGTAACTGCAACAAAATTATCTGAAATGAAAACTTCATTCGCAAAATCAAATTCCTTAAAAATAGCCTGAGCCAGAGGAACTCCATTGGCTTCATCTCGGGATTTTATCTCAACAAATCCGTCCAGAAGAAGTTTGTTTGATACGAACTTCATTACATTAGGATTCGGTGTCATTTCAGCATAAATCTGATACATTTCTTTTTTCTTCTGCAGGTAGATTCTTGGGTTTGCCAATAGTTCATCTTCAATGACGTTTTTCAGACTTTCTACTACATGTTCCCATTCTACGGTATCCTGTTTTGCAACGGCTACGAAATTAGCAGTAATGAAGATTCTTTCTACAAAAGGATAGTTAAAAAGTTCCTGTGCAATAGGAATTTCGGATATATCTGAATCTCTGTCCAACTCCAATGATCCGGGAATCAAGTTGTAGTCGGCTACAAATTTAATCACTTTTGGGTTTTCTGTTGGTTCTATAAGGATTGTACGCATTTTTTCGTTAAATTTGAGAATACAAAAATACGGATTAGAAGTTAGAACGGGGAGGATTGAATTTAGATTTTTGCTATCGGTGTAATTTGAGTGGCAGAGCTTTTAAAATTCAATAATTTATGTTTTCGGAATAACTTAATTTTTCTAATGTTAAATTGAAATATGGCTTTAATAAAAGAACTTTTAGGAAAAACACCACAAATTGGTGACAATACTTTTTTAGCAGAAACAGCAACTGTAATAGGTGATGTCACAATGGGAGAGAACTGCAGTATTTGGTATAATGCGGTAATAAGAGGTGATGTGCATTATATAAAAATGGGAAGTAAAGTGAATGTGCAGGATAATGCAATGCTTCATTGCACGTACGAAAAATATCCTTTGGAAATCGGGAATAACGTTTCTATTGGTCATAATGCTATTGTTCATGGCTGTACCATCAAAGATAACGTGCTGATTGGGATGGGTTCTATTGTGATGGATAATTGTCTGGTAGAAGAAAATTCTATTGTTGGAGCCGGTTCTGTGGTAACTCAGGGAACGCACATCAAATCAGGTGAAGTTTGGGGCGGAGTTCCGGCGAAAAAAATTAAAGATATTTCTGCCGCTTTACTGGAAGGTGAAGTTAACAGAATTGCAGATAATTATGTGAAATATTCTTCATGGTACGAAGGATAAAAATCTATTTAGAATAACTTAAAGCTCTGATTGGTCAGAGCTTTTTTTAAGTTTAATAAATAAATACTGCGTTACCGTTTTCACATCGTACTCCCGTTGGCTCTGCTGCCAACATACAATCGGAAACGATATTATATTTATTGTTAAAGTCAGACATTTTTTGCGTGTAATCGCTGATTTTTGGGGCTATTACATCTTGAATTTTTTTAGGATAAGCAATATAGCGTACAGGACCTCCGCAAGCTTTTGATCCCATTGGGGCAAAAGTCCATTCTGAAGATTTGCTGCATTTTTCTTTAGCGATTGCTGATTCTATTTCTGTCCGCATTTCGTCCAATAAGGCTTGATCGTACTTTTCACTGTTTTCATCAGCTGGTCTTTCGGAGATGTCTTTAGGAAGTGTGGAGTCGTCCTGTGAATTTGCCGATTTACAGGAGTTTGCCATTGTTACGAAGGCTAAAATGATTAAAAAAATGCTGAAGAAATTTCTCATAATGCAGTTGTTTATCGGTTTATTAATAACGTCATTGTTGATGCTGATTTAGTACCATGCAAATTTCATTATTATTTTTTTAATTTAATCAAAATTTATTCCCTAAACTCTTTTTCGTAATTTTGCTGATGATGAACAATCATTTTTTTGAATTAATAGAATTTACCAGCAGAAGCGTTTTTCTTACCGGAAAAGCTGGAACTGGTAAGACCACATTTCTTAACGAATTTGTAAAAAAAACGAAAAAAAAGCATATCGTAGTAGCTCCTACCGGAATTGCTGCCATCAATGCAGGCGGAGTAACCATTCATTCTATGTTTGGTCTTCCGTTGCGTACTTTTTTACCGACTACAGATCGCATAGACAGTAATATAGCCAATAATATTGTTGATCTTCAGCAGCATTTTAAATATCGTAAAGATAAGCTCAAACTTTTGAGAGAAGTTGAAGTGATCATTATTGATGAGGTTTCTATGCTTCGGGCAGATGTTTTGGATATGATGGACTTTTCTCTCAGGTTTATCCGCAGAAATAATCAGCGATTTGGCGGGGTTCAGATGTTGTTCATCGGAGATTTGTACCAGCTTCCACCTGTTGTGAGAGACGAGCATGTGCTTAAAATGTTTTACAATTCTCCCTTTTTCTTCGATAGTATCGCCATTAAGGAAATTCCTTTGCTTACAATTGAACTCACGAAGGTATATCGGCAGACTGATGAGCATTTCCTTGAAATTTTAAATGCAATTAGAGATGGTGATGTTGCTAATATTGATTTTGAAGAATTAAACAAAAGATACACTCCTGATTTTGAATCAGGCGAAGAACCTTACGTTTACCTTTGTTCTCACAACAAAATGGCAGACGATATCAATCAGGAAAAACTGAAAGAGATCAATCTTGCACCGGGAATTTACGAAGCCAAGCTTTTTGGTGAGTTTAAAGAAAATCAGTTCCCTAATGATCAGTTTCTTGAGCTGAAAGTCGGAGCTCAAATTATGTTTATCCGAAATGATATTTCAGGCGATAAAAAATATTACAACGGTAAGCTTGGTGAAATTTCTGCTTTGGAAGAAAACGAGATAAAAGTTATTCTGGAAGGCAGCGAAAGAGAAATTACCGTAAAGCGGGAAGTCTGGGAACAAAAAAAATACTCTCTTGATTCTGATAAAATGATCAGAGAGGAGGTTTTGGGAAGTTTTGAACAGTTTCCGATAAAATTGGCTTGGGCAGTTACGATTCATAAAAGTCAGGGACTTACCTTCGATAAAGTTATTATAGATGCTGGTAAAAGTTTTACGGCAGGACAGGTGTATGTTGCTTTGTCTCGCTGCCGAACTTTGGAAGGAATTGTTTTAAAATCAAAAATTACTCCTGAAGTTATTTTTAAAGATAACAGAATTTTAAAATTTCAAGGTGATACCCATGCCAATGATCATGTGGAAACAATACTGAATCAGGAAAAATACGATTATGCCATCAGAAAACTTCTTCGGACATTAGATTGTCAGTGGTTGATGAAAGAAGTGGAGCAGTGGAATAATTTGTCTTTGGTCAACAAAAGTATTGATCGGGTAAAAGCGAATCAGCTCTACCTGCAGCTTAAGCATGAAACTCAGAACCTCAGCAAAATTTTTGAAAAACTGGAGCGGATTATTTTTCAGAAAGTCAGCCTGTTTATTCAGGAAAAAGAAGAATGGCTCGAAATTGAGAATAAATCCAAAGGTGCGGTTAATTTCTTTTTCAGTGAAATCAATAATAAAATTTTCAGTCCGTTGAAGGATTTTTATGCTGAAATTAAGGGTGTAAAAGGACTTAAACAATACAACGAGGAAATCAGAAGCTGGCTTGAAGATATTGAAGATTATCTGAATGGATTAAAAGAGAGTCATCTTTTGGATGTAAAACTTCTTGATGAGAAAAACAATAAAGAAGTAAGCATGAAAATAGCTAAAGTTCCTTCTCAGGTTCTCACTTTTCAATTATTTGAAGAAGGAAAAACAGTTTCTGAAATTGCCTTAGAAAGAGGTTTAGTAAAAGAAACAGTTCTGGGTCATTTGGCTAAATTTGCTGAACAGGGTTTGCTGGATATTTCCAGAATTATCACTTCAGATAAAATTAAAGCTTTCGAAAAAGAATTTTCTCAAAATTCCTATGAAAGTCTCAATGAATGGAAAAATGCTTTACCGAAAGATTTTGAATTTAATGAAATCAGAATACTGATCAACCATTTTACTTATCAGAAGACTAAACACGAAGCCTGATAATTATTTGCTGAATATTCGTTTTAAATAAAATAATTTAATTCAGGTTTAAAATGAATTATTTTCCAGATTAATTTTTCAGACTCTTTTCTAAAACCTCAATCCTGCTCAGAATGTCAGCAAGTATATTTTTTTGTTCAAAAGAAATATAACCTGCGACTTTATAGACTTCGGTTTTCTGCCATTTTTCTTCAGGAATTTCAGAAAGGTACTGAAGGTTTTCTCCTTGTAATGTAACGAGTGTTCCGGGTTTTTCAGACTGGAGATCTGTTTTAATAAGAAATAGAAAATCTCCGATATTGTAATGAGAAATAAGCTGTTTCTTTTCTTTGAACTCAAATATTAAATCAATTTTTGCTAATATTTTTTGCAAAATATGAACTTGGTCGGTATTTTCTGCTAAATTTTTAACGGTATTGTTTAGTTTACTAAATTCTTCAATTGGCGAAAACATGAGCGTGTCAATGACTGATCCGCTTACAAGATTGTTTACCTGTAGTGGTTTTGTCAGGAAATCGTTGATGTCCAGATTAAAATAATGGGCAACTTTTAGAAGTGTATCAATTTTTGGTTCTGCTCTTCCTTCTTCGTAAGCACTTATTACACCGCGATTTAGCTCGAATAAATCTGCGAAGGCCTTTTGGCTTAACCCTTTAACTTGTCTGATCTTCTTAATATTTGTTCCAAAAAAACTCATAAGTCTAATCTTTTTTGCAAATATAAGTTTATTAATGGAAAATTTTGCTAAAAATATTTGCAAATTGTAAAAATTTTATTACTTTTGCTTATCTAAAAGCTAAAACGCATGGAATATGAGCGAAAAGAATAAAATATTTAATAAGGTTAAAGAATGGTTGTTAGATTATGAATTTAACATAAGTTTTGAGGATGAAAATCAAAAAGTACTGATTATTGAGAAAGAATCTAACGGAATCAAGAACATGATTCTGATTGTTTCAGATTCAATATTAATTATGGAACAGTTTCTTTTTGAAATTAAAAATCCCACAGAAACAATGTACCGCACCTTGCTTCAAAAAAACAGGGATATTGTACATGGGGCATTTGTTCTGGATCATTCCGGGAAAAAAGTGATTTTCCGTGATACCTTGCCTACGGATAATATGGCGCAAAATGAAGTAATGGCTTCAATTAATTCTTTAGGGATTTTGGTCGGGGAGTTCAATAGCGAAATGATAAAAATGAGTAAATAATAAATATCAAAATATGAATATTTTTAAAAGATTATATGCAATAGGAAAAGCTGAAGTCAGTTCGGCATTAGAAAATTTTGAAGATCCTATAAAGCTTACAGAAGCCGGAATTGCTGATATGAAAGATCAGCTTGCGGAAAGTCTTGAAGCTTTGGCTCAACTGAAAGCGCTTTCAATCCGTAAAAAAAACGAAGCGGAAGCAGAAGATCATTCTGCGGGAGATTATTACGCAAAAGCAGTCTTGCTGGTTCAGAAATCTGAAAAAGGGGAAATTGAAGTTTCGGAAGGCGACCGTCTTGCAAAAGAAGCTTTGAAGAAGCAAAATGAATCACAGAAAAGGGCTGAAGTTTTAAAAACTGAAACCGAAAAGCTGCAGCAAGAATGTGAAAAAATGCAGACCAACATTAATCAGCTGAAATCTAATATTTCCAAATGGGAAAACGAACTGCGTACCTTGGAGGCGAGAGTGCAGGTAAGTGAGGCTACAAGAGATATCAACCGAAAAATGACTCAGATTGACAGCAGCAGTGCAGTTTCAATGCTGGAAAAACTAAAAGACCGAGTGGTTCAGCAGGAAGCGGTGGCAGAAGCGTATTCTGAATTGGCGAAAACCGGGAAGACGGTAGATGAGGAGATTGATGATTTGTTGAAAAATACAGACGGAGAAGCAGAGAGCGCTCTGCAGAAATTAAAAAATACACTTAAAAAAGGCTAAAATATGACCTTTCAGGAATTTTTACATATTGCTTTTACTCCGGTAAATACTGTTTTGAGTGTGCTGCTTATTTTGGCGGTTATCTACTGGCTTTTTACCATCATTACAGGTTTGGATATTGATGTCGGTATAGATGCTGATTTTGATGTAGAAACTCCGGATGGAGATGTATATGTTCCTGAAGATCCTTCTGCTTGGATTCAATTTTTAAAATTTCTGAATCTTGATATTGTTCCGGTGACCTATTTTTTAACGATTTCGCTGTTTTTTACATGGCTGGCTTCTTTTTATGTTGAGGTTTTTATTTCACCTGGTTTTTGGATGGCTGTTTTGATGGTAATTCCTGCTTTCTTGATCAGTATTTTGGCAACAAAAATTATTCTGAAACCATTAAATCCCTTTTTCAGGGAAATTAACCATAAAGGTGAAAAAGCGCACGATTTTCTGGGAAGAGAAGGTAGGATGAAATCAACCATTCAAGACCAAAAAATAGGAATACTGGAAGTTTTTATCGGGAGTGATCCTATGACACTGATGGTAAAAAGTAAAGACGGTGAAAGAATAGAACACGGAACCACCGTTATTATAGTGGATGAAGATCCTCAGAAGAAATTTTATTACGTAGCTACAGAAATCCGCTTTTAAAAACAACAAGTCATGCTTACTTTTTTTATAATGATTTTCAGCTATATCCTGGAAATGATTCTTTAATTGATTTGGAATCACAAATGTTTGAAATATATTTGCCGGAAATCCAGTGTAGGTAAATCTTTTTGAACGAAAATAGACTAAATAATATTAAATACTGCGCATTTACATTTAATAAATTAACAAAAACACAATAAAATAATAAACTAAAAAAATATGAACACAACTTTAATTGCAGGAATTGTTATCATTGTGATAGCTTCCATCGGGTTGATTTTCTGGATTTTATCCATGTATAAAAAAACCGTTCAGGGAATCGTTATTTTAAGAACAGGTTACGGAGGTACAAAAGTATTCTTCAATGCGGGAATCGTAATTCCGGTCATTCACCGAATGGAATCTATGGATATTTCCGTTAAAAAACTTGAAATTGCCAGAGAAGGAAGAGCGGGATTAATCTGTAAAGACAATATGAGAGCCGATATTCAGGTGGCTTTCTTTATCAGAGTTAATAAATCGGTTGATGATATTGTAAATGTGGGTCAGACCATCGGATGTCAGAGAGCTTCAGACATCAATACCTTAAGAGAATTATTTGAAGCTAAATTTTCTGAAGCCTTAAAAACCGTTGGTAAAAAGTTTGAATTTATCGAGCTTTACGAAGCAAGAAGCGAGTTTCGTCAGGAAATTCTTGACATTATCGGGACAGATCTGAATGGTTATGTTCTGGATGACTGCGCAATTGATTTTCTTGAGCAAACAAAAATCGAAAATTTAGATAAAGACAATATTCTTGATTCTGAAGGGATTAAAAAAATTACCGAATTAACAGCTAATCAAAATATTAAAGCCAATCAGGTTCGCCGAGACGAAGAAAAAACGATCACAAAGCAGAATGTTGAAGCTCGTGAAGCGATTCTGGAGCTTGAAAAACAATTAGCGGAAAAAGAAGAGTCTCAAAAAAGAGAAGTTGCCAATATTAAAGCCCGTGAAAATGCTGAAATTCTGAAAGTGGATGAAGAAGAGCGTTTGAAATATGAAACAGTAAGAATTGCGACAGAAGAAAAATTGCAGATTGCAGAAGAGAACAAACAGAGACAGGTTGTGATTGCTGCAAAAAATAAAGAGCGTGCCGATCTGGTAGAAACTGAAAGAGTGCAGAAAGACAAAATGTTGGAAGCAACAGAAAGAGAAAGAATTGTATCTCTGGCTCAGATCGAAAAAGAAAAGGCAATAGAATTAGAAAAGAAAAATATTCAGGATGCGATTCGTGAGCGTTTAACAATGGAAAAAACGGTTGTAGAAGAGCAGCAAACCATTAAAGATTTGGAAGCTTTCAAAACTGCTGACAGAACGAAACAGGTGGAAATTACTTTGGCAACTCAGGAAGCTGAGAAGAAACTTATTCAGGAAACAAGAGCTGCAGAAGCAAGAAAATTAGCTGCTGAAAAAGACGCTCAGAAATATGTAATCGAAGCACAGGCTAAACGTGATGCTGCTGAAAAAGAGGCTGAAGCACGTAAAATTATTGCCGATGCAAAAGCGAAAGAAGAAGCTACCGTTGGTTTATCTGAAGCTCAGGTTCTTCATGCAAAAGCAGATGCAGCAGAAAGACAAGGAATCGTAGAAGCAGTAGTGATTGAGAAAAAAGCAGATGCTATCAAGAAAGAAGGAATTGCTCAGGCAGAAGTTATCAAGGAAAAAGCTTTGGCAGAAGCTGCGAGAATTACCGAAAAAGCTGAAGCAATGAAAAAGCTGAATGATGCAGGAAAAGATCACGAAGAATTCAGATTGACTTTGGCGAAGGAAAAAGAAGTAGAATTGGCTCAAATTTCAATTCAGAAAGATATTGCGCAAGCTCAGGCGGGAGTTTTGGCGGAAGCATTCAAATCTGCAAAAATTGATATTGTAGGGGGTGATAATACCTTCTTTGATAATGTGGTTCGTCAGGTTTCTGCGGGTAAAGGTTTGGATAAATTCATCAGCCACAGCGAAAACGCAACTTTAGTGAAAGAAAATCTTTTGGGTGATGGAGAAAATATCATTGGTAAAGTGATGGGAATGGTTGATAAATACAACATTTCTTCAGATGATATTAAAAATATGAGCATTGCAAGTCTTATTTTTAAACTCAATGGTGTTGCTAATCAGCAGGAAAGAGGACTTTTGGACAGAGCGATGGATATGGCAAAACATTTAGGTGTAGATCAAAAACCGATTAAATAAGATTTAATTTTTCAGGAGCGTACAAAACACTCACTATATATCTGAAACTCTCATTGTATTATTTACTAGTACTTTGAGAGTTTTTAAACAAGCCATTTAAGCAGTTAAATGTATGCTTAAAGCATTTTAATAAAATCTAGCATCTAAAATCTAATATCTCAAAATATGTCAGAACAATTAAATTCAGGGACATACGAAATCATACAGAATCGTCTGAACGAGCAGAAAAATGATCTTATTCAGAGGCTTCAGAAACTGAACGAAAACCGTAAAGAAATTTTCGGAGGAGTAGATTTTTCGTTAATTGCCAATGAGAGAATTTCTACCGAACACAACTGTATTGCCAAAGATATTTTTTCTTTAAAAAATACATTGATTTTTGGTTCAAATGCTCATTTAGGTTTACAAACCGAGATTAATATTACTGATGTTTTTTCGGTGTATTCCATTAATAATAAAAGATTCGAGCCAAAGGATCTTTCTTTAATTTCAGATGAAATTTTCACTGAAGAATTTAAAAATCTCTATAAATATTACAGAAACACCTTTTTTGCACGCTTTCACTTTACCGAAAACTATTTGTATATGGTTTTCCAGTTATCAGAAAGTACTTCGGATATTAAAGCATTCAAATGGCTGATTAAAGAAGATCAACTGGTGTATGTAGATTCCAGAAGTGCTTCGGAAGTTACTTATCCTCCGCAACATGGTTTTGTATGGACAAAAGCAACCAGAGATATGCAGCGAAGCGGGAAATTTCCGCACGTTTCTTTGGCAGATAAAGTTTTCGTTGAATCGATTGGTGGTGACATTACCATCAAAATTGAAGACAACACCGACACCGGAAAAGGAATTTATTCGGAAGATGTTATTCACAAGGATCAAAATCTGGATGATGCTGAAATCCACTTTTGTGATTTGGATAATCTGGTTTTGTTTAAAATTAAACCTTATCAGGAAACAGAACGTTATTTCATTTATAACCATAAAGAAAAGAAAGTTTCAAGAGTAGATACACTGAAGCATTCTGCGGTTTTACTCCCGGAAAATCAGGGCGTCCTCTTTTCAAATGGTTATGCTTTGCAGACAGGAGGTTTGAAGGTGATTTCTCAGGATGTGAACAGACTTCATTATCTGAAAACTATTCAGGAGCCGAATGGTGAGAATTTTATGTATGTTTTTTATGATGATAAAACCAATAATTATCAGCTGATTTCGTACAATGTCATTACCCAGACTATAGAAACGCCTATCCGTTGCAGTGGTTTTTCAATTTTAAATGAGGGAAAACTGATTTATCTGAGAGAAAGTGTAGAAACGACGAAACATCATTTAGCTCAAATCTGGCAGACTCCGTATTCAAAAGAACTACAGCCGAATACAGAAAAATCTGATACGCTTCTTTACAAAATCGGGAATAAAGATATTGTAAGAGTAATGGCAGAAAGTCAGGAACTGATCACATTACTGAATAAGAAAGATTCTTACAGCGGATTGTATGATGATATTGTAAAACTTTCTACTACAATTTTAGATGCGTATTATTTTCTGGGTGACGATGAAGTTCAGAATTTAGATCAGCCTTTAAAGGAAATCAGAAAAATTGCTCATTCTGCCATTAATGAGTATGAAAAAGTACTTGAGCAGAAGAAAAATACGGCTGAAGCTGTTGAAAAAATAAAAGCAGCATCTGAAAAAACCTTAGATGACACCAAAAGAATCAATTATTCTCAGCTCACCGAATATATTGATATGCTTTCTACAATCAGAGCCCTGCGTGGTGAAATTACCGGAGCGCGAGATTTAAAATATGTAGATGTAGCGGTGCTTGATTCTTTGGAAAAAGCTTTGGCTGAAAGATCGGAAGAGCTTTCTAATGCTTGTGTGAATTTCCTTCTTCAGGACGATGCTTTGCTTCCGTATCAGAACAGATCTCAGCAGATTTCTGAAAATATCATCAGTTTACAGAAAGCGATTGATGCCAAAACAATTGAGGAGGAAATTAATAATCTTTCCGGGCAGCTTGAACTTTTGGTAGATATTGTCAATAATTTAAAAATTGAAGACACGTCACAGTCTACTCAGATCATTGAAAATATTTCGGTGATCTTTGCAAGACTGAATCAGGAAAGACTGGAACTCTCAAAAAGAAAGAGAGAAATTTCAGGAAAAGAATTATCTGCTGATTTTCAGGCGCAAATGACATTATTTGATCAGTCGGTGATTAATTTTCTTGAATTATCTCAGACTCCCGATAAATGTGATGAGTATCTTACGAAACTTTCCGTTCAATTGGAAGAGATGGAAACGAAATTCGTTGATTTTGAAGAATTTATCCGTAAAATTGAAGAGAAAAGAGAAGAAGTTTACGGACATTTTCAAAATAAAAGAGTTCAATTAACGGAATCCAGAAATAAGCGCACTCAGAGTTTGTACGATTCTGCACAGCGGATTTTAAAATCTGTTCAGACAAAATCGGAGTCATTTGATTCTGAAAATGAAATCAACG
The DNA here is from genome assembly GCF_056133985.1 of Chryseobacterium sp. L12. Lineage (NCBI taxonomy): Bacteria > Pseudomonadati > Bacteroidota > Flavobacteriia > Flavobacteriales > Weeksellaceae > Chryseobacterium > Chryseobacterium sp. L12. Next base: position 67,273 of record NZ_JBVYOF010000029.1, on the reverse strand, counting down.
GCTATTTTGCAACCGATTTGATGGTGGAAAAGGTACGTGATATTTCACGACAGCTTATGGAAATGGACGATTCTGCAAAAGCGGAAGAAATTCAGACTTTACTGAAAACTTCACAGCAAGAATCCGTAAGAAAACTGAAAGATAAAAAGGAAATCTATGCAGATGGAGACAATGTAATTGCTTTGGGTGATTATAAATTTGCTGTAAACCGCCAGAAATTAGATCTGACTTTGGTGATGAGAAATGCACAGTATTATTATCACTTGACAGGAACTGCATTTTATGAGCCTTTAAATTTTGAAGCGATTTCAGATTACAAAGAAGTTTGGAATCAGGAATATATTTCTGAAAATCAAAAGGTGAAACGTTTTGAATATCTGGCTTGGAATGTTTTTTCTCAAAATAAAAACATCAATACCGAAGAGCAAAACCGAAATGCTGTTCAGCAGTTTATGACGGAGCATTTTGGAGAAGGTTTGGTGAAAGGGATTCATGATGAAGATGCATTGACGATTGTCTCAAAACTTCAGCAGATGCACAACGAACTGGGATTGATGCAGTTTACGCCTTCAGAAAGGGCTTTGGCGCAATTGTTCTGGTATTTTTTGAACCCGGAAAGAAAAGAATATTACCAAAAGCAGTTTGAAGCAGCAAATTTAATTTCAAAATCTTTTACAACAGATAAAGGTTTTCAATATCTGAATGAAGAATTGTCCAATGAAATAAAATTGTTTGCTCAGAATAATCAGCTTTTTGCTGAAGTAAATTATCTCAATGCTGCCATCTATCTGAAAAGAGAAAACAAATCAGCGTTTTTGGTTTCTGAAAAAGCGGGTTTGCTGTATGAATCATTTATAAAAGATCTGAAGGAAAAAGGAAAAGATTTAGAATTTATTGATCAGCTGAATGCTTTGAAAAAATATCCTGCAGCCTGTTTTTCTATTGCTGAAAGTGCTCTAAATGCGTTCTTGTTTAATTCAGAATCAAAGGTTGAAGATGATATTAAGAAAGAAGCTGCTGTATTCTTTGTAACGCAGAATTTTGATGCTAAAAATGTTTTTCACATTTCTTACGAAACAGTTCTGAAAGAATTAAAATCATTGGAAAAAGATGCCGATTATGCTTTAAATTATTATGAATTCAGTTCCCGTTTATCCAATTTTAATGAGGTTATTGTTCCGAAATACAAACAGCTTCAGGAATTGAAAGCAAAATGGGTCAACGATAAAAAGAAAGCTTTAAAAATTGATACGTTCAAATCTCAGGTGTTAAGTTCGTTTGTGAGAAACAGATTAATCAGCGAAGTTTATTTTCCTTTGATCGGAGCCAATTTAGCAAAGCAATTAGGAACGGTAGGAAACGACAAACGTACCGACAGAATGGGAATGTTGCTTTTGGTTTCACCTCCGGGTTACGGAAAGACAACCTTGATGGAATACATGGCAGACCGAATGGGATTGGTTTTTATGAAAATCAACGGTCCGTCAATCGGTCATGATATTGTTTCAACAGATCCGGGCGAAGCTAAAAATGCTGGCGCAAAACAGGAGCTTGAAAAACTGAATCTGGCTTTGGAAATGGGTGATAATGTGATGCTGTATCTTGATGATATTCAACACTGTAATCCTGAGTTTTTGCAGAAATTCATTTCTTTGGCAGACGGACAGAGAAAAATTGAAGGAATTTATAACGGAGAAAGTAAAACGTACGATTTACGATCCAAAAGGTTTTGTCTTATCATGGCGGGGAATCCTTATACAGAAAGCGGTGAGAAATTCAGAATTCCGGATATGTTGGCAAACCGTTCGGATACGTACAATCTGGGAGAAATTTCTGGCAGCAAAACAGATTTATTCGATTTAAGTTTAATCGAAAATGTATTAATGTCAAACGATTATCTCACAAGATTAACTCAAAACGGAATGGAAAATCTGTACAATTTATATGAAAGCATTCAATCTGATTCGGAAAATGTAGATCTGGCAGGAAACTTCAGCTCAAATGAGATTTCAGATTTCAGAAGAGTACTTGAAAATACGTTGAAAGTAAGAAGTACTGTTTTAAAAGTAAATAAACAATACATCTCTTCTGCAGCAATGTCTGACGAATACAGAAATGAACCTACTTTTAAACTTCAGGGATCTTACAGAAATATGAATAAACTGATTTCTCAGATTCAGCCAATTCTGAAAGATGAAGAAGTTACTCAGATTGTTTTGAATCATTACCAAAACGAATCGCAAACCTTAACAACAGGAGCTGAAGCCAACATGCTGAAGTTAAAAGAATTGATGAATATAATTTCTGAAAATGAAACAGAACGCTGGAGCGAAATCAAGAAAACGTTTATGAAAAATAAAACCATAAAAGGTCTTGGTGAAAATGATCGAATGACACAGGTAATTGCGTTACTGGCACAATTCAGCGAAGGTCTGGATGGGATAAAAGATGTTTTAAAGAAAGATTAGCAAAAAAAATACTACGCAGCTTGCGTAGTATTTTTCTATTTTTTTGAAGTTACAGACAATTCTTCTTCAAGAATTTTTTTCCATTTTGAAAAAGTTGTCCGGCTGATTTTGTATTTTCTGGACATGAAACTGGTAGATAAATCATGCTTTTTCTGGTAACTTAGCAGCTTCAGCATTGTTTTTTTATCATACGTTTTAAGCTGTTGATTGGTTTTTGCTGTTTCTTTTGTGGGTTTGAAAAGCTTTTCATTAAGCTTTAAAATTTCTTCGGTGGAATCTAGTCTCGTAAGCTGTTCCCTTACTTTCGGACATTCCAGTTTTTCAGGATACTGCATTTTCAAAAGATCCTGATAGATCTTGTTGTAATTTGGTCTCATAAGAATACTATAGTTTGATTGTTGGTGTTAACTTTTTTTCAAAATCCAGCGGTGCAGCGTGCTTTTCGGAATTGAATATTCTTTGATCACTTCTGCTTGAGTCATTTCGCCGGATTCTATTCTTCCAAGAATAAAATCTTTAATCTCCTGCGTGTAAATATTTTTTCTGAATTTAGGAGTGGTGTCGTTTTTTTTATCCGTTTTCTTGTTAGCTGCAGAAGGAGGAGCATACAGAATAAGGTGTGAAGTATACAATCTGAAAAAATCAAATTCAAGAAGTTTGCTCCATCTTAAAAGAATGTCGGTGTCTATTGATGGACTTTCATATACTTTTTCTACAAAATCTTCATCTTTTCCCAAAAAATTGCAGATTCGTTCCAAAGAAATTTCTTTGTTTGCTACCATTTCTTTGATGTACTTCCCTATGTGGATATTTTTATATAACATTTTTATTAAAAACTAATTATTTTTAAATTAATCGTATTTAATAAAGTAAAGAAGTGATTATAAGAGCTTTGTAATAGGGAAAAGTGAATTATCTTTTTAATTATTAAAAGATAATTTATTAAAGCTGTATCATTACTTTACAATATCAAATTTGCATTCAACTGTAAAATTTTGATTTTCAGCAATTTGTGTTTTGTGATCGGTGTGGTTGTAAAATAGTACACCATATGCAGTACGCTGCAATTCCCATGATAATTAAATATAATCTAAATTTTGTGAGTTAAATTATTCAATTAAAGCAACTCAAGGTGATTATGATTGTATTTAGCTGTTAGATTTAAAATCTTATTTGTTTCAGGGTTATTAGGTATTACTTGTGTCAAATTTATAAAAAAAAACAGGAGTTACAAACTATTTTTCTGTTTTATTAAATATGTAACAATAATTAACTTATTTTAGATCATATATATTTATTCTTTTTTTTGAATAGTGTATTGTTATTTTTATAATGTTTCTATTAGTTATTTTTAGTTGATGTTTTTTTAAGATTTGTTTGATTTATCAAGAAATGTTAAAGGATGATGTCTTATTAATATTTTTATTACCACAAGTGTGATAATTTCTTAATTTAAGTTCTCTTTTATGTATTATTTTTTGCAATTTTATTTTATGGTATATTTATTAAATGGTGTTTATTTTTAAATTTAATTTAATTTCGTTTTGATGATTTCAATTTTGATTAGTTAATGAAAAAAATCCTATTTAATAACAGTTTTTTTTGCTTATGCAATTGAAAATTTACGTAACTTACTGCTTGTATTGTGTAGTCACTGTTACTACTATTAAAATATAAATCATGGAAAACGAAGAAAAAAAATCTAGCAATATATTACATAATAGCAATAAAGAAACGGATAATTATCAAATGCTTGTAGTTGATAGAGAAGGAAACGTAGATTTGGGTCATTTAACAGATGAAGATCTCAAAAAATATGGAAAAGTAGCAGATTCTATTGATGAGAAAAACGCTTCTTCTGTAGTGAATTATGGTTCTGAGCTTCAGAAATTGCTGGCAAATCAAAGCGACAGTTTTTTAACAAATGTGCGTAAATCAAACTCAGGAGAAGTTGGGGAATTAATCAATAATCTTTTAATAGAGTTAAATTATATTGATATTGATGAATTGCAGGGGAATAAAGTAAAAAGCTTGCTTGGTAGACTGCCATTTATGAGTAAAATTTTCACTGAGGTTGATAATATTTTTGCTAAATATGATAAAATTACCAACAATATTGAACGGATTTCCCAAAAAGTAAACGCTGGAATCATTATCTCCACTAAAGATAATGCGGTTTTACAAAATATTTTTGATAGCAATATAAATTCAATTAAAGCCATTGAAGAACTTATTATTGCAGGTTATATAAGGATGCGTAAAGCAAATGATGAACTTTCGGGAATGGAATTGAATTTGCAAAATTATGCTGATTATCAGATAGCTGATAAAAGAGATTTTATCTTAAGATTAGACAGGAGGCTTGCGGATTTAAAGGTAGTACGTTTTATTTTGTTGCAATCCCTTCCTCAAATAAGATTAGTACAAAACAACAATATTTCAATTGCTGAGAAAGCACAGACAATACTCAATACTACACTACCTGTATGGAAAAATCAGCTTTCCTTAGCTGTTGCTATGCACCGGCAGCAGCAAAATATTGAAATTCAGCAAAAGGTTTCTTCTACAACTGAAAAAATTCTTAAGAAAAATGCGGAACGTTTAAATGAAAATTCTAAAAATGTTGCCCGAGCTAATGAGAAAACCATTATTTCAGCTGAAAGTTTAAGAGAAACTACTTCTTTGCTGATCAATACTCTTAATGAAGTTAAAGCTATCCAGAAGCAGGGAAATGAAAACCGCAGAAAGCTTGATCAGGATCTTGAAACTTTAGAAAAAGAGCTTAAATCAATAATTAAAAGTAACTGATTAAATCCAGGCTGATCAAATTTGATATGTAATTTATATTTTTTTAATGAAAATACTGTAATAGCTGTATCTTTACGAATGTTAATTTTTTACAATAAATTTTTTTAAGTGGATCATCAGAATATTTTAGATCTTCATCCCGGTTTGGTATGGGGATTTGCCGTAACGGTTATCGTTATGCTGCTACTTGATTTAGGAGTTTTTAATAAAAAAAGTCATGAAGTCTCTTCTAAAGAAGCGACTATATGGTCTGTTGTATGGATCTCGCTGTCTATGGTGTTTTCAGGAGTGGTATATTGGGTTTACAATTCTGATATGGGTCCTGGAAGCCACGAAATAGCGATAGAGAAATTTACGCAATACCAAGCTGCCTATTGGATTGAAAAAGCGCTTTCAGTTGATAACCTATTCGTATTTATCTTGGTTTTCGGTTTTTTCAAAGTTCCGAAACATCTCCATCATAAGGTCCTTTTCTGGGGAATTATCGGGGCATTGATTTTCAGGGCAATCTTCATTTTTGCAGGTGTTGGATTGATTAACTTAACCTATCTGCCTGAAATGAATATTTTCGGATATCCTGTAAAAATTAATGTAGTGATGACTTTGTTCGGATTGTTTCTGGTTTACGCAGGAATAAAATCCTGGGGTGGTGGAGATGATGATGAAGATGAAGATTACAGTAATACAGCAGGTGCGAGACTGATTAAACGATTTTGGAAGGTTTCGGATAATTATGACGGTGACAAATTTTTCACGGTTCAAAACGGGATAAAAATGGCAACACCGCTTTTGGTAGTTGTGGCGGTAATTGAATTTACAGACGTTCTTTTTGCAGTAGATTCTATTCCGGCAATTTTTGCAATTTCTAAAGATCCTTTTATCCTTTATACGTCAAACATTTTTGCTATTTTAGGGTTGAGATCTCTTTATTTTCTATTGGCAAATTTTATTCACATGTTTAGCAAACTGCCTTATGGTTTAGCGGTGATTTTGTCTTTCATCGGTGTTAAAATGTTGATTGCTCCGTGGTTTCACATTCCGTCTCCTGTTTCTTTGGGAATCGTTGGAGGAGTTTTGCTGATATCGGTTCTTGCATCAGTTTTATTTCCTGACAAGAAAATTGAAAAACTTTAATATTCTAAATTCATTATAAATTAAGGCTTTACTTCGGTAGAGTCTTTTTTATTACTATTTCAGCTCTTGTTCAGCTTCCAATCTTAAACCATATCTTTGCAATAAAAAAATATGGGAGTAGCAGATATGTTATTTAAACGTAAAAAAGAATTGGCAGAAAAAAACCTGAAAGACGGTCAGGAATATATGCTTGAATACGGAAAAAGAGAATCGGTGGTACAATTGCCAAGCGGTTTACAGTACGAAATTATAACAGAAGGAGATGGCGAAAAACCCGGACCGAAATCTATGGTGAAATGTCATTATCACGGAACAACTATTGCAGGGAAGGTATTTGACAGCTCGGTAAAAAGAGGTACACCTGCTTCATTTCCTTTAAATAAAGTAATTAAAGGATGGACGGAAGCGTTACAGTTAATGCCTGTCGGAAGCAAGTGGAAACTTATCATTCCGCCTCATTTGGCTTACGGAGATCAGCAGATCAGTAAAGAGATTGGTCCCAACAGTACTTTGGTATTTATTGTGGAGTTGCTTGATATCAAATAATCGGTAGAATATCATTTAAACCATTTGTATATCAGATGGTTTTTTGTTTATTTTTTAATGTAATTTATTTTGTTACAATTTAAAATTGTGTTACATTTGCAGCATCAGAGATGAATAATACAAGATTTGCAACTGCAGTACATATCATGACGATTTTGTCAAAATTTCCTCAGGAGTTTCTTACCTCTGATTGGATTGCGGGCAGCATTAATATTAATCCTGTAATGGTAAGAAAAGAAATTGGCGTGTTGAAAGATGCGGGTTTAATTATAAGCCGTCAAGGTAAAATTGGAGGGAGTCAGTTGTCAAAAAGTGCTTCTGAAATAAGCCTTTCTGAAATTTATACGGCTGTTAAAAACTCTGAAGTTCTGGGTAAAAAAAATCTTAATCCAAATCCTGCATGTTCTGTAGGTAAAGATATTAATGCCAAATTAAGTTGTCTTTTTGAAGAGACAAATGATTTGGTGCTTCAGTTTTTAGAAACGAAATCCTTAAAAGATTTTACTGATCAGTTCAGTTAAAAAATTTTATTTAAAAATGTAACAAATTTTATTACAATTAATAATTAATCACATGAAAAAAGTAGCAGTAATAGGAGCGACCGGTTTTGTAGGAACTCAAGTTGTAAAAGAACTCGAAAACAGAGGTTATAAAGTAGAAGCTATTGTAAGAGATGCTTCAAAGGTTAAGCAAAATGAAAATGTGACCGCTAAAAGTGTTGATGTAAATAATATTGAAGCTCTTGCTGAAAATCTTAAAGGCAATGATTCGGTAATCAGTGCTTTTAATGCAGGCTGGACGAATCCTAACCTTTATGATGATTTCTTAAATGGTTCAGTTAATATAGAAAAGGCAGTAGAAATGTCGGGAGTTAAAAGATTTATTACGGTAGGCGGAGCAGGTAGTTTGTACATTGATGGGCAGCAGTTGGTAGATAGTGAAAATTTTCCTTCCGATATTAAACCAGGTGCAACAGCGGCAAGAGATTATCTCAATAAAATTAAAGAAAACGAGACTTTGAACTGGACTTTTTTTAGTCCTGCAATCGAAATGCATCAGGGAACTGCAGGAGTAAGAACCGGAACATACCAAACCGGGCTTGAAAATCCTGTCTTTGACGAAAATGGCAGAAGTATACTTTCTGTGGAAGATGTAGCGGTGGTCTTGGTAGATGAGCTGGAGCAGAATAATCATATTCGTGAACGTTTCACAGCTGCCTATTAAAATGGTTTAAGATAAATTGATCTGATAAAAAAACGTCGAAACCTTGGTTTCGACGTTTATAAGTTATACTCTTATTTTGTACTCGTTACATATTCATAAATAATTTGGGATTCACAGGAGTATTATTTTTATGAACTTCATAATGTAAATGAGGTCCCGTAGAACGTCCCGAATTTCCAGATTTTGCAATAACCTGCCCCACTTTTACTTTGTCGTTGGTTTTAGCGACAAGTTGGGAAAGGTGTCCGTAAAGAGTTGCTAAGCCGTTGCCATGAGAAATGATTACACAATTTCCATATCCGCTTTTCTGCCCTGAAAAAATGACCGTTCCAGCTGCGGTTGCTTTTACATCTGAACCGGATGGCAGAGCAATATCCAGTCCTTTATGAAACTGCATTTGATCAGCTTCTGCGGGAGCATTATTAGCAGATTGTACTGGGTTTTTAGCAATATTTGGAGCTGTAGTGGCAGCTGTATTAGTTTTCGGAGTTACCATTACCTTTACTTCTCTTTTATTTCCGTAGCTGTCAGTCAGTTCAATGGTTTTTTCAACAGGTTCAGCTTTTATTTCCGGCTTAGGAGCAGATGCGGTAACATTTGCTGCAGATTCAGGTTTTACTGAAGCATACACTGTTTTGTAAGGAATGGGATTTTTTCTGATTCCAAAGTTGGAAGAAATATATCCTTCACTTGGCATTCCCAAAGGAACGTACATCAGCTTTTTCTGAAGATCCATCAGATACTGGCTGTATCGGTTGGTTTGTTTAGCCAGATAAATTGAATTTGAAATACTGTCTTGATCAAGTACCATCAGCTTTTCGTTTGTTATATTTTTTGCTTTAAGAAAAGAGTTAAGCTGAGTAATTGTTTTGTCTACCAAGCCAAGATCCGATTTCATTTTCAGGTAATCTATACTGTCTTTCTCGGTATTGATTTTCACAAGGTTCACTTCATAATTCTTATCGTCTTTTTCGGAAAATAATCTAGCAATAAAGATGCTTTGTGCAAAAACGATCAATAGTAAACTTCCTAAAGTAAAGGTTACTTTCTTTTTGCTGCTTAAAAATTTCTTCATTTTCTTTTTTAGAATTTAATAAAGGTTTTAAGATGGCAAATTTAATTAAAAATATATTTTTATGATGATTCTTAAATAAAATTTGAACAACAAGAGATATAAACGCAATTTTATAATTTTAATTGTGTTGAATGTAACCTTTTTCATTAAGCCAGCGGTTTTATAGGTAAATAAAGTTTTTATATGTTACGGTTTTAATATATTTGCAGTTCACATCTTCATTATGGCTAAAAAGAAAAATAATTCAGACAGTACAACGGGTAAGAAATCTAAAAATGATGTGGCTGTTGGAGTTGTAGGGAGCGGAAGTTTTGCAACGGCAATCGTGAAAATGCTGGTTGAGAACTGTAAAACCGTTCATTGGTGTGTAAGAAACGAATTTGTAAAAGGAGCAATAGAACTCAGAGGTCACAATCCTACTTATCTTACGGCAGTAAATTTTAATTTGAAAAGTTTAAAGCTTACAACAGACATCAACGAGTTGGTATCGTCGTGTGATATTGTAGTTCTGGCAACTCCCTCCATTTATCTGTCGGATACACTGGATAAAATGAAATGCGATTACAGGGATAAAATATTTGTATCGGCTATTAAAGGTATTATTCCGAAAGTAAATGATGTAGTGGCACATTACCTTAAAGAAGAATTTCAGATAGGTTTTAGAAATCAGGCAGTTATTGCGGGACCATGTCATGCAGAGGAGGTTGCGATGGAAAGACTTTCTTATCTTACTTTGGCAACAGTAGAAGATGAGGTGTCTCAGAAGCTGGTAGATATTTTCAACTCAGACTTTATTAAAGTTCATTCCAGTAAAGATATTTTGGGGAATGAGTATAGTGCAATTCTCAAAAATATTTTTGCGATTGGTGCAGGTATTGCCAGTGGTTTGGGTTATGGAGACAATTTTACGGCAGTATTTGTTTCTAATGCCATCCGCGAAATGGAAATTTTTCTGGAAGCAATTTATGAAGCTCCAAGAGATGTGAATGAAAGTGCCTATCTCGGCGATTTGCTTGTGACGGCGTATTCATTATTTTCGAGGAATAGAAATCTAGGTAACCTCATCGGGAAAGGCTATACTGTGAAATCAGCAATACAGTCTATGAACATGGTCGCAGAAGGATATTATGCAGCAGATTCTATCTATAAGACGGCAAAAGAAAAAGGCTTGAAGCTTCCTATTATTGATACCATTTACGGAATTCTGTATGAAGGCAAAAATGCTGAAAAGCAATATAAAAAGCTCACGGCAAAGCTCAATTGATAAAATATAATTTTAATCTTATAAAACCAGATGCGCTGCATTTGGTTTTTTGTTTTCACGAAATATGATAAAAATCTTTGTAAAACAGGTCTTTTTTACAAATAATATGAAGTATCTTTAAATCTGAGAATCATCAAAACAAATAAGTATGTATAATTATATCAGTGCAGAAGAAGCAATTTATACGATAAAAAGCGGGAACCGTGTTTTCTTTCACGGAAGCGCCTGTACACCAAATTATTTAATTGACGAATTGGCGAGGCAGTCCCATCGTCTTGAAAATGTAGAAATGGTTTCCATTACACAGCAGGGAAATGTAGAGATTGCAAAACCTCAGTATAAAGGTAAATTTTTTGTAAACTCACTTTTTGTTTCTTCTCCGGTACGTGATGCTGTGAATTCTGACAGAGGAGATTTTGTGCCTGTTTTTTTAAGTGAAATTCCGATTTTATTCAGAAAAAATATTTTACCGCTGGATGTTGCACTTATTACCGTTTCACCTCCCGATAAACATGGTTTTTGTACCCTCGGAACTTCTGTAGATGTAGCTAGAGCAGCGGTAGACACGGCAAAAATAATTGTAGCGGTTGTAAATCCTCTTATGCCCAGAACGCACGGTGACGGAATGATTCACATTAGCAGAATTCATAAACTGGTATGGCACGAAGAAGAACTTCCTACAGTAGATTATGGAGCAAAAGTAGGAGCCGAAGAAATGCTTGTAGGAAAAAATGTGGCTGAACTCATAGAAGACAGATCAACTTTACAAATGGGGATCGGAACTATTCCGGATGCTGTTTTGAAATGTCTTGGAAATCATAAAGATCTCGGAATTCATACGGAAATGCTGAGTGATGGCGTGATAGATTTAATTCAGAATGATGTTATCAATAATAAATATAAAGGCTATAATGACAATAAGACAATAACAAGTTTCTGTTTTGGGACAAGAAAGTTATATGATTATGTAGATGATAATACTGTTTTTTCGTTTGATGATGTAAGTACAGTCAATTTTCCGATCAATATCATGAGGAATAATAAGATGGTTGCCATCAACTCTGCCATAGAAATAGATCTTACAGGACAGGTCTGTGCAGATTCTATCGGAACAATGCAGTATAGCGGAATTGGCGGTCAGATGGATTTTATGAGAGGTGCTGCACTGAGTGAAGATGGCAAACCAATTATTGCAATTACATCAAGAACAAAGAAAGGAGTTTCAAGGATTGTTCCTTTTCTTAAACCGGGAGCAGGTGTGGTTACAACCCGGGGTCATATTCATTATGTTGTTACAGAATATGGTACAGCGTATTTATATGGAAAAAATCTTCGTCAGAGAGCGCAGGAATTGATCAGTATAGCGCATCCAGATGACAGAGAAATGCTTGAAAGAGCAGCTTATGAAAGATTTAATTCATAAAAATTCATAAAAAAATCATTTTAGTTAGATGTATTTAGTATATTGTGGTATAACTATGGCTGTGGCAGTATTTTTGCTAATAGCAATTTCTAAAAAAAACATAATTGAAAACAATATATAATTCCATAAAGGAAGATATTCTTAAGCATTCTAAGGTGTCTAATTCAGTTTTGGGAAATACTTCAGGATGGAAAAGAAGCCATTTTGTGATCTTATCTGAAATTATAAAAGATGAATTGGCGACTTCCGAAGAATTGAGAGATCAAAAAAAGTTCGAGTTGGGAAATACAATTTCTCACGTTACATTGCAAAGATTTTTTGAAAATGAATACGACGAAAAAACACACAATGATCTTCGTTTTTTAAAAACTCTGGATAAGATTTGTATATTTTTAGGCTTTAAAAATCTCAACGCCTACATTCAGCATTATCGTGAATCAGTAAAGGTATCGGAAACTCATCATAAAAACAATTTTACTAAACATATTGTATATCAATATTGTTCTTCGGTGTTTGAGCTTTACAAAAATTTTCCTGTTTTGAAACTGGAGCTGTTTAAGGATCTTGTATTTGACAATTCTCCATTCTTAGAAAGGGCATCCAATTTCAGCAGAGAACTCTGTGAAAGAGAATTTGAATTGGTGACCAAGAATAACCGTTCAAATTATGAAGTTTTTGATATCAATATTCTTACCGATGAGCCAGATAAAAAAATACTGGAAGCTCAGGAATTCTGGAATTTGCTTTTCAGGACGGGTTCAGGCGAAGAACATTTTGTCAATCAGCTTAATACTCAGATTTATTTTATTCGTAAAATTAATGATGAGTGGAAAATTTGGGATAATTATAATCCTGATGCCGGAAGATTGAATAATAAAAAATAAAAGCCGTAAATAATTACGGCTTTTGTAAATCGAAATAGTTTCTCTTCAACATCTGTCTTCCATTACAAATGTAGATTTTTTTATTATAATTTGTATAAACTTAAATTTACTTAAATGAACTCTTTGCTTTGTTGTTAATTTAATAATAATTCATTGATTAGTTCTAATTACTTATTATTTCTCAGAATTTTGTAATTTGCAGACAAAATAAAAGTAAAAAATAGAAAATATGTCAACACTCACATTTGCCGAGAAAATTGCTCAGGCAGAAAATTTTTTGCCAATCAACGGTACCGATTATATTGAATTTTACGTTGGGAATGCAAAGCAGGCTGCGCATTTTTATAAAACTGCTTTCGGATTTCAGTCTCTTGCGTATGCAGGACCGGAAACAGGAGTGAGAGATCGCGCTTCTTATGTTCTTCAGCAGGGAAAAATCAGATTGATTCTTACAACAGGATTAAAATCTGATTCTCCAATTTGTGAACATGTAAAAAAGCATGGTGACGGGGTGAAGATTTTGGCACTTTGGGTTGATGACGCTTATTCTGCATTTGAAGAAACTACAAAAAGAGGTGGAAAGCCCTATCTGGAACCAGTTACATTGACTGACGAGCATGGTGAAGTAAGAATGTCAGGAATTTATACATACGGTGAGACGGTTCACATGTTTGTGGAAAGAAAAAATTACAGCGGAGCATTCATGCCTGGATATGAAAAATGGGAAAGTGATTATCAGCCGGAGGATGCTGGTTTGCTTTACGTAGATCACTGTGTAGGAAATGTAGGTTGGGACAGAATGATTCCTACAGTAGAGTGGTACGAAAAAGTAATGGGATTTGTAAACATTCTTTCTTTTGACGATAAACAAATTAATACAGAATATTCTGCATTGATGTCTAAAGTAATGTCAAACGGTAACGGATATGCAAAATTTCCTATTAATGAACCTGCAGAAGGTAAAAAGAAATCTCAGGTAGAAGAATATCTTGATTTCTATGAAGGAGAAGGAGTGCAGCATATTGCAGTAGCAACCAAAGATATCATTCATACGGTTACAGAATTGAAGAAAAGAGGAGTGGAGTTTCTTTCTGCGCCGCCGGAAGCGTATTATGAAATGGTTCCGGAAAGAGTAGGGCATATTGATGAAGATTTAAAAAAATTACAGGATCTTGGTATCTTAATTGATCATGATGAAGAAGGCTATCTGCTTCAGATTTTTACGAAGCCTGTAGAAGACCGTCCGACTTTGTTTTTCGAAATTATTGAAAGACATGGTGCGCAAAGTTTCGGAGCTGGAAATTTCAAAGCGTTGTTTGAAGCTTTGGAAAGAGAGCAGGAAAGAAGAGGTAATCTTTAATTTTATTTACAATATTAAGTTTTGTCAGGATGCAGATCTTGACAAAACTTTTTTAATACCAACTTAGATGAGAAAAATTTTTATTGGAATACTTTTGCTGACAGGCTTTGCATTTAATGCCCAAAACTATGGAGCGATTAATGATATTCTTACCCTGCTTGAAGAAAAAAGAGGAATTAATCAAAATCTTGAAAACCTCAGCATTGATAACAGAAAATTTGTCCTGATAAAAGATTTTCCCGATCACACGGAAAGAAATTTTATCGTTATTAAAGGCAAAGATGCAACATATGTAGAAATGTTTGATGATAAATCTACGGGCGAAACCAGCTCCAATGTTTTCAGCGGGGATATTTTAAGAAAGAAGAATATCGTTTCGCTGCGTGCAGACAAACTGGAAAGCAAAAAAATTCCGATTCCCGTTACCAAAACTTTACTTCTTACCAAACAAAAAGAAATTCTTTATCTTATAGACATCAATTCCCGTGAAAGATGGATTGATGAAAAAGCATATTCAAAAAAATAAAAACAGATCAGTTTTTTTGATCTTAAAATTTAAAAAATTATGAAATCATTTGTAGAATATTCCTCAGAGTCAGATTTTTCTATACACAATATCCCATTTGGCGTAGCGGTTTTCAATAAAGAATTCATTGCATGCTGCACAAGAATCGGAGATCAGGTTATTGATCTTGCGACATTGTACGATTTAGGCTATTTTGAAGAAATAGAAGGTCTTGTTGATAATGTTTTTGAAGCGTATACTTTAAATGAGTTTATTGAATTGGGAAAACCAGTTACCAATGCGGTTCGACTCAAGATTCAGGAATTATTGAACGAAGGCTCTATTTTGTCTAAAGACGAAAAAACAATAGAAGAGGCTTTTTATAATCTGGATGAGGTAAAAATGATGATGCCTGTGCATGTTCCGAATTACACCGACTTTTACAGCAGTATAGAACATGCTACCAATGTAGGTAAAATGTTCAGAGATCCTGCCAATGCATTGCTTCCCAACTGGAAACATCTTCCGGTAGGTTATCATGGCAGAGCTTCATCTATTGTAGTTTCCGGGACAGAAATAAACCGTCCGAAAGGTCAGATGAAACCTGCGGATGCGGATAAACCTTTTTTCGGACCTTGTCAGCAATTGGATTTTGAGCTGGAAATGGCTTTCATTATCAATAAAAATACGGAAATGGGCGAAAGTATTTCCACTAAAGATGCGGAGGACGCTATTTTGGGAATGGTTGTTTTCAATGATTGGTCGGCACGGGATATTCAATCTTGGGAATATGTTCCGCTAGGACCTTTTTTAGCTAAAAATTTCGGCTCGTCAGTCTCTCCGTGGGTTGTAACTCTTGAAGCGTTGGAGCCGTTTAGAACCGCTTCTCCAACTCAGGAACCTGAAGTTTTAGATTACTTGAAATTTGAAGGTGACAAAAATTACGATATTAATCTGGAAGTTTATATTAAACCTGAAAATGGAGATGATAATTTAATCTCGGAAAGCAATTATAAATTCATGTACTGGAATATGACGCAGCAATTGGCGCATCATACGGTAAACGGTTGCAATTTAGAAGTGGGCGACATGTATGCAAGCGGAACAATCTCGGGAAGCGATCCAAAATCTTTCGGTTCTATGCTGGAATTAACGTGGAGAGGACAAAATCCAATAACATTAAACAATGGTGAAGAGAGAAAATTCATTAATGATAATGACACAGTGACAATGAAAGCCTGGGCTGAAAAAGATGGCGTAAGAGTTGGTTTCGGTGAAGTTTCCGGTAAGATTATTCCTGCGGTTTAACTTATGTGTCAAGAAATTTAATTGGTAATGAAAACACTTATTCCATCAGAAATAACTCCCGTGCAATTACAAACTGTTATGCAGACAGCTGTTTCGCCGCGTCCAATTGCATTGGCTTCAACCATTGATAAAGACGGAAATCCTAATCTGTCTCCTTTCAGTTTTTTCAACATGTTCAGTACGGTTCCACCGGTTTTGATTTTTTCTCCATCCAGAAGAGTTCGTGATAATACCACAAAACACACTTTGGAAAACGTCTTGGAAACATCCGAAGTTGTTATAGGAACCGTAAATTTCCCGATCGTACAGCAGATTTCTCTGGCTTCAACAGAATATGGAGATAATGTAAACGAATTTATAAAATCTGGTCTTACCATGAAAGATGCAGATTGGGTACAACCTAAATTAATTGCAGAATGTCCTGTTAATTTTGAGTGCAAAGTCTTAGAAGTTAAAGCTCTCGGAGATCAGGGTGGAGCGGGAAATCTTGTGATTTGTGAAGTAATGAAAATTCATATACGGGAAGAATATCTTGATGAAAATGGTAATCTTGATCAGGCAAAATTGGATATGGTTGCAAGATTAGGCAGCAATTGGTATTCCAGAAACAATGAAAATAATCTTTTTGAAGTTCCTAAACCATTGGTTACAAAAGGGATAGGGTTTGATCGGCTTCCGGATTCGGTAAAGCTCAGTAAGATATTCACAGGAAATGATTTGGGAATGCTTGCGAATGTTGAGGTTTTACCTTCTGAAAACTGCCATTCAGACGACAATATTCATCTTACTGCCCAGAAACTATTGCTGGAAAATAAAATTGATGAAGCCTGGAAGATTTTAATTAAATAGCTGCTGAATATTTTAATGAATAATTTACGTACAGTAACAGTGATGAGATACATCCTCCCGCTTAGAGAGGGAGGGTCTCTTCCTGCTTTGGCTGAGGCTGATGATGATTTTAAGTATGTTTTGAAATTTCGTGGTGCTGGTCATGGGGTCAAAATGCTGATTTCTGAACTGTTGGGAGGTAAAATTGCTGAAGCTTTGGGGCTTCCCATTCCTGAACTTGTATTTGCTTATCTGGATGTAGATTTCGGAAGAGCTGAAGCTGATGAAGAAATTCAGGATTTACTAAAATTTTCTGAAGGCCTCAATTTGGGTCTTCATTATCTTTCAGGTTCAATTGCTTATGATCCTGCCGTTCGGATAGATCCTCTTTTAGCGTCAAAAATTGTATGGTTTGATGCCTTTATCACCAATATAGACCGGACTTTTAAAAACACCAATCTTTTGATGTGGCATAAAGAGCTTTGGATCATTGACAACGGAGCTTCGTTTTATTTTCATCACTCTTGGCAAAACTTTGATGCCGCAGCAAAAACACCATTCAAATATGTAAAGGATCATGTTTTGCTTCCTCAGGCTGTTAAGCTTGATGAAGCAGATCAATTTGCAAATCAGGTTCTGAATGATCAGATTTTTCGGGATATTGTGAATACTATTCCGCAGGATTGGCTGCATTGGGATGATGCGGAAGAAAGTCCCGATGAAATCCGTGAGATTTATTTTAATTTTCTAAAGACAAGATTAGAAAATTCCTTAATTTTTTTAAATGAAGCCAAAAATGCAGGAAGATAAAATATACGAATATGCAGTAATAAGGCTGGTTCCGAAAGTTGAAAGAGAAGAGTTTTTCAATATTGGTTTGATCTTGTTTTCAAAAAAAGAAAAATACATTCAGTCACGGTTTTATCTGTGTCCTGATAAATTCAGGCTGATGCGAAGTAAGCTTGATTACAATGATGTTTTAGAAAATCTGAAGAGTTTCGAGAATATTGCTGACGGTAAAAAAGAGGGTGGTCCTATCGCAATGCTGGATATTCCCGAACGTTTCAGATGGTTAACTGCGGTTCGGAGTTCCGTTGTTCAGACTTCAAGACCCCATCCGGGAAAATCTAAAAACCTCAACGAAACATTTCATAAGCTTTTTGAGGAACTGGTTATGTGAGTTTTATGTTGTTTGTAATTGGCATGCAGAATTAATGTTGGCTCTAATAAAAAATTACCGTAGTTTAAAAACCGAAATTTCTGCCGATTTATCCGTAAGAAGTCCCACGTTTAATCCTCCCTGTACCAAACCAAACCGTAACCGGTCTCCTGCTTTCAGCTGATAAATATGGTTGATCTGCCCTTGAGTAAGAGTAATATTTACAGCAATGGTAACGCCATTCAGCGGAAATGGCAGCTGAAGATTAAGTAGATTTACTCCTCCAAATTGCCGGTAATCCAATAAAGATGTTGTGGATCCTGCTGTCTTGGTAATCGCAATTCCCGGTAAATTCGATAATAGTTCTGCAGAAATTCCCTGCCCAATTCTAAAACTGTAATTAATGTGATAAAAACCGTCAGATGGAGCAATGTATTCATTGTTGGAAACCTGATTGGTAGTGATTTCTGTATTGACATTGGTGGAATTTGCACTTAAAGGTATATAATAGAAAGCGCTCGAAAAAAGGCTTAGATTTACGTTTATTAAAGAAAGATTACCTGAAAATTTTGCTGCGTATACACTGCTTGATGGTGTGTTTTCACTGGAAGGCATTTTGTTCCAGATGCCCAACGTACTGTTCGGATGGATGTAGTAAGCATCATATACAAAAAGACCGGTGGTTTTTACATCTTGCGTTTTCGGTTCATTGTCACCCGTATTTGTAATGGGACTTGTAACATAAACGATGGCTCCATTTTGTGCAGAACCATAAGCTGTAGCTTTTAATCTTAATGAATCTCCGGAAATCCTTGGTGGGATAACGCCATCAGGAAATTTAAGATCTGTTACCTTTTGGATGTGAAGTGTGGATTTAGGAGTTTCGGTATTTATTCCCACTTGTGCATTTATAATGCAAAAAAACATTATAAATATTGCAGAAAGACAAACGTTTTTCATATTATTTAGCTTTTGTTTTTTGGTATGATAAAGTTAAAACAAAAGAAATATAAAAAACAATAAAAGTGGTATTTGTTTTTGGTATTTATATTTTTTTAGTAAAATTACGGTTGATGTGGTATTAAAAGATGCTCCTAAAAGTATATTTGATAAATTTAATCCATTGATTAAAACAGATCTTTAACTTAGTAAATAAAGATATATTTTATTGTTTGGTTTGAGAATCCATTATAATAGTTACGGGTCCGTCATTGATTAAAGAAACTTTCATATCGGCTCCGAAAATTCCGCTTTCTACTTTAAGGTGCGATTTTTTAAGTTCATTTTTAAAATAATCAAAAAGCGGAACCGCCTGATCTGGTTTTGCTGCTTTTATAAAAGAAGGACGATTGCCTTTCTTGTAATCTGCAATCAGTGTAAACTGGCTTATGCATAAAATTTCTCCTTTTGTATCAAGCACGGAAAGATTAAGTTTTCCATCATCGTCTCCAAAAATTCTTAGATTCAGAATTTTTTGAACGAGCCAGTCAGCATCAGGTTTTTCATCATTTTCATCAATGCCAACGAGAAGCATCAGACCGCTATTTATTTTACCGACAATTTCTTCGTTAACTTTTACACTGGCTTCAGTTACTCTTTGTACAACAACTCTCATCTTAATTATATAATGTTAAATTTTTGGTAGAAGCATCATAATTCCAGAAATATGTTTTTGGAGGAAGAGATGATCCGGAGGTTGGTTGTCCGCTCAGTAATATCCATGTGGCATTGTCTTTAGGACATACAATACTTATATTGTCTTTTACCTCAAGAGTGGTGTTGTTATCTGGGCAAATGTGAGGTGCATTTCTGTCATATACCTTAAAAGATGCGGGAGCGTCGGCTGTTCTTACTACAATTAAACCTCTTGTGCCGGCTTGCTGCTCGTTCACATAAATCCATCCTCCAACGAAGTTCAGATTGTTGTAGCCTGCAAGATTCAGATTTAAACTTACGTTAATAGGCGTTAAGGGAAAACAGCTTACCGTGTCGTCCCGATTGCTGCATGAGTTTATATTTAAAAAGCTGAATGCCAATAAGATGAAAATTGATGCAATTGAAAAACTTTTTTTCATTTGAATATAAATTTTTATATATTTGTAAAACAATAACGATTAACAAGCAAAAACATTGTCCGACAAATGTCGGATAATTTTTTTATACTAAAATAAAATTTTAAAGATTATGGCAAGCTATGTAACAAAGGAAGGATTGGATAAAATGAAAGCAGAACTGGAGCAGTTGGAAACTATCGAAAGACCTAAAATTACCCAGCAGATTGCGGAAGCCAGAGATAAAGGTGACTTGTCTGAGAATGCTGAATATGATGCTGCAAAAGAAGCGCAGGGCATGCTGGAAATGAGAATTTCAAAATTGAAAGATATTATTTCTACTTCTAAAATTATTGATGAAAGCCAGCTGGATACCTCAAAGGTTTCGATTCTGACAACAGTAAAACTGAAAAATAACGATACAAAAAAGGAGCAGGTTTTTACTTTGGTTCCGGATAATGAAAGTGACCTGAAAAGCGGTAAAATTTCTGTAAATACTCCCATAGCCAAAGGGCTTTTGGGTAAAGTAATCGGAGAAACAGCTGAAATTGTACTTCCTAACGGTAATAAATTGTCTTTTGAAATATTAGACATAACTTTGTAATACTATTTCAGAAAAAATGAGCTCAGTTTTTACTAAAATTATCAACGGTGAAATTCCGGCTTATAAAATTGCAGAAGATGAACATTTTATTGCTTTTTTGGATGTAATGCCTCTGGTAAAAGGTCATACTTTGGTAGTTCCTAAAAAAGAAGTGGATCTTATCTTTGATCTGGATTCAGAAGATTATAAAAATCTCTGGTCATTTGCCCAAAATGTAGCAAAAAAGGTTAAAAAGGCGATCCCGTGTGTAAGGGTAGGTGTTGCTGTGGTGGGTTTGGAAGTGCCTCATGCACATATACATCTTGTACCACTGAATACTGTAGAGGATATGAATTTCAAAAACGAACGGCTAAAGTTATCAGCTGAAGAGTATTCTGAAATACAAAATTTAATAATTAATTCCTAATATCATAAAAGTCGTAAAAAAGAAATTTTTTACGACTTTCTTTAATAACATATTATAAAATGAATCCAAACCAATGCTCTTTCTGTGGTAAAAAAAGAAATGAGGTGCAAATGCTTATTTCAGGACAGAACGGCTTTATTTGCGAAAACTGTATAGAACAGGCGTATGCTATTGTGAAAGATAATGTTTCCACGGGAGGTTATTCTCCGGCAGAAAGTATTGATGAGCTTAAGAAGCCAAAAGAAATAAAAGAATTTCTTGATTTGTATGTGATAGGACAGGATCAGGCAAAAAAGCAGCTCGCAATTGCGGTCTATAATCATTATAAGAGACTGCTTCATGCAAAAGAAGAAAATAGAGAAGTAGAACTGGAAAAGTCCAATATTATTATGATTGGAGAAACAGGAACGGGTAAGACGCTTTTGGCAAAAACTATTGCAAGAGAGCTAAATGTGCCGTTCTGTATCGTAGATGCTACCATTCTTACTGAGGCAGGATATGTGGGTGAAGATGTAGAAAGTATACTTTCCAGACTTTTGATGGTTGCAGATTATGATGTAGAGAAAGCTGAAAAAGGAATTGTATTTATTGATGAAATAGATAAAATTGCCAGAAAATCAGACAATCCGAGTATTACAAGAGATGTTTCTGGGGAAGGGGTGCAGCAGGGTTTACTAAAGCTCTTGGAAGGAAGTATTGTCAATGTCCCGCCGCAGGGAGGAAGAAAGCATCCTGATCAGAAATATATTCAGGTTAATACTCAGAATATTTTATTTATTGCAGGTGGTGCTTTTGACGGCATCAAAGAAATTATCGAAAGAAGAATGAATAAGCAGGCGATTGGTTTCAGTGCAGAAAAAATAAACAAGATTGATGAAGATGAGTATGTGTTAAGAAATCTTAATGCAGTTGACCTGCGTTCGTTTGGTTTGATTCCTGAGTTGCTCGGAAGATTCCCGATCATCACATATTTGGAAAAACTCACAAAAGAAACGATGATCAGGATTATGAAGGAACCAAAAAATTCTATTGTAAATCAATTTGTAGAATTATTTAAAATGGACGGAACAAAACTGGTATTCACGGATGAGGCAATAGAAACCATTGTAGAAGAAACCATAGAAAAAGGTCTTGGAGCAAGAGGCTTGAGAGGAACTACAGAGAAGGTTTTAGAAGACTATATGTTTACTGTGGGTGAACAGGATGAAATTGTATTAAATAAAGATAATATTCTGATTAATAAATAAATTTGGTTTTTTATTTAAAAAAAATCATATCTTTGCAGGGAATATTGTATAACACAAAAAAATAGATACAATGAGAAAAAATTTATTAACTATTGGTCTTTTAGCAGTTAGTTTATCTGTTCAGGCGCAGACAGTACTATTGCACGTTGATAATACAGCAAATATGTATGTAAGCAACGGTACCTTGGTTTACAATGGCGGAGGTCTGCAAACCAAAGGTAGTGGAAAGATAGAACTTTATGGTAACATGATGGTTCAGGGTAATGGTAGTTCCGATGTTTTAAAAACTATTACCAATGATCCAACTCCTATTGATAAAGTAAACGGAGGTAATATTGTAATCAAGATTAACAATCCTGCAAGTCCTGTAACCTCTCCTTATGGTCAGCTTTTTATAAGAGGTTTTGCTCAGTCTGCAATTACCGGAATTGTTGATAAAGAATATGCGGCAACTAAGCATGGTGCTTATCAACAAATAGGGATTCCTTTTATGGAAAAAACTTTCGGCTCTTTAAGTCTTGAATTCGGAAATGGAACAAGCGTGTTTAATAACACACGATGGGGTGGAAGAGAAGTTTTAAAATGGAGCAATCAAAATTTAAGATGGGATGGATCTATCATTCCTATAGCTCCAATAACAAGTGCTACTCAGCCGGGTATTGCAATTAGTATATCATCTGCAAACTTAACCAATCTTACTGACAGAACGGCATATTACACTATGGGTACCGCTCTGATGAATCCCACTTTACTCCATACACTTAGAGGAAAACCTTTTGCTGATGGTATAACCGGCGTTAACAGAGTTAGTCTGGCTCCGCCTACCACAGCGATTGCATTTGGAGCCGGTGGTATCAACAGGAATATTTATCAGGAACGATACAATACATATATTCTTGATGCATTTGATACATCGCCTGCTTGGACTTCTACATGGGGAAGAAATACTTATCAGTTTTCTAATCCTTTTCTTACCAATATAGATTTATCTTTGATTGGTTTTGATGAAACTACTACCGGTGCAGCTGTAGGTGATAACAATGCCCTGACAAATATTTATGGTATAGCTGTTGATCCTCAAAATGTTGTTTTTAATTCAACTTCAGGTACTACAGCAAGTTATGCAGGTCCCCAAATGGTAAGCTTTGATCCTGTTTCGGGAAAACCTGCAGGTTCTTATAATGCGCTTGTAATAAAGCCTTTAGGTACGTTTAAAATAAAACTTCGTGATGGTACACCTCAACAACTTGATTTTGATAATCTAAGAAGATTTAGCAGTACACCAAGAGCAGAAAATGTTTCCTATTCTGTAACTGCAGCAAAAAATAATAATACCGGAGTAATGAAACAACTGGGTGTTTTAGCGTTAGATGCCGCTGGAAATCAAATTGGTGAAACTTATTATGTGGTAGCACCACATTTCACAACAGGAAATATTCAAAATCCAAATATTGCATCAGTACAGGCAGTAACCAATACTAATGCTATCATTCAAACTTTTGAAGAAAGTGTAAATGGTGGAATAGATTCTAACTTTTCCTCTGCTTACAGATTATACATCAATGAGGCCAATGAAACAAACTATTTAGGTAAAAGAATTGATTTAAGTATTTTTGGATCTAATGTAGCATCGTTAAAGTTTGAGTTAAGAGATGATACACATCTTGTTCCTAATGGAACGCATTTGTTATCTAGTGGTAAAGGTTTCTATTATAATGTTGGAACGAGCGGTCAGCCGGTTCAGATTAATCAGGGAGATATTATTCCTGTTAATGGTTCTAATTTCGGTCTTTACTATGGAACGCCACAAACGAATGGCTCGTTGAACACTCAAGAAAATAATATTAAATCTAGAACGCTGGTGACTTATAATCCTGGCATTGAAAATTACATAGTTCGCTTTGATCCTGCATGGAAGTCTGCTTCAGTAGAAGTTTTTGATGCAAGTGGTAAGCTTGTTATTTCCCAAAAATCTGTTAAAACTGATTCTGACTTTATAATAAAGCTTGACTCAACAGTTAAAGCTAATTATATCGTGAGAGTTGTAGGTAATGATTCTACAATTGTAACAGCTAAAATATTAATTAAATAACGAAACTATGAAATTATTATACAAGAAAGTATTACTCGCGTTATTAATCATGGTTTATGGTTTAATTAATGCGCAATCCAACGGTCCTGGTGTTCCTTGTTTTCCTGGAGATCCATGCGACCCTCCAGCTACACCAATTGATATGTATCAAACTATTTTAGGAATTGTTGCAATTTTTATTATAGTTTACGCATTACTCAAAAATAAAGTTCAAAAAATATAAAATAATATTAAAATATTGTAAAGTCTCTGAATACTCAGAGACTTTTTTTATTTTTACAGTATGAAAAAAATCTTTTTATTATCAGGTTTTATTATGGCAGCTCTCGCCAAAGCACAGTTTTCTGTATATATTGAATCACAGCAAAATTTTAATGAAACTGAGGCTATCTTATATACTTTAAACGGTTCTAAGGATATTTTGATTACAAAAGAGAAAGTCAAAAATAACTCATGGCTTTTTAAATATCCTAAAAAGTATGTAGGAATGATGAAAGTTTATTTTCCGAACACCAATAATTCAGTCACATTTATTTCTGAGAATAAGGATGTAAATATAAAGATTGAAACGAAAGATACTAAGATTCAGAATATTCAATATAAAGATGAAGCGAACGAATTGATGAGCAATATACAGGAGTATTCACAAAAAAAAGAACTCATACTGCCTGCTTTAGTTCAGATTAAAGAATATTATAAAGATAATACTGAGTTTGGGACAGCTTTGATCAAAGAAATGGGAAAGCTTTCCGGAACTAATACCGCTATAGATCAGGCAAAACATCCTTTTATACATTATTATAATACCAATTACAATAAATTTTTGTCTAATGATATGACAAAAAAAGTAAGTCAGGAAGAGATCATTAATTTTATAGACAAGTCGGGTGATATGCTTGAGTCTTCGTCATTACTGCGACTTGTTCTTGTATCTTATTTGAATGTTGGTGGGAATAATAATATTAACCCATCCGTAGATCAGATGATCAATAAACTGAATGTTGAAACTCCAAGAGGTCAGACGGTTTTATCTGAACTGATTGATATCTTTGATGCTTATGATATGACTGAGTATAAAAACAAATATCTCAGTCTAGCTAAAAATTTGAAATGTACAATTAACGATCGTCTGGCTTCTACTATTAAATCTAATTCTGATACAGATCTGGGCGCTGTTTTTCCTAATTATACATTTCATTCACCTGTAAATACTAAATTAAAAACCATTGCAGATGTAAAAGCAGATAAAAAGGTAATTGTTTTTTGGTCATCTACCTGTTCTCATTGTGAAAATGAGCTGCCGCAGCTCCTTAAAGTTTATAAGGACTTACAGGCAAAAAAAGTAGAGATTATCGGTTTATCGTTAGATACGGATAAGAATTCTTATACCTCAAAAATTGCTGCATTTCCATGGATCAGTGATTCTGAATTAAGAGGTTGGAACAGTAGTGTTGCTGAAAAATATAATATTCATGCTACGCCTAGTTATTTTATTTTAGATGCTAACAATAAGATTATCAGTAAGCCCAATCATGTAGGAGATGTTTTGGAATATTTTAAGTTAAAATAATTTTGGAGAGTTGTAATTATTTTCTATATTTGCACCACCAAAACGGCGAGGTAGCTCAGTTGGTTAGAGCGCAGGATTCATAACCCTGAGGTCACGGGTTCAATTCCCGTCTTCGCTACAATAAAAAATCCGTATAATGTTTATAACATCATACGGATTTTTATTTTATTAAATTTATCAAATCCTGGGCTGGGATTGGGAATAGGAACAGATAATTCAATAATGCTGTCTTCTTCAAAAACATATATTCCCAATCTTTCTTTTCTAATAGTTTCTTTTTATTCATTATCTGTTAAGAAAAATATTCTTCATCTCTGATTTTCCATTTTTCTATATCTTCAATTGAAATCGCAGGCTCTACAATAATATATTTGTTGATATAGCGCCCCTCAAAAAAAGTTTTACCTCTTGGTTGTATCAGACTTTTTCTTAGAATTCTTTTTATTATACTTTGTTTATCGGGATCAGTAATATCTTCTTTCGAAAACTCATTTGTCATTTCTTCTGAGAAAGCCCTGATCATTTCATAGTATTCTGTGTATGGTTCCAATGGTTCATCAGGATCAAAATATCTACGAGTAGATTCATAATAAGAATAAAAAGGGCGAATGATATAATCTTCTCCAACTTCTAATAATTGAGGCATGAAGACATGCTGTTTTATTTTATGATGTTCATCAATATACTCTAATATGGCCTCATATAATTGAACGTATACTGGGAGGAGTTCAGGGGTAAGTTTCCCATCTAGGAATCTTATTATTTTATCAATATTGCCTTGTATATCAAGATGAGAATATAATGTACCAAATTCGCTACTCAACATTCTATCGAGTATTTCTGTTTTATTTAGTTCTTCAAAGTTTTTCATTTTATTTATAGCATATCTATTATTAATATTTTTTTATTTTTTAGTGACCAATGTATGTTAGCTGAATTTTTGTTGATTTTTTTCAAAATATCTTGTGCAATTTCTGCTTGTTCTTTTGATAATAATTCTATTGCGTTTTTTTTCGCTTTCATTACTAATGGATCCGAAAGTACTTCTGTAATCTTTACAGAGCTCTCATCAAAACCTCTAACAATCCAATCAGGTCCTCGTTCCATTACTTCCACTACTTCAACATATTGTCTTAATAAGGGGGTAGAGTCTACTATGTTTTTAGCCTCGTCTAACAAGCGTATGGATTTCGGCATAACATCTAATCTATTTTCAAACCATCTTTTCAAGGTCTTGTTTTCTATGGAATATATATCAAATAATTGTCCTTCGCTACCTCTAAAATTACGATCAAAAGTTAAATCATAATCTCCTCTGTATTTTTTAAGTTCTTCCGCAAACTCTATGTTGGTATGTGGTGAAAACTCATCCCAATTTCCAGGAAGCCTTTTACCGATTTTATCTAAAAACTCTATTTTTAGGGCATCTTTTACTTTTTGTATTTCTATTGCATCTTCAAAAGCTTTTCTAAGCAAAGATAATTCTTCAGGTGATAGTTTTTCTATTTCTTTGATCATTTTTATTTTTTGTATTTGCAACAAAAATTTTTCAAAGCTTAGTGTACCCTTTTGTATATATTGCCGGGCAAGTTGTATTAGCCGTGGTAGATTTTTAGGATTTATTCCTATATTTATTGTGAACAGATCTTTTTTAGTTCTATCTAATGATTCTTTTATTTCAACTTTGAGTTCTGTTTGTTTTACAGTGTTTTGTTGTATTTTGTATTCCAGGGCTTCAATTCTGACTAAATCTTCTTCCAATGCTTTTATTATCTTTTCCTTAGTTGTGACATCCAATTTTGCATTATCAAGTATTTTTCTGGTTTGAACAATATCTTTGGTTTCTTCAAAAGTTCTCCCCGCTTTTATCAATGTTTTTGATATTTTTGCAACTGCCGCAACATCTAAAACTGAACCTACAACTCCAATGATCACCCAAACAGCATTGGGTTCATCATCAGAGATATTTACTTTATAAGCGGCAAGTTGCGTGCGATAGGCCTCTATTTCTTCATAAGTTATATATGCGCCCAAAGCAAAGTTTCCTGCTGCTAATAATACCGCTACAGTTCCTGTACCAAAAGAAAGCAACCCTAGTGCAACAGCTAAAACACCTATTAATAATCCTTCTATAATATGTTTGGTACTTTCTTCATCTTCTTTATCACTTACAATTAAATCAAAAATGCTGTCTTTAGCTATACCTTGTTGTTCTTTTGATTTCTGAAGCAAACTTGCAAAGCCATAAATGGAAAGACCTTGGTTGGATTGTAATTTTGCAATGATTTTGGTTATATTTCCTTCTTGATCATTGATATAACTTTCTAGAAAACCGCGAAGCTCTTGTTTGCTTTCTACTTTAGCAAAGCCTTCTTTATTAAAGCCATTATCTTTCACGAGTGGAGTAGTTGAGGATAAATTTTCAATGGCTGCATTGCCTTCTGCTTTTTTGCTTCTGGCACGCTCTTCCATCTTCATTTTAAATTCTCTTTCTGCTGCAGATAATTTGTTGTCATAAAAGTGAGGAGTAGCTTTGTCAGATTCATCATAGCTTTCCTCAGCCCTAGAAGTTTTTATTTTTTCAAGTAAATTGATTAAGAAGGTATCCTCAAGTAATTTCTTTTTTTGTTCAAAAAGAATATGTTTATACCTTATTAAAGAATCTTCTGCAATGTGAACAGTTTCTTTACGAAAAGCAATTTCGTAATCTTTAATCAGTTTTTTGAATGATTCTAATGTAAATCCATTTGCCTTGAGTGATGCTAGCAAATCCTGTAATTGTTTATCTAATGCATTTTGGAAATAGACTTTGTTAGGATCTTTTGGTTCGTAAAATGTGTTTTCGTGGCTATGTTTAAATTTAATATAATTTGTGTATTGTTTGTATAAATCTGATAACTCTGGTTTCGACAGTTGATTTTGTAGTTTTTCTCGAGTAGTTTTCTCTTTATTTCGAAGATTTCTGTTTTTAATATACTCTTTAAGTGACTCTTCAATAGTTTTTAAGTCGTTTGTTTCCTCTGTAACTTTATTTTTATAATCCGCAATTTCATCATCAGATAGTTGCTGTAATAAATCCAAAATGCGTATGTTTTGAATATAATCGACACTACTTGCTGCATTCCTGATAAATTGTTTTTTATCAGGCGATAGCGTTTCTGTTTCTTTTTCGATGCTATGTGTTTTTGCAGATATTGTATAATTTACAGATCCTCCCTTGTCAATTATATTTTTAACTTGTTCTTTTGTATAAGATGGTTTCCAAGTGAGCTTGCGAGTTATTCCCATTTTGTATTCTGCAAAACGATTTAGCTCCTCATCGGTTTGAATTATTTTACCATTGAATTTCTGATTTTTTGCGATTGTAATAGGATTAATAATGGTGTCTGAACCTTCACGATTATTGACTTTAGCTTTTTCTAATTGTGAAGATAAAATATTACTACTTTTTTTAGTCTTTTTCTCTTTTTCCTCATCTCCCGCTTTCCCCAACACCTCATCCATTTTCAACAAGGTTTTCATATCAAGAATTCCGGATGCTTTTACGCCATAATCCCGCTGAAAGTTCATCAGTTGAGATTTCGTTTCGTTCCAGAAAAGTGTTTCGTTTTTTTTGGTTTTGTATCCGAGTTCGTTGAGGGCTTTATTGAGAGCCTGTACGTGCAATCCTTTGTTAGAAAATTGCAGTACAGATTGGTTTTTCTCTATTTTATTGAAAGCTCTGTTGTTAAACAAATCATGCGTGAGTTGGGTAACTTCATTTTTGGCGAGAGTGATGGTGGCATCCTGACTGCTGATTTCCTCATATTTTTTTTCTGCCTCTTCGTTATCGAGTTTTTGCGCTTCAAACCAGCTGGTTCTTGGCGCAAAGGTTTTATGATGTCTGCTCATATTTTTGTATGAATGAGTTGATATTATGGTTAATGTTTTTCTACCGAATTTCTTACAAACGAACTTAGACGGGACTGATTTTTCCCGAAAGCTTTTTCATTTTCGATCATTAAATAAGGGCTTATTAAAGAATACGTAATAATGGTTTCGTTGAGATCATATAAAGCCATCGCAATATTTTTCATGATATTCCGGATATTTGCTCCCGTATAAGAATATTCCTTAGATAAATGAGCTAAAAGATCATCACTTTCAAAGGTTATATTTTTAGGTAAATAATGTTTCCACAGCGACTTTCTGGTGTCTTCGGTTGGACGAATGACATTGATAGAAACATCTATACGTCGCTTAAAAGCATCATCCATATTGTTCTCAAAATTGGAAGCTAAAACTGTTAAACCGTCAAACTTTTCTATCCTTTGCAATAAATAAGAAACCTCCTGATTCGCATAACGGTCATGAGCATCTTTTACATCAGAACGTTTTCCGAACAAAGCATCGGCTTCGTCAAAAAACAGCATACAGTTTTTGCCCTGCAATCTGTTGAACAGCACTTCAAGATTTTTCTCTGTTTCACCAATGTATTTGCTAACGACCTGCGAGAGATCTACATGGTACATATCAATTCCATAAGTATTGGCAAGAATTCCGGCGAGCATCGTTTTTCCTGTTCCCGGTGCACCGTAAAATAAGGCAATAAAACCTGGCTTGAAGCTGTGTTCATTGGTTTTAAAGAAACCGTTTTCCAATGCTCTTATGTAATGCCCGATAGGTTTTATCTGTTCTCTGATATTACTTTCGAGAATAATATCCTCCATTGTTAAATCAGATTGATAAAGTTTCCCGGGAAAATAAGAACCGTGATCCAGCTGAGGTTTCTGACCCGACAAAAAATAATTTAAATAAGAAGAATCCAGTTCTATTTTTCCATGAATAAATTCTGTGGAAGTACGATTGTAAACAATGTCATTTTTTAATAATACACAACCGA
The DNA here is from genome assembly GCF_056133985.1 of Chryseobacterium sp. L12. Taxonomy (NCBI): domain Bacteria; kingdom Pseudomonadati; phylum Bacteroidota; class Flavobacteriia; order Flavobacteriales; family Weeksellaceae; genus Chryseobacterium; species Chryseobacterium sp. L12. The sequence continues at coordinate 36,435 of NZ_JBVYOF010000029.1, read as the reverse complement.
TAATAAGTTTTGCGCTATAATGCGACCAAAGTGATAAATCTTTGCCTGAAAGCAGGAAAAGTGCAGTCTGAAAAGTAGGTTTAAAACTACGGTTCGCTTTATTGTATTCACCGCCTGCTTCAATGGCAAAAGCATTACTGCTTTCTTCTATCTGTACAAAAGTTTTTAATACCGAAGCATAATGAGCCGATGCAACACTTAAAGCTAAAATCACTCTGTCAATATCCGAAAGGTGATGCGTATTAACAGTAATTGAGTAAGGTGATGCATCGTCTACTTTTGGTGCTTTGGGAATTTTATGATTCACTTCTGCTTCATCTTCCAAAAAAAGTTCTTTGCAACGCATATCAATAAGCGATTCCAGCCATTTCATTTCTTGGTTTAAAGAATCATGATTCACTTCATTTTGTTGAAGCAAATGATTGTTTTCTTCTTTTTTGAGATTCATTTTAGCTTTTATTGGTTCTGTTTGCTGTTTTTCAAGTAAAGAAATAGAAGATTTCATAAAATTTTATTTGTGTTTAAGATTAAATGAAAGCAGGAATGCCTGAAGAATATTTTATAGAAATTTTCTGAAAGTAATTTCAACTTAGAAAAAATCAAAGCTTATTACCAGTTGATAAAAATAAACTGATCCTGCCACGGAAGTTTGACAAAGCCAATTCCCCATCCCAGTTTTTCAAGGAGAATATCCTGCGTTTTTCGTTCTACGGTAACAGTGTAATCGTGGTCAATGACAAGTTTTCCGGGACGTTGGAAAAATTCATTCTGTAATAATGCTACAGATGATTTTTTCATTGCACTCCAGTTATGTTGCACACTTTCAATGACATTTTGAGCCTCTGCTTTATGTTTACTGGTGAGCTTAATGTGTCTGTTAATGCTTTGATGAAGCGGAATATTACATAAAAACTTTTCAAAAGCCATATCATATTCTGGAGCATTGGTTTTTCCGGTTGCAATATAATGCAGCAAATGTGCGCAGAGTTCAGGATTTAAAAGCTGATTGTTTTTTGAGTCATAAAGATCACAATGTTCAAATAAAGTTTTAAGAAACGGATGTATCAGAATAAGTCCTGCATTCTGAATATATTGATCTTCATTCGATATTAAATCATCTTGATTCAGATATTCTTCGTTTTTATTTGAGTCATTCTGAATAGCTGTATTTTTCTGCTCTGCTTTTTCTGTTGAGACTGAAATGTTTTCAGAAATCTCTTTTCTGCTATTTTCAATACTTTCAAAAACCTCATCTTCTTTAATAAAAGGAAAGATTTTAACTATATTTTTCCAGATTTGCTGAGTTTCTTTTGAAGGTGAAACTGCTGAATTTCTTTCTGCTATTTGTTGTAAAAGATATTTTTTTAGATCATTATTTGGGCTTAAAGATTCAGATAATACCTTTAAAACCAATTCCCAAACCAGATTTCTCTTGTTATTATCCAGCTTTGATATTAGCTGAACGATATCGCTTTCAAGATTTATTTTTAAATCTTTATCTTTTAAAATAATCAAACACAGCTGTGCAATCTGCTCATTTGAAAGCTGATTGATGATTCTGTTTCTCACATTTGTTCTTGAAAAAACAGGAATAATGCTTCTCTGAAAATTTTCAGCCAAAATAAGGCTTTCAAATACTTTGGGTTCTAAAAAAGAAACGTTTCTTTTTCCGGAATTCCACCAAGGCATTGATCCTGTGGTAAGAAAATAAATGAAAGCCTGAACAATTTTTTCTTTGTTTTCAACTAAATAAGCTTCAGAATTATTTTCTTTTTGCTGATCTGAATTTAAAATTGAATCTGTGATTGTAGACATTTCCTCTTTGAAAATCTGAGTAATTTTTTCTTTTAGCTCGGTATTCAGAGTACTTTTTTTGATATCCAGATTCAATTCTAACTTAGGAATCTGTAGGGTGGAATCAGCAAATCGATGTTCTAAAGCACTGATGGATTTTTCTATTTCCGGAAAAACATCAATAGACAGAAAGCTGGTAATATCATCTTTTATACTCAATGCTTTTTCCTTGTTATTGACTGAAATTTCGATAAAAACTTTCTGAATGATATGATCTTTCTTCACAATTAAATAGTTTTAGTTGACTGTAGATTATTTCCTGTCAAATTCTCCGCCCCAGAAACCGGCAGGACAAAGACTTAGTTTTGATCTTTGTTTGGCACTTAGTCTGCAACCACAGCCTCTCACAAAGCCGTCTTTTGGAGAATCTGCAACCTCCAGTGTATGAGGATTCATCCATTTAAGAGCGTTACAATTGTTTCCGTTTTTTAGTGGACAGGCATTACATATTTCTGTTCTCACGGCGAAAATATATTCTTCATCATGATTTGCCACGCCCAGTTTTGAGCGTAATTCGTTGAAATGACCACCAATGATTTCATTGCGCTTGCCAAAAAGTTTTTTAATGTTCATGAGATTATGTTTTAAAATTATGGGGTCAAAATTAGACGAACAAAAGACATTTTTACGAACGATGAAGCCTCTCTATTCTGTCTTTGCAGTAAAAGAGAAAATTATATCCTGATGACGGGGTTTATAAATAATTGATTGTTTTTATAAGAAGAAAATCTTAGAAAATGTTTTGTGATGAAGTCGGTTTTTAATTTCAAAAAGTAATTATAAAGATATCGTTAATTATGTTGGAATATGATAAAATTATAAGACAAATTTTTTGATTTTTTTTGAATGTAAATTTCACCATACTTAGATTAAGAAAATTTTTAAGGTGAAATATTATTTTATTTTAAATTTTAATATTTTGAATTTCAGTTAAATATGATTTTTATTTTTCTGGATTTATAAATATCTTAAAAATTGTATTTACTGCAAAGACAGGTTTGAGCCCTCAAAATATTTGTCTTTTGACATCGTGTAATTGTATGTTTGCACCATAATAATTTAAGAACAGAAATTATGATTAATAAAGTATTAACAGTTTTAAAAGATCGACTGAATCTTCCAAATGGTTTACAGGATCAGGCAGGTGAAATTGCTGTTGTTGGCAACATCGCAAGACATGAAGACGATACCTCAAATCTTGACAACAAAGTGGTGATCACCCTGCTTAGTGTAGAGGAAGAATCTACCATGAAAAATACTCCGAGATATTTAAAATTTAATGAATCTGAACATATCATGGAAAGGGAAAGCCAACCGGCGTATTTAAACTTATACGTGATGATTGCTGCTAACAAAAATATGTATGACGGTGCTTTGGTGAACATTTCAAAAGTCATTGAAATCTTTCAGGCCAACAATGTATTAAAATATAATGCTGTTAGTGATGAAGAGAGTGATTTCATTTTCAGAATCGAATTACACTCTGTTCCTTTCGATCAGTTAAGTTATATCTGGGGATTATTAGGTGGGAAAATTATGCCTTCTGTTTTGTATAAGATAAGTGTCGTTAAGATTGTAGCTAAACAAGAAAAAACTGACATCACATTAATTGATGAAATTAATACTGAGAGTAAAGTAATTAAACCAAAAGAATAGTGTAATTAAATAAAAAAACAAAAAACTAAAACCAAATTTAAACTTATAACCATGCCAAATCAAGCACCATCACACATCTCAGACGATTTCTATCCTATTTTTAACTACTCAGAAAATACTAATGAAAAGCTTAAAAACAGACGTATAGCAGATAGTTATAGCGGAAATTTTATACAAGCTGCAAAAGGTCTTGATACCATTCAAAATACTTACGTTTTATATGCCGGTGAGATTGCTGCCTTAGAAGAACTCAAAAATCTCGCAAGTGACGAAATTTCTAATGGATCTGCGAATCCTGTTGTTCTTGCCGATCTTCTGGAACAGGCGATTGCAATAGCAGAAGAAATTAATGAAACTAATCTGAATGTCATTCTTTCAGAAGCAATCTATGAATCGAAAGCTGTATTAGAAGCAATCTATGACGGAACAATAGACGACTTTAAAATGCCTGATTCTGATAAAAATACTCCGGCTTTCAGTGAAGAATTTGACGCATTAAAAACAGCTATTATCACTTCACAGGATCAAAAAAAATTACAGCAAATACCATCCATAAAAACTAAAGGATTCAATTCTTCAATAATCATCAAACACAATCAATCATCAATTAACACTCGAAGTTTTACTTCGGGCAATAATTAACATTAACCTAAATTTTAAACAATGAATTACAAAACTCCTGGAGTCTACATTGAGGAAATCACAAAATTCCCTCCATCCGTAGCACAAGTAGAAACGGCTATTCCTGCTTTTATAGGATATACAGCAGATGGGCCAAAAAATAAGCCAACAAGAATTTCGTCTATGTTGGAATATGAAGCAATTTTTGGTAAAGCGCAGCCAGAAACTTTTGCTGTAGCTTTCAAAGATGGTGTTGCCACCGCAATTCAGCCAAACGTAAGCAATTTCAAAATGTATTATGCCATGCAAATGTTTTTTGCAAATGGCGGCGGACCTTGTTATATTGTTTCAGTAGGAAGTTATTCTGATACTGTAACTGTAGGAACTTCTCCAACAGAGGTCGGAACCTTATTACACGGTTTTGATTTACTGAAAAAAGAAGACGAACCAACACTTATTGTTTTTCCGGATCTTCAAGATTTAGTCGCTACAGAAACTGAGTTAAATATTGCCAGTGCTGCTAAAAACGTTGCAGAGCAAAATGCTGAAGATGCTCAGAATGCTGAGGATGCTGCACAAATTATTTTTGATAATGCAACACCTGAACAATTGCCACAAGCTGCTCAAGCTTTGGCGGATGCACAAGCTGAAAAATTAATTGCTAATGAAATTTTTGAAGCCGCTAAGGAATATTTCGATAATGTTGAATTTGCCAATGATCCTACTTCAATTACTACGGTTTACTCTTTATATCAAAGTGCTTTGGATCAGGCAGAATTACTGAAAGACAGATTTGTTATTATGGATGTTCTGGGCAGTACAGATATTTTTGATGATGCTGCAATTAGCAATAATTTAAAATATGGTGCAGCTTATTATCCAAACTTAAAAACAATTTTAAGTTATAATTTCAAAGATGCTGATGTCTTTGTAACAGGAGTTTCTGGTGCGACAACGTTGGCTGAATTGAAATCTACAAATTCCGAATTATACAATAAAGCTAAACAAGCCATCGAATCTAAAAAAGTTGTATTGGCTCCGTCATCTGCAATGGCGGGAGTTTATGCAAGAGTAGACAGTACTTCAGGAGTATGGAAATCACCGGCTAATGTTGGGTTAAACTATGTGGTTGCACCAACTGTGAAAATATCTGATAAAGAACAGGAACTTCTTAATGTAAATCCGGATACAGGAAAATCCATCAATGCCATCAGAAATTTCACAGGAAAAGGAAACTTAGTTTGGGGCGCAAGAACTCTGGACGGAAACAGCAACGAATGGAGATATATTTCGGTACGTCGTTTCTTCAATATGGTAGAAGAATCTGTGAAAAAAGCAACAGAGCGTTTTATGTTTGAACCGAATACGAAGAATACGTGGATTCGTGTACAGACGATGATCGAAAATTTCCTTAATCAGCAATGGCAGGATGGCGCATTGGCAGGAAGCAAGCCTGAAGATGCTTATTATGTGAGTGTTGATTTAGGTAAAACAATGTCTGCTGAACAAGTTTTAGAAGGAATCATGAATGTTGAAATCGGTATGGCTACAGTACGTCCGGCAGAATTTATTGTGTTGAAATTCTCACACAAATTACAGGAAGCATAAAAATTAATTAATAACAAAAAAATATAAAAAATTATGAGTACATATCCATTAGTAAAGTTTGCCTTTGAAGTAGATTGGGGCGGAACAAAAGTAGGGTTTCAGGAAGTAAGCGGATTAAATGCTGAAGCAGCTTTAATTGAATACAGACACGGAGCAAGTCCTGATTTCAGCAAAATCAAAATGCCGGGACTGAAAACTTTCAGCAATATTACTTTAAAAAGAGGAACTTTCAAAAATGATAACGAATATCTTGAATGGTTCCAGACGATTCAGATGAATACGGTAGAAAGAAGATCGATCACGATTTCTCTTTTAGACGAAAACGGAGAGCCTGCGGTAACATGGAAAGTGAAAAATGCTTTCCCGCTAAAATTGAATTCAACCGATTTGAAAGCTGAAGGAAACGAGGTGGCTATCGAAACCTTAGAAATTGCACACGAAGGGCTAACTATTGAAAATAACTAAATATTAACTTTAAATTTTTAACAAAATGAATTACAAAACACCAGGAGTCTACGTAGAGGAAATTGCAAAATTCCCACCATCAGTAGCACAAGTAGAAACGGCTATCCCTGCTTTTATCGGATATACAGAAAAGGGACCGAAAAATGAACCAACAAGAATTTCTTCGATGTTGGAATACGAAATGATCTTTGGAGGAGCAAAAGATGAAGAAACAGCAATTTCTATTGATATTAAAGATGGTATTGTTACCGCAAATGTTGATAACAATGAGCTAACCTCTTATAAAATGTACTATGCCATGCAAATGTATTTTGCTAACGGCGGTGGACTATGTTATATTGTTTCTGTAGGAGATTATGATAATGCAGTAGCTTTAGGAAATACTACAACAGAAAAAGCTTTAGTATATGGTCTTGAGACTTTGGAAAAAGAAGATGAACCAACTCTTATCGTTTTCCCTGATGCTGAAGCTTTAGAAGCAAATGCTTACCAATTATACAACAAGGCTTTAGATCAGGCAGAAGACTTGAAAGACAGATTTGTTATTATGGACGTAGTTGGAGATGTTGATGCTTTCAGAGTAGGAGTAACTGCAAAAGGTTTAAAATATGGGGCAGCTTATCATCCAAAATTAGAAACAGTTTTAAGTTATAGCTTTAAAAATGAAGATGTTGCTATTTCTAGTTATAAAAAAACATTGATAGTATCTGAAGTACCTACTTTAGTTGATGTTGATTCTACAGTAACAACTTTGGCTGAATTAAAATCTAAAAGTTCAGAATTGTATAATAAAGCTAAGCAAGCAATCGAATCTAAAAAAGTTGTATTGGCTCCATCATCTACAATGGCGGGAGTTTATGCAAGAGTAGACAGCACTTCCGGAGTATGGAAAGCACCGGCTAATGTTGGACTTAACTATGTAGTCGCACCTACCGTAAAAATTTCACACGAAGATCAGAAAGAACTTAATGTAGATCCAACAGCAGGAAAATCTATTAATGCGATCAGAAGTTTCACAGGAAAAGGAAACTTGGTTTGGGGCGCAAGAACGCTTGACGGAAACAGCAACGAATGGAGATACATTTCGGTACGTCGTTTCTTCAATATGGTAGAAGAATCTGTAAAAAAAGCAACAGAGCGTTTCGTTTTTGAACCGAATACTGCCAATACCTGGATCCGTGTTCAGACAATGATCGAAAATTTCCTTAATCAGCAATGGCAGGATGGAGCATTGGCAGGAAGCAAGCCGGAAGAAGCGTATTATGTAAGTGTTGGTTTAAATAAAACAATGTCTGCACAGGATATTTTAGAAGGAAATATGGTCATTGAAATTGGTATGGCTGCAGTACGTCCGGCAGAATTTATTGTGCTTCGTTTTTCGCACAAATTACAGGAAGCATAAAAATTAATTAATAACAATAAAATATAAAATTATGAGTACATATCCATTAGTAAAGTTTGCCTTTGAAGTAGATTGGGGCGGAACAAAAGTAGGATTTCAGGAAGTAAGCGGATTAAATGCAGAAGCAGCTTTAATCGAATACAGACATGGAGCAAGCCCTGATTTCAGCAAGATTAAAATGCCGGGACTGAAGACTTTCAGCAATATTACTTTAAAGAGAGGAACTTTTAAAAGTGATAATGAATATTTCGAGTGGTTCCAGACGATTCAGATGAATACGGTAGAAAGAAGATCCATTACGATTTCTCTTTTAGACGAAAACGGAGAACCTGCAGTAACATGGAAAGTGAAAAATGCTTTCCCGCTTAAATTGAATTCAACCGATTTAAAAGCTGAAGGAAACGAGGTGGCTATTGAAACCTTAGAAATTGCACACGAAGGATTAACTATTGAAAATAACTAATCATGGCAGTTTTATATCCTCCCACCAGTTTCTCTTTCATTGTTAACGGGATCTCGACAACAGAGGGTATTGACTCCAGATTTCAGTCTATATCTGGTTTATCTACAGAAATTGGAACTGAAGAATATGCCGAAGGAGGCGAAAACAGATTTACTCATCAGCTTCCTTTAAGACCAAGATACCCCAATTTAGTTCTTAAACGCGGATTGATCGTAAGTTCAGGATTGATAAGCTGGTGTAGAAACGCCATGGAAAACTTCGAGTTTGAACCGAGAGATTTGATCGTTTCTCTTTCAGGAGGTCTTCAGTCTACTGCGCCTTTAATGGTCTGGAATGTAGTTGGAGCATATCCTGTAAGATGGGAAGTATCAGAATTCAACGCCGAAGAAAGCAAACTTGCTATTGAAACAATAGAGCTGAAATACAGATATTTCACAATACCTTCATCGTTAGCAAGCTTAGGCTTGTAATTTCTAAATCATATCTAAGCACATATCAGTGTATTAGTTTTCTGATAACATTCAGCAAAAATAATTTTTCATACAAAGAATAACAGATTGGTCTATCACAAGACTGAACGCACTTTTTATGTGCTTAGATTTTTATAAATAAATACGTTAAATAATTGGTTTTAAGTTTTTTACGTATATAAAATAATTAAAAATAAACGAAATGCCAATAGAAATAAAAGAACTTCACATTAAGATAAATGTGGACGAAAAAGCAACAGCAACGACAACTGCCACATCTGTAGATGAAGGAAAAATCATGCAGGCAATCACTGAAAGCGTAGAGCAGGTAGTAAATATTGATAAACGTAAAAAAGAAAGGTAATGAGAGGGGAAATAAAAAAAATAACCATAGGTACTTATGAAGATTCTGGTTACAAAAAAGTAGTTAAAAGCAAAGCTTTTGAAGCTCTTATTAATCCGACAGGTTTTTCTTTTACGCAAAAAAATGATTTTAATACTGAACAAGCGAGTGGATCAAGTGCTGGTGAGCAAAAGTTTGAAAAGACGTCTTCTCCTACATTACAGCTGGAATTTTTGTTCGACGGTACAGGAGTAACCAAAGCCAACTCGGGAAATAAACTCATCAATAAAATAAAGGAGGGTCTGGGAACAAGAGATCCTTTTAGTAAAAAATCTGTTACGGATCAATTGTATGATTTTTATGAGGCAACCGGAGACTATAATGGTTCAATTCATAAACCTTATAATGTAATTATTATTTGGGGAGAATTTGAATTTAAAGGAATTCTCAACGAGTTTACAATAGACTATAAATTATTCAATAATGACGGAACTCCTTTAAGAGCAATCGGTAAAGCAACTTTTGGCGGATCAATCAGCAAGGAATTAGCTGCAAAAATTGCCAAAACATCTTCCCCCGATCTTACTCATAAAAGAACAGTACAAGATGGAGACACACTTCCTTTAATGACCGAAAGAATTTACGGAGATTCTAAATATTATCTGGAAGTAGCTAAAGTAAATGGCTTAATCAATTTCAGACAGTTAAAACCAGGAACTGAACTCTACTTTCCACCTATAGAAAAAATAGCATAACATGAACAATAGCGGATACATACAGACGGCAAAAAATTCTGACCTGATCACTTTTAAAGTAATGTCAGAAGGAACAGAACTGCCCGGAAAGTACGGTGTGAAAAGCATTGTAGTGGAAAAAGAAGTCAACAGAATTCCTTATGCCCGCATTGTTATTTTGGATGGAAGCGCACCGGAACAGGATTTTAAACTAAGTAATGAAGAACTGCTGATTCCAGGAAAAGAAATTGAAATCACAGCCGGTTATCATTCTAAAGAGGAAACTATTTTTAAAGGAGTGGTTGTAAAGCACAACATAAAAGTGAGAAACGGCTCTTCTTACCTCATCATAGAATGCAGAGATAAGGCAGTGAAAATGACTTTGGGCAGAAAAAGCAAGTATTTCTATGACAGTAAAGACAGCGATATTATTGAGGAACTGATTGGTAATAACAGATTGACTGCCGATGTTGAAGCAACTTCAAATTCACACAAAGAATTGGTTCAGTACCAATCTTCTGATTGGGATTTTATGCTTACAAGAGCGCAGGCAAACGGAAAACTTTGCTTTACAGAAGACGGAGCAATTAAAATTGCAAAGCCGGATTTTAGCAAAAAAGAAGTAGAAACAGTTGTTTACGGATCATCGATTCATGAGTTTGACGGAGAAATAGATGCAAGAGATCAGTTCAAAAAAATTACAGCCAAAAGCTGGAGCTATACCGATCAGGAACTTACTGAAGTGGAAGCTCAGGATCCGGCGGTAAAACTCAACGGAAATCTTTCATCAGATGATTTAGCAAAAGTATTTGGAATTGAAGATTTGCAATTGAAACACGGAGGAAATCTTACCCAAAGCGAACTTCAGGATTGGAGTGATGCTAAAGCAACGTTCCAGCAGTTGGCAAAAACGAGAGGGAGAGTAAAATTTCAGGGAATTCCGTCGGTAAAACCGGGAGTTACACTAACATTACAAGGTGTAGGAAACCGTTTTAACGGAAAAATATACGTAACAGGAGTTCGTCATGAAATTTCCGATGGAAACTGGCTGGTTGATGCACAATTCGGGCTTTCTCCAACCTGGTTTTCAGAAACGTATGATGTAAGCGAAATGCCGGGTTCAGGAATTATTCCGTCGATCAGCGGTTTGCATATCGGAAAAGTTTCTCAATTGGAATCTGATCCGGATGGAGAGGACAGAATTTTGGTGCAGATCCCGATTATCAATAACGAAGAGGATGGAATCTGGGCGAGAGTAGCCACACTTGATGCAGGAGAAAACAGAGGATCATTCTTCAGACCTGAAATTGGAGATGAGGTAATTATCGGATTTATTAATGATGATCCCAATGACGCAGTAGTTCTGGGAATGCTGAACAGCAGTGCAAAACCGGCTCCCATTGTAGCTTCAGATGACAACCATGAAAAAGGATTTGTTACCCGAAGCGAAATGAAAATGATCTTTAATGATGATAAAATTTCTTACACCCTTGAAACTCCAAAAGGTAAAAAACTGATTGTAAATGAAGATGAAGACGTTATCAAAATAGAAGATGAACATTCTAATATTCTTACGCTTAATAAAGACGGAATCAGTATGGAAAGCGGAAAAGACATTAAAATTAAAGCGAAAGGAGATATTACGATGGAAGGAAAGAATATTAATGTAAAAGCATCGGCACAGTTCAAAGCAGAAGGAAGTTCGGGTTCAGAACTGAAATCAGGAGCAGTAACCGTCGTAAAAGGCTCTCAGGTAAAAATCAATTAATCATGAAACCGGCAGCAAGAATTACAGATATGCATACCTGTCCGATGGTAACGGGAACCACGCCGCACGTTGGCGGACCCATCATTCCGGCAGGAGAACCCACCGTATTGATAGGAGGGAAGCCCGCAGCAAGAGTAGGAGATAAAGCAATATGCACTGGTCCGCCGGATACTATTGCAGCAGGATCTTCAAGTGTAATGATCGGCGGAAAACCAGCCGCAAGAATGGGAGATTCTACAGCGCATGGAGGCGTGATTACCGCAGGTGAAGCTACTGTTTTAATAGGCGGATAATTTTTTAAAGAAAATTAATATCAGCAAAAAAACGGCTACACAAAGTCTGAGTTACCGATGCAGGATGCTTCACATAAATATATACAACAATGTATGAAATCGCCACGATTGATGTTCAGACAAAATTCTCCAGAAAATCAGCGATTGCATATCACTAAAAACAATTGATACCTATATGAAAATAAATACAGATTTTTTAGGAACAGGCTGGAGTTTTCCGCCTGAGTTTAATGAGACCGAAGGAAAGCTGATCATGACCACAGATGTGGAAGACATCAACAACAGTCTAATCATTTTACTTTCAACACGTCCCGGAGAACGTGTGATGTTTCCTGACTATGGATGCGATCTGCAGGAAATGCTTTTTAAACCATTGAATTTAACGCTCATCACCCAGATGAAAGGAATTATCGAGCGTGCCATTTTATACCACGAACCTAGAATAAATATTTTAAGTATCGACATAGATACCCAGGAAGAACTTGAAGGAGAAGTGTTGATAAAAATAGATTACGAAGTAAGGAATACCAATACAAGAAGCAATATTGTTTTCCCTTTCTATAAAGGTGAAGCTACTGAAATATAAATAATTACGGGATGTCTGTAACCATTTTGAATACACCAAAACATTACATTAAGTATTGCATCTGACCATAGAAAATTAAATATAAACAAATGAAAAAAACAGATACATTTTCACATTATCGTGAAGGAAAATCACAAATGCAGCGCTTTTTAGCAGAATTAGACCCCGGCAATCTCGAATTGCACGATTTCGATTTGTTTGATTGGCTGTTATTCGCAAACAACTTTGCAAAACATGTAAATTTTTTTGACAAAGATGATGCAGCAACACCACAGGGAAATTGGGGAAATTTCTTCTTTGGTGATGATGCCAATGCAATTCCGCGCAGAGAAAGCGTAGAGTACAAAAGCATGAAAAAACAGGTTACAGATCTTATTTCCCAGTTTGAGCAAGACAGTAACTTGACGCCCCACCTTACCTTATTTGTCTGTTTCCTGAAATTATTGGATTTCTCAAAAAATGCTTTCAATAATTTAACGAAAAGACATTTGGATTTTTATTACAACGAAATCCTTCAGATCGAAAAAAACGATGCCAAAGAAGACAAAGTATATGTGATTTTTGAATTAGCCAAAAAAGCAATTCAGGAAAGAATTCCGGAAGGAATACTTTTAGACGGTGAGAAAGATGTCAACGGAAAAAAGCGCATTTACAAAACTGGAAAAGAACTCATCGCCAATCAGGCAAAAGTGGTTGAGATTAAAAGTTTTCTGAATGATGCCGAGAAAAAAGAGCTAAAAATTGCTCCTGTAGCCAATTCTGTTGACGGACTAGGCGAAAAACTGCCGGAAGAAAGCAATTATTGGTGGCCTTTCGGATATAATTCTGATGAAACACTTCCCAATAAATCTATTTTTAAAGAGCTTCCGAAAGCAAAATTAGGTTTCTCAATAGCATCATCATTATTCGATTTAAAAGAAGGTGACAGAACAGTAAACATTACCATTCATTTCCAAAATAAGTTTTCCCAAAAACTGAAAGACCTTAAAGATGAGGATATTAAGGACACAATTAAAGTACTTTGCAGCGGTGAAAAAGAATGGTTATCTGGTGTAGAAGAATTTAAATGCGTAAGGCTTGATGAAAATGGCAGAGCGGTATCAACACCTCTACAGCAGCCGGTTTCATTATCATTGTCATTTGTACTGCCTAAAAATTTTCCTGCTGTTGTTAATTATAATAAAAAAGTATTATTAGAAAATTTCCAGACCAATTTACCAATTATACGATTTATAGTTGAGGGTAAAAATGACTATGATGTCTATCAGGCTCTTGCAGAAAATGACATCAAAAACATAGCAATATCGGTTGATGTAAAAGGAATAAAATCTGTTCAGATTAAAAATGATAATGGCGAATTAAATGCAGAAAAACCTTATTATCCGTTTACTGCACAGCCAATTAAAGGATCAAATTTTTATATCAAATGTCCTGAAATGTTTTCTAAAAAATGGAAAAAAGCAGACATTACCATCAATTGGAAAAACACGCCGGATTCTATAAAAGATTTGTACAACGGGTACATCATTCAGCCTAATCAAAACATCAGTTTAAGTGCTTTTGGAGCTTTAGAAACCCCATCCGTTGTAACTTCAGATGCATATTTTAAAGCAAATACTGCATTATTGGAAGAGGAAATATGGTATCCTAAAGCACAGGATATTAATTTATTCAATAAAGGAAAAGATGGTTACAAAACCCAGTTTTCCATCAGCAGCAATGAGTCGGGAACGAGCGAAGCGATCCGTTTAACACTGAACCAGTCTTCATTACAGGATGTTTATCCTAAATTGTATACACTGGCTTTATCAAGCGGCTCAGAAAAAAATAAACTAATTCCTAATGAACCTTATATCCCTTTTGCAGAAGATATAGAGCTGAATTACAGCGCCCAGGAAACTGCTTATTCTTATTTAAGAAAAGATACAGACGGCGCGGCTTCAAAAAATGACGGAGTACAAATATACCATGAAGATGTTTTCGGACAATACGAAAAGGAAGTAGATACAAAAAGCATTGTACCTGTACATCAGGACGGAGGCGAATTGTACATCGGTCTGGATGCAATGCCACAAATGACGGTTTCACTTTTGGTTCAGATGTTGGAAGGAAGTGAAAATCCTTTAGCAAAAACATTTTTGGAAAAAGAATATATAGAATGGAGCATTCTCTCCGGCAATGCCTGGATTGATCTGTCTAAATCTATGCTGCAAAACGACACACGAAAATTTCTGGAATCGGGGATTGTGAAGTTTAAGATTCCTAAAGATATCAACATCAATCATACAAGATTTACGGATAAACTGGTGTGGATAAGAGCAAAATCAAGAAGAAGTTATGATGCGGTCTGCAAAATTCAGGGAATTTATACTCAGGCTGTTTTGGCAACATTCCAGAATCAGAATAATGATCTTTCTCATTTAAATAATGGTCTTGAAGCCAATACGATTTCTAAACTGATTACAAGAGTTCCGCAGGTAAAATCTGTCAGCCAGCCTTACAATTCGTTCGATGGAAAATATAAAGAAACGGATGCTGAGTTTTACAGAAGAGTAAGCGAAAGATTGAGACATAAAAACAGAGCCATCACACAATGGGATTACGAACATTTGGTTTTGCAGGAGTTTCCGGAAGTCTTTAAGGTAAAATGCCTAAACCATACTTCTGAAAAATCATACATGGCTCCGGGACACGTCACCTTGATGGTGGTTCCGAATCTTAAAAATAAAAATGCTTTTGATATTTATCAGCCAAGAGTAAGCAGAGCCACCCTGAATAAAATTGAAAATTACGTGAACCAACTGAATACAATGCACGTAAAAGCTCAGGTTATCAACCCGAATTACAAAGAAGCAAAAGTAGAAACAAAGGTGAAATTCTTTGAACAGTATGATGAGACATTTTACATCAGACAGCTGGACGAAGATATTAAAAAATACATTTCACCGTGGGCTTTTACAGATACTAAAGATATTGATTTTAATATCAAATTAAATGTAAATCAGTTGATTAACTATCTGGAGCAGCTGTATTACGTAGATTATATTGACGGCATCAAGATACTGGTGAATGATGTTTTACAGAGACAGTCGCTTATTGAAGTAGACCCGAAATCTATTCTGGTGTCTGCCAAACAGCACAGTGTTACCATTGCAGATCATGTATGTATTTAATAATAAAAAGAAGAAAATATAATTATGTCAGAAAATAAGCACATTAGCATACCGAAAAAAGTAGAAACGGAAGATCAGACCGATTTTCATTTTCTACGTAGAACAGGTGTTGAATACATAGAAAAGTTAGGCGGAAAACTTTGGACCGATTATAATTCTCATGATCCCGGTATCACCACTCTGGAAGTTCTGAGTTACGCCATTACAGATCTCGGAATGAGAATGAATCTGAATATGGAAGATATTTTGGCATCGAAAGATGATAAAAAAGATATTCATACACAGTTTCTGAAGGCTACGGAGATTTTGCCTTCAAGACCTTTAACCGAGCTGGATTACAGAAAACTGTTCATAGACATCAGTTTCAATTCCGGTCAGAAAAGACCGATCCGTAATTGCTGGCTGGTTCCTAAGACCGAAAAACTGTATGTTGACTGCAAAACAGGAACACTAGATTTTAAACCAATCGGAGAAAAAACAAGAGATTTTACTGTAAAAGGATTGTATGATCTGTATGTAGATTATGCAGAAGATATTGATGCCGAACACAGCGAATGCGATAAATCTTCAACCAGAGTAAAAATTCTGGAACGTTATCATGCCAACAGAAGTCTTTGTGAAGATTTGGTAGATATTAAAGAAATTGAAACCCAGAAAGTTGCAGTTTGCGCCCGCATCGGATTGGTAAATAAAGCAGATGAAGAACTGGTACACGCCAAAGTAATCAGAACAATTAATCATTATCTGGCTCCGGAAGTTCATTTTTATTCGCTGAAACAAATTCTGGATAAAGATCTTGCTACAGATCAGATTTTTGAAGGTCCGCTTCTGGATAACGGTTTTATTGATGATGAAGAACTTAGAAACAGTCAGTTGAGAAGAGAAGTTCGTCTTTCAGACCTGATCAGCGAAATCATGAAAGTTGAGGGTGTGAAAGAAATTCATGAAATTTCTATTGCAGGCTGCGACAGCGTGGTAAAACAAAACAACGACTGGCTGATCTGCATAGAAAAAGGTAAAAAGCCGGAGCTTTGCGAATTAAGTTCTTTCAGTTACAGTAAAGGTGCGCTTCCGTTAAATATCAATGAAAAAAAGGTTCAGAATTATTTAGATACGCTTAGAAAAGAAGAGCAGGTGTTGAGAGAAGATGCGAGACAGAATAAAGAATTGATTCTGCCACAGGGAACTTCTTATGACATCGGAAACTATGCTACTATTTTAAATGAATTTCCGGATACGTACGGAGTAGGAATGTCCGGAATCATAGGAAATCCAACCCCTGAAAGAGAAGCACTGGCGAAACAAATGAAAGGATATTTGTTGTTTTTTGATCAGATTCTTGCTGGTTATTTTAAACATCTGGAAAAAGTAAAAGAAGTATTAAGCATTCATGGAGATTTAAAAAGAACGTATTTCACGCAGACTCTTAAAAATATCAAAGGTTTCGATGAATTGGTTAAAGATTATGATGCAGATGACGATAAGCTTACAGATTCATTGTACGAGGAGCTCGATAATAGTGTAGAACGACGAAATGAAGTCTTAGATCACCTGATTTCCCGTTTTGCAGAAACTTTCAGTGATTATACGTTCCTGATGAAATCTTTGTACGGCAAATCTGCAGATGAAATCGTTTTAAGCAATAAAGAAAACTTTTTAGGCGAATACAAATCATTAAGTAAAGACAGAGGAATTGGCTACAATTATACATTAGATGATGTAGGAAATCTCTGGAATACCAAAAATATTTCGGGAGTACAAAAAAGAATAGCGCGTTTACTTGGACTTAAAAATTATACGCAGCGAAACTTATCTCAAACTCCTATTGTGATTATCGAAACACAGGGAACTGACGGTAAACCAATCTACAGTTGGAAAATAAAAGACGCAGCAGGGAATATTACTTTATCATCTGTCAATACATATAAAATAGAGTATGCTGCCACCAAAAATCTGCATGAAGTGATTTATCAGACCATACAAATTGATCAGGAAGATCTGGATAATGCATTAGAGAAGCTGGAAGAAGCTCAGCCAACGTATGATTTGATAGGGAATATTCAGATTCGCTTTTCGTCGGGAGGTAATTATTATGTTGAGATTGTAGATGATTCTGAAAATAAAAAAGTAATTGCTACCCATAAAAAAACCACTCCTTATTCTTCGCTTGATGAGCTGAAAGATGGTATCATTAAAACAGTGAATTATTTTAAATATAATTTTACTGAAGAGGGAATTTTCCTGGTAGAACATTTACTGCTGAAACCTACATTCAAAGATTATAAACTTATTGGCGGTATTGGTTGCATGTCGATAAATGAAACATTTAAAATCTTTCAGAATATGGAAGGTATCGGCTATATGACGGTAGGAAATACGTTTGAAGTATTTTCTCCTGAAGATGATGAAGAGATTCCTGCTACACCTGTTAAATATGCTGATGTACTCATGTCTTCTTGTGAAGAAGACTGCGAAGATGATGTTTTTGATCCTTATTCTTACCGTGTAAGTGTTGTTCTTCCGGGCTTTGCGTATCGTTTTCAGGATCCTGATTTCAGGCGGTATGCTGAAACAGTAATCAGACAGGAAATTCCGGCTCATATTTTAGCAAAAATTTGCTGGGTAGGAGACAGAATGAGCGATAAACAGACTGCTCAGAACGATTTGGCGGGATTTGAATCTGCCTTTAAAAAATACCTTTCAGATAAAGCTAAGAATAATCTGGAAAACTTAGGCAACAGTACTTTTAAATTACTTGAAGAACTTTCCCACTTAAATAATATTTACCGACCGGGAAGGCTTTTAGACTGTGATGTAGAAGATAACGACAGCCTGGACGGAAAAATAATTTTAGGACAATCAAACATATAAAATTGAAAAACAATGAATGCTAAATTAGACAATATAACAACCCAATATAGAAAGTTTAACGAAAACCAAGTGTTAACAGAAGGGCAGTTAAACGAATTCATCGACTATTTTGAAGATCAGGACCGGCTCTCCAGAACCCGCTTGAGCGGAGTAGGAATTGTATGCGGCTTTAAATCTGTATTCTTAGATGGATCCATGAGCAAGGATAATGATGTTATCAGAGAAATATTCAAAGGAAAAGAAATTGATCTTAAAGAATATCTTGATACCATTGTAATTACACAGGGAGCTGGTGTAACCACGGACGGAGATTTAATAACGTTACGCAGAAAAATTGAAAAAACTGTAGCCAATCCAGATAAAAAAATAATTGAAACGCTCATCGATTTTGATGCCAATGCTTACAGATATTACAGAACTTATGAAAGTGATGTACAATACCCGCATTTTGATAATGACACAAAACAAATTCCTCTTTTAGAGATTATTACACAGCAGGATTATGACCTGTTGGAATCTCAAAAGGCAAAGGATAATTTTAAAGAGGTAAAAGGTATTGAAAAATTAAGCGATAAAATCGTTATTCTTTACTTGGAATCTTATTCTAATAAAGAATCGGCTTGTGAAGATGCAAATTGTGATAATGCAGGAGCGGAGCAGGTGTCTAATCTTAGAGTGCTGTTGGCAGGTTCGCAAGATGTTGAAGGTCTTTTAAGTACAATAGATACAAAAGATTCTCTTTACCAACTTCGCAATAAGTATGAAAAACTTTATGACAGTCTTCCACAAATAGAAGCAAAAAGAGTGATTTTGGATTCTTCTATCACAACACCGTCACAATTGAAGACAAGATTTTATGATTCGATCAATACTGTTCCTGCCCTAACAGCTGGTTTTGATAGTATTTTTAAAACTTTTTATTCCAAGGATTCTTCAGTAAGTACAAAAATAAACTCATTATTATTAAGTTCTGCTTTCAGTCTGAGTGATTATCAGTACCGATATGATTTGTTTAAAGATTTAATTGATACCTATAATGAGATCAAAGGATTGTTATTGCATCTGGATGCAGAATGTTGCCCAAGTATCAATTCTTTCCCTAAACATTTGCTGTTGGGAGCTTTAGGAAATACATTGGAATTGGGAGAAAAAGCTGATTTCCGTCACAGTTTTTATCATTCACCGGTAACTACAGGTGATGATGCAAATTATGAAAGAGTCATTATGCTTATTAAGCGTTTTATTGAGAAAGTCAATAAGTTTAAATCTCACAACGGACCGGTGAAAATCACGCCTTCTAATTTGTATGTAAGATTAGGTAACAAAGCGGTACCTTATTATTACAACGTAGATCAGCCTTTATTGGCGCAATGGAATTTTGAAAAAACAAAAACAGACCGAGAAACTTACAATCTAAGTTATCATACCGCTAATTTAGCAACAGACGACTATGTTCAGAATCCGCTGAATTATAATATTGATAATTACGATTTCTACAGGATTGAAGGACACTTAGGATTGCCTTATGAAACTGCGGTACAAAACATCAATGATCTGAAAGTAAAATACGGATTGCCTTTTGATGTCGGTGTATTGCTTTTGAATAAAGGTGAAAAAAGAAATGATGATTTACCTTCCGAACCGAGAAAATTGTCAATAGAAGATCTCAGAAAGCAGTTGGTTTCGATTTCTGATGACATCAGCAAGGAAAGAGGAGATTATAAAAGCACTTTATTTAATTTATCTAAATTAGACAGTGATCTAAAATTATTGAATAAAGCTGCATTCACAGCTCCCGGATCAGATAAGGAAGTTGTTGTTGTGAAAGAAGATCCGAAGAAAGAGGAGATTTCAACAGAACTTTTAAGTGATTTCTTAGAGCGTAAATCAGGTTTAGAGCATTTGGCAGGCGTAGAACGTGGCGGATTATTTTTACTAATCGCAGAATCGGAAGCAAACAATCAGGTTCTTGCAGATTTCTCATTGCCTTATTTGTGCTGTTCGAAAAAAGATCCTGTATTTTTGGTTTTACCGGCAAGTCAGCTTTGTCAGAATGATGCCCCGATTGCTATGACTATTGTTCCGTTGGATGGTGAAGTAAAAGCATTTGTAAATGGTTCTACTCCGATAACTGCCATTAATCAATCAGCAGGTCAGAGTTTCTTTGATCCAAGTCTGGTAAATGCTGCTTATTTTGGACAAACCATTACATTTACCGTTAACGATGATCCTGTAGAATCACAAATGATCGTATATAAAAAACCGGAAATTGTATCTGTATCTGCAGGTTCTATAATCTATGATACTCCTACTACAGATGAAAACGCAAACAACCCGGATGCAACTGTTGAATTTAACGTTGTGGGAGATTTTACAGGTCTTACATTTACATGGAATTTTGGTGACGGTTCTCCAATAGTAAACAATGAAGCACCAACTAACAAAAAAACTCATGTGTACAATCTTATTGCTGGTCAGGAAGATATTTATAATCCTACACTTACAGTAACCAATAGTAATGGCTGTAGTAATATTTACCGATTGGCACCATTGAAATTAACTGGACAGTCTACTATTGCATGTCTTAGCGGTATGAGAGTAGTTATTCAATACAGACATGGTATAGATCCGGGTCATACTTGTAACAGAGCTAGTTTTAATTTATTAGGAAACGGACAAATAATTGAAGGTCAGACTTCATTCAATCAAAGTGGTGTTGTAAAAGGAAATATTCATTTAAGTAATACTGGTGGAAACCAAGATAGACATAATTATCCTCCAAATGTTAGCAGTGGTTATAGCAGATATAGTGAAATTATTATTACTCAAGAAGAAGCAGAACAATTAGCTGCAGGGGCTTCTGATGGTTATGTAAGCTTTTCTCTTGAATGTGCATTAGGTTCTTGTCATACAGGAGTTGCGTTTACTCAATTATTCCTGGCAAACGATCCAGCTCCAATTTATTCTGGTTATCCAGTTGGTAATTTTTTACAAATAAATCCTTGTACAGGAGCGACAAGATAATTCTAGACAGGATGAATCAGTGAAACTACTTCATAGACAATTAAGTTTGTCTATGAAGTTTATCAGAGCATTTTAATAAGTTATTAAAAAAATGAATAACAATGAATAATCAATTAAGTAACATATCAACCCAATACCGAAAATTCAGTAAAGGGCAATATATAGAGCATACGCAGTTCAATGAGTTTTTAGATTTTTTCGAAGATCAGGATCGTTTGTCCAGAGTGCTGCTTCAAGGAGTAGGTATTGTGTGCGGACTAAAGCCAAAGCCTGTTTACAAAGACAGTTTGTTGAAAAGCATACAGCTTTCTCAGGGAGCAGCACTTACTACAGACGGAGATTTACTCACTTTAAATAAAACCAATAAAGTAAGTGAAGAATTATATGTAAGTGATTTAAAAACCATTAACATAGACCAGAAAGAATATACCCATTTCAAAGTATATGACAATTTTAAAGCAAAATATCCGGCGTTTTATGATGAAGAAAAGCAGATTGAACTTTGGGAATTAGCAACAGATTTAGAGAAGAATTCAGATTTTCAACCGATTGAGAAACTTTCAGATTTAGAAAATAAATATTTGCTGCTTTATTTGGAGAGCTACGAAAAAGAAGTAAGGCCTTGTAGAGGAGTAGATTGTGATAATCACGGAGTTCAGCAGATCAGAAATCTCAAAGTTCTGGTTACCACAGCAGATGGAATTAATTATATTCGTGATAAAGATGAAATTCAGCGTCATCCATTGTTTGAAAAAGACATTCTGAAGGATGTGAAAATGGAGCGTGTGATTATAGATCATCTCATTTTAGAAAGAGGAATTGATGCAGGTTTTTCTTCGCTTGATTTAAAAAATATGTATGTCTCCGTTTTAGAAAAAAACAAGTATGGTGCGGGTATTTTTGCAAAAATCAATGCAATCTCCAAAATTATTGGAATGCCGGAAGTTGATCATAAAACTTTTGAAGCGAAACTAAAAGAATTTCTTACTCAATCAGCAGGATTTCAATATGTTTACGATATTGTAAAAGATTTGACCAATACTTATTCTGAAATTACGGCGTTGCTTCCTAAAGCATTTACCAAGTGTTTTCCGGATCTGGTTTCTTTTCCAAAGCACGTTATGCTGGGTAAATTAACATCAAAAATACAGCTGGATCCATATCGGCATCAGTTTTATAATTCTCCGGTTTTAGATGATGATAAGGCAGGACAAAAAATTAAATTATTAATCAGTCGTTTTGCGCAGCAGGCAAAAAGTTTCAGATATTCTCGTGATTTTGAGGATAAGTCAGAAATAAAAATTACGCCCTCACAAAAACTCAATTCTCTCAGCGATAAAGCAATTCCTTTTTATTATGAAGTTTCAGAGGAATTTTTAAAAACATGGAATTTTGATAAATCAAGCAATCGTTCGTCCAAAGAAAATTTGGGATATGATACAGATTTGCTTTCGCCTGATGCTCATATTCAGAATCCTGTGAGTTTTAATATTGACAGAAATTCTTTTTACAATATTGAAGGTCATCAGGGAATGGATTATCAGCAGGCTTTTGAGCAAATAAAAAAGATCAGGGATGAGCAACAGCTTGGATTTGATATCATGCTGCTTTCTTTCGGAGAATTAGTAAAAAATAAAGATCTTTCAAAAGCTTATTTTAATGATTATGTAGAAAAAAACTCTGGGCTGGAGCATTTGCGTGGAGTTGAAAAAGGCGGAACCTTTGTAATGGTTTATGAGATCAGCGGTAGAGATACCACAATTGTAGCAGATTTTTCACTTCCGTACATCTGCTGTACACCGAAAGCTAAAATTAATCTGAGCTTGCCTAGCGCTACTATTTGTGCAGAAGCAGAGCGTATTCCTTTTACGGTGCTTCCTTTCAATGGAGTGGTAACTGCAGATGTGGATCCAAAATTCAATGGAGGAATAGAACTGGTCAACGGAATCTATTTCTTCAAACCTCAATCGGTAAGCCCGGAATTACATAATCAGCAAATTACTTTTTCAGTCAATGGAAGTCCTGTTGATTGCAGTATCAAAGTTATTCCACAACCGGAAGTAAAGATTGATATTACTTCTATTGCATATCCTGAAGGTGATTCTATCCAAACAACGGTCAGCTTCCATATTTCAGGAGACAATGTTGCAGATTATCAATATAGTTGGGATTTCCTGGGCAACGGATCTTTCATTAGCCTGAATCCGGATGCCAATGGAAACATAACCTATACGTTCTACAATCTTGATCCGAAAAGAATCCCTACGATAAAAGTGAATGTAACCGGCAGCGGATGTAGTCAAAATATAGCGATCAGGGATTGGTATGAAGAAATTCCTATTGTGATCAATAGCATTAACTTTCCTGAAGGAGGAAATTGCTGTGAAGGTGTTGCCGGGTAATTATTGCTGTTCTGAAAAATAACCATAATTACAAATTTCATTTAGATTGAAAAAGGGTGTTTTATCAATCATGTAAATTCATAATCACCCTTTACATATTAATTAATAACAACAATAAATAATTTAAAAATGGCAATAGCAAAATGCAATATAACGTTTGATGTAAATTATACATCTTCTTCGCCAGTAACAAAAGCAATTGCATCCTATAAATTAAATTCGGCAGGTTCATATACAGATTTTCCAATTCCGTTACCTTCACTACCGTATATTGGGAGCAGTCTTTCAGTAAGTCTTCCGGATATACAAATTCTGGGTGATTATAATTTAAAGGTAACATTAACTACACAGGACGGAACTGTTGCTATAAAGGAAAGTTCATTTAAAATAGGAAATTGTCCGGGAAGAAATCCGCCAACAGTTTTTTTAAAATGGAATGATGGTGTGGTAAATCCGGACAGATCATGTACGCAGTCGACATGCACTTACACTATTGATGTCGATGCAACTGATCCTGATAATGATATTGCAAATATTGAAATCCAGAAAAGTACAAATGGTACTACATGGAACACGTTTAGTGCAAATCTTACTACAGGAAATTTTACAGATTCTATCAGTTCAGTTGGCAGGAATTATTACAGAGCAGTGGTCATTGATGCAAAAAATCATTCAGCTACTTCAAATATACTTTCTTATCAAAAAGAAAAAGCAGAAGTTCCGGTTTGCGACCATTTATCGAATGTAAATGATGCAAGATTAGATATAACTGAGTTATCTACTTCTCCTGGTTGGGTTTCTGCAACAGTAGATGTTGCTCAATCAGCTGTCGGAATACCGATGAATTTGTCTCATGAAATACACTACAGAAGATGTGATGATGTTTTTAACAATACTGTAGAGATTTTAGGAACCGATAATAAGGTAATACAAGATTTTGAAATTCCTAAGAATTTGCAAAACGGAGTAACAGAGCAAAAATCTTTACCATTTGTTTATACGCCGACACAAGCTGGGAAAATTACCCTTAGAATAAGTGAATATTCATCTTTTGCTACATCAGAAAAAACGCCTGCACATTTGCATATAGATTCGCAGCTTTTATTTTTAGACAAAGAAATTGAATGTAACAGGATTTCAGCAGAGCATAATTTCTCAATTTATCGTGGTACAGACTGTACAGAAGCAGAATTTGTATATACAGAAATTGGGAGAGATGAACCCATTGGTAAGTGTGAACAAAGCAAATTATCATTTACTTTAGAAGGGGACAAATCTGATGTGCCAATGACCTTTAATCTGAATGGTAATCCTTCTGGTGCAACAGCGAGTATTTATGTAGAAGGTGATGGAAGTATTCTAGAGCAGTCAAACCTTACTCCGCTTATTATGGTAAGGCAGACTCCGGATGGAGATCCTCAACGTACAGAAATTCCGGTTTTTGTAACGGTAAAAGGGAAAATTACTGTTGATATTATTCTGGAAGCCAGCCAGACTGTACGGGTGAATGGAGATTTGTCTCTCGGAGCCTGCGATACAAGCGGTGGAAAAACACCTTTCACACAGAGTGCATCGGCAGAAATTAAAAGTGCATCCATGAGCATCCTTTTAAATAATGCTAAAACTATTTACATTTAAAATTGTTTCTAAATTAAGAAAGATAGATTTTAAAAATAAAAATCCTCAAATTTTTGAGGATTTTTATTAAAGATGAGGCAAATTATCTTCTATTGTTTTTACGTCTCGTACTGATAATATTGAAAAGTTTTGCAACGTCCTTCAGATGGATTTCAAAATCATCATAATATTCATTCAGGGAATGAACTGTAATAATGCCTTTTTCAACATCGTGGTTGATGATGCGTTTTACCAAAATTCCTTTTTCTTTATGAACGATCACAAAATCCCATTTATCATAATGCAGCTTGCTCATCCAGTAATCCTGTCTTATGTTTCTGCATAAAATAATATCGCCTTCCAGGTAGCTTTCGTATGATCCGTTATCCATACTGTCACCTCTAACTTCGAAACACATATATTCACCACGGTGTTCTACATCGTCACTAAAAGGAATTGTAGGCAGGCTTTCTATGTATTCTTCATCTGCAAACCGGCTCAGGTAGCCAGCTTGTGCATATTGATTGGCAAGAGGGACATACATGATTTTTAAGTCTGAAAAAACGACGGGAGACGCAGCTTCATTTTGTTTTTTCTGTTGTTCCTGAAGTAAGTTATTGACAAAATAGGCAGTTGTTTCCGGTATCTTGCGTTCGCCTTTTTCCCAATATTGTACAGCTCTGGTACCAACTCCTATAGATTTTGCTATATCAGACTGCTTCATTTTGAGTTTCTTTCTGATTTCTTTAAATTCTAAATAGTTCATTTTGATACGTTTATAGTTGGTTGTTAAAAAAATACGTAAAATATTCATTTTTTATTTTGAAAAACGAACATTGTTCGTATATTTGTCTCGCTATTAAGAAACAACAATGCAAATATACAAAAATATATTGATTGCTTAATTTTATTTTGATTCTTGGAATTTTATATAAGCTTAATAAATTCTTATAATCAGGAAGTTATATTAGTGTTGATCTATAATTTTCATTTGCGTTTAGATTTTACTTTTTTTGTTTTATTCAGCTGTAAACAAAGTAAAAGGAGTTTTTAAAGTTTAAAAATGTAAAATATTCATTTATTTGAAACGTATTTAAATGAATTTTGTTCATATATTATTTTGTATAAATGATAAAATTGCGTTTTTAAAAACAATTTCTTATATAAAGCAGAAATCTCGCTCTTTTATTTCTTAAAAATAATCCGAAATGTAAATATACAGTCCTGTTTGGTATGTAAAATATTGATTAATTACAGCCATCAGAAACGATAATGCATTTTGAAGAACAAATTTTTGCTACACTTCTTTGGCAATATGCAACATTTGAATATTAATCTTATTTACGCATAAATTGTGGGAATTATAAATAATGTACGGACTGTATGTGTCATCGGTTACTTAGCGTTATAATAGAATAAAACAAAAAAGTAAAATCAAACTAAGCGGGTATGTCATTCCGGGTGGAAATACCTTTCAGGCTTAACACAAAAATTAAAACATAATTAGTCATCCATTCGAGGGCAAAATCTGCCTTTGCAGGGGTTCTTATAAAATCAAATTAAAACAGTAAAAAACTAAAAAACTAACTAATTCACAAAAACATAAGACATGAAACGAAGTAAAGAATTAATAGAGAAAAGGAAAGATTTTGTTATTGAGTATGTAAAGCGTAACCAAAATAAACAGATGAAAGTAATTGTAACTGAATTAACAGAAATGTTGTTTTTGTCCGAAAGAACCATTTATAACATTATTCTACAGGGTTGATTTTCAGTAATATAAATTAGGAAAAGATTAAAAGTAATTAAGAGCCCCATGACTAATTTCAAAACTGCTTTTAAGAGTCTTTCAGTCTCATCTTAGATTGTTTAAAATCAATTTTCAGAAGATTTAAAAAAAATATTTGCCATTTAACAATTTTATTAATCATGAAAAAGAAAAAAAATAAGAAAAGCAAAGAAAAGCAACACAAACCGCATAAGAAAATTGACGACCTTATCGACGAACTGGCTTATGTAAATGAGAAAGAAAATATTCGGAAAAGCAAGAAGTTTTTAGATGATATGTATATACTCAGTCAGGAATAAATAAACATCTAAAAGTTTTGAAAATCAAAATTTTAAATTAAGTAACAGCAAAACCTGTAAAAATGAATCTGGATAGTATAAAAGCCTTATTAATCGGAACTGCAATTGCATTTTCAGGAGGATTATTAAGGGTATTGATCTCAATACAGAACAAAGAAAAAAAGCAATTGTGGGAACATTTCGTCACGTTGCTGATCGTTATGATAGTCGGCTTTACGATGAGTTATCTG
The DNA here is from genome assembly GCF_056133985.1 of Chryseobacterium sp. L12. NCBI lineage: Bacteria > Pseudomonadati > Bacteroidota > Flavobacteriia > Flavobacteriales > Weeksellaceae > Chryseobacterium > Chryseobacterium sp. L12. The sequence continues at coordinate 8,767 of NZ_JBVYOF010000029.1, read as the reverse complement.
ATGAATAGAGCCGAATTGGATAACAAATGGTATTCAACCGGAGTATTATTCGTCTTAGGCTACGGCTATGATAAATATCTCAAGATGATCACCAATAATCTTCCTGAGTGGATTGACAGAGTAGTGAATCTTCATATCGGAAATCATACCGGATTTAAAACTGATAAAAATTCCGGAGAGGAAGAAAAAGAAAACTGATTTGGTAAAATCTCCATAGTGGCAGATTGTAAGATGAAATTATGGAGATTTTATAAAAATCAAAAAACCATGAAACTATTACGTGGAATTTTCAATTGTAAAATGACGAGAAGATTCTTTACTGATTATTGATATGAAAGTAAAACTTTTTTATCAGAACACCTAATGTCATACAGTAAAACAGTATGGAAAGAGTTTACTGCAGCTACAGAATCTATCCCCTGAAATGAAGGGGATTCTCACAAAAAAGATTGAATTTTGAACCAGGAAAACTAATAAACGTGAGGACTCAATACCGGAAGCGGATAAGCGCGCGTGTTTCTCATCACATTGCTAATGCCGCTTCCGGTTTTTAATTCTAAAAAATCTACACGGTGTATTTTTTCAGATTCGGGACAAAATCCTGAATTCATCAATATCATTTGTACATATCTTTTAAAACTATGTATATAAAAAACATTAGTCCATGAAAGCAACAAAACCTTTAGAAACAGACAATAAAGCCCATCATAGTCAGGGTAAAAAACAAAATCCTCGGGAATCTGCGGTTATTTCATTACCGGAAAGAGAAGTAGCAGATGCATCAGTACAAAATCATGCAGTTTCCAGTCGCAATGACGGGAATCCTGCAATCAGTCAAATAAGCCGGAACGGAAGTATTTTACCGGTTCATGGTTCGCAGACGATTTACGATCAGGGATCAGCAGTTACGTTTGGAAAGCATCAGGAAAGTTTAGCGCAAACCGGGGATGTTAATCATCCTGAAACCAAAGAGATGGAGAAAGAATATGTGACGACCTTAAGTATTGGTAAGGCACGAGATTACAACGATCAAAAATCCGGCATTTATCTGCCAAAAACGATACAGGAACAGGCAGCGGTTCATCAGGGAAATAAAAAAGCTCAGGAAGGGAAATCAGTAAAATCTGAGAATGCTGCAGAAGAAAAGTCTGCATCAGAAATTGTAGATACAACTCAAGAGCAAGCTGCAGAAGTTACATCTCTTCCTGATGCTAAAAATAATTCTGCATTTACAGAATTAACAGGAAAAATTACAAATACTGCGCAGTCTCAAAAACGTCACGAACCTGCACAAAAAGCAAGCAATGATGCACAAGCTGCCGCACCGTCACCCGTTAATGAACGGGAAAGTATGGCTCAGGCAAGCAAAGTCGATCATATGGATGCTCAAAAACCGGGAACGTTCAGTAAAGCAGAATTTAAAGCTTTGCTGAAGCAGAAAATTGAAGGAATAAGACTTCCTAAAGATGAAGCAGAAGCTGATGATTTTGAGAAAAACAACAATATACAGCAGGTAAATCAAAACGCTGTTAGCGATGTTAAGAACGAGAAAAATGCAGCATCCAATGATATTGCTTCAGCTACAGCTTCCAAACCAAACACGGCTGCACAGCCTGTTCGAGCGGTTGCTAAAATGCCTACGCCAATTGTGGGGCAGGTTCCTGGTGTTCCGAATGTGTCAAAAGCAATGCCTTACAAAAGAGACTCGGCAAGCGTTGAGCAGCCTGTGAAGGAACAAACCAATATCATTGATAGTGAGATGAAAGCTCATGTAGTAACCGATAAAATGCTCGCAAACTCCAACGAACCTACATTTACTGAAGCTTTGGACGAAAAAAATAAAGCTAAAAATCAAAGTGTTGCTGAAACAAAGAAATTCAGAAAGAATGAAGAAGGTGAGTTGTCTAAAACCCGTAACGAAGCGCAGTCGCAGGCTGCTCATCAGATTGGTGGAATGCACAATGCCCGCAAAGGCGGACTGAATCATGCACATGGAGAGCAAAAGAACACCGCAACCAAAGATACCCAGAAACGAAAAGAAATAGCAGATCATATCAACAGTATTTACAACAGTTCCAAAACTGAGGTAGATACAATTTTAAACAAGCTTGATAAAAAAGTTGCCGAGATGTTTGATTACGGTAGTAAAATTGCCAAAAAAGCATTTGAAGATCATGTAAAAAAGGGAATGAGCGCTTACAAAAAGAAACGCTATGGCGATGCGTATGCAAAGTATGGTGCTTTAGCGACTGCGGGATTATGGCTTTGGGACAAAGCAACCGGACTTCCGGAAGAGGTGAATAAATATTTTGTGAGTGGTAAATCGTTGTATATTAAAACAATGGATCGTTATATAGACGACATTGCAACCTATGTTACCAATCAGCTTAATGCTGCCAAAAACAGAATTGCCAAAGGCAAGAAAGATGTACAGACGTATGTCAACAGCTTATCACCAAGTTTGCGAAAAATAGGGAAGGATGCGATTGCCGAGATTCAGACTAAGTTTAATGCACTTGAAGAAAGCGTAAACAGCAAAAAAGATGCGCTCATTGATGTTCTGGCTAAAAAATATGCTGAAAACGTAGCAAGTATAGATGCCCGAATTGAAGAACTGAAAACGCAGAACAGCGGTTTTATCAACAAAGCACTGAATGCATTAAGCGGAGTATTTGCGTTTATTATCGAAATTAAAAATACATTGACCAATTTGTTATCCGGTATTGTAGATGTAGTAATGGCAATTATAGCAGACCCGATAGGATTCTTTAAAAACCTTATTGCTGGTGTCGGGCAAGGATTTGCCAACTTTGGAGCCAATATCTGGACGCATCTTAAAACAGGTTTCTTTGGCTGGTTGACAGGAGCAGCAAAAGGCATTGATCTTACTATGCCTGAAGATGCATTTTCTCTTAAAGGAATTTTTTCTATTACCACACAAGTGCTTGGTTTAACCTGGAACGGAATCAGAGCTATTGGTTCAAGAGTGGTTGGAGAACCGGTGATGAAAGTTCTGGAAACCGGATTTGAAATGGTACAAATCGTCCGTAAAGATGGCGTTGCCGGACTTTGGGAACATCTGAAAGATCAGTTTGCTGATTTGAAAGCTACGGTAATGGATACCATTATGGAAATCATCCAAACCCAAGTCATTCAGGCGGGTATTAAATGGATTATGGGCTTGCTGACTCCGGTTGGGGCATTTGTAAAAGCGGCAATGGCGATTATTGATGTCGTGAAGTTCTTCATTCAGCGTGCTGCACAGATCATGGAGCTGATAAAAGCCTTTACTGATAGTGTTGCAGCCATTGCCAGCGGAAAAGTTGGCGTTGTAGCCAAATCTATAGAAAATGCATTGGGTAAAGCTGTTCCTGTTTTAATTGGGTTCTTAGCTTCCTTACTCGGAATTGGCGGATTGGCGGATAAGGTTTTGGGAGTGATCCGTAAAATCAGACAGCGTATTGAGAATGCGATTGTGAAGTTCTGGACTTTTGTGAAAGGGAAGGCAGTTAAATTCCTAAGTAAATTGGACGTTGATAAAAAAGTTAAAAACTTATATAATAAAGGGAAAAAGAAAACGCAAGATGTGCGAAATAAAATTTATGATTTCTTTATGGGAACAGTAAGTTTTACAGCCGCTGATGGTAGTCATCACGAATTATACCCAGAAAGCAAGTCTAAACCTGAAAACATAATACTTGCCAGTATTCCAAAACCTATTGAGGTACAATTGGATGGTGAAATTTCTATTAGCAGAGAAGAAGGTAATGACGGGAATGTCACTAAATTAAGAAACGCCAAAGAATTTTATAAAAATAAAGTAAAACCAAAAATTTCCGAGTTAAAGTTAGAGCAATTAAGAGAAGAAAATAGTGAAAGAGATGTTAAAGGTAGTAAAACCGACTCCCAAAAAAGATTAGATAAATTAATTAATGAGCGGGATGAAGATATACTTTCTCTAAAAAACCTATTAGAAAAAGCAAGTTTTAGTGGGGGCAAAAAGACCGAGGTAAAAACGAAAACCACTTGGCAAAGTAATGGTATGGCAGGAGATTATGTAGAAGCTTCTCCACTTACCTATTTGCAAGGTGAATTCAAAGGAGCAAGCCCGGGTTCTGCAAATCCGCCGGGATGGAAGTTTGCACAGGATATTAATAAAAAAGGAGATGGAACAATTTATATACGAGGACATATGCTAAATGATGGTTTGCACGGGCCCAATACCAACTGGAACTTAAAACCAATCTCCAATAGGATGAATAGAGAAATGGATCAAAGTATAGAAAACCACGCCAAACGAGAGAAAGCACAAAAACATAAAATACTGTATTACAAAGCAACGGTAGATGAATATCATCATGGTGACAAAAATGGTACAGGAGCGTTTCCTAAAAAATTAACGGTAGAATGGGGACATTTGATGAAAGATGGGAAATTTGACGCAAAAGGTGATAAAAAAAGAATACAAGAAATGGAATTTTCGCAAAGTCAGCCTGTTGCCAACAGTATACCTGTGAATGAACTGGGTGATACCCTTATTGTACGTGTTTTTGGCGATTTAGGACTTTCTGAAAAATTTGCCAAAGAAGTTTTCTTATATTTGAAAAATAAGAAGACAAATAATAAATTCAGAGATTTTGATGATTTTCGAGATGAATATTCTGAAAAAATAATAGGGACGAAAAGAGAAGATGCTGATAACTTTAGCAGGTTTAGAGCGTTAGATAGAAATAGACAAATAAATTTTTAATTATGATAAATAAGGTATTAGATTTTGTAGCCGATATTAAATCAAGATCAGGTTTTTATACGATTAAAGATAATTTAGAAGAAAAAGTAAATTATTCTGATAAACAATTCTCTTTTGGAGTAATGTATACAAAAGAAGATTTCTTAGATAAATGGGGACGAGAAATTACAGATGGAGATTTGAAATGGCTAAGAATAAGCCATCTAGAATTAGACTGGGAAATAACTTTGGAAAATATTTACCTGTATGGTGGATTTGAAAATTGGGGTTTTTCAAGTGCGTTAGTATCACATTCTCCGGATTATGAGTCTATTGGTTGCGAGCATCCCTATTTCACCAAAGAAGAAGAACGTTTTTTAAAAGAAGAAACATTTTTATTCTGTAAATCGGCTCACGGTATGGGCAATGGTACTTATGGTATTTTCCATCGTACCAAAGAAAAATATCCTTTCGATATTTTATATTTGGATAATGGTCGTTTTTTTAAAACCAATTTTAGTTTAGAAAGCTATTATCAGGCAATGATAGACAGTATGGCTGTTTGCGGATGGCAATACTTTTATTTGGATTTTGAAGAAATAAAAACTAAATGTGCAGATTTCAAGGTAGGGCAACGTTGGCTTACCATATATCCTTACAGCGAAGGAATGGCTTCATCATCTTTAGGACATAATGTGACCAAAGAGACCAGCCGACTTGATGCAGTAGTACATCATATGGAAGTATGTGGGTATTTGTTACCAAAAATATTTCCCGATAAAGATTTTAGTTATCATAAACAAAGGCTAGAAGATTTTAAGATATTTTTAAATAAGTAATTAACAATATTCTTAAAATTAGAAGTATTATTTTATATGTGGTAAAACTTCTCACGAAAAAGAAAATTTTTGTTGACATTCAAACAAAATTTATTTGGTTTTAAGTTAAAAGCGAGATTTTTAGAAATAAAATTCTCGCTTTTTTTGTGGGTAAATGTCATTTCAAAATAGTGCATATCGTTCGTAAAGAAGGCGTTGCCGGACTTTGGGAACATCTGAAAGACCAGTTTGCTGATTTGAAAGCCACTGTGATGAATACTTTATGGATACCATCCAAACACTGGTCATTCAGGCGGGTACCAAATGGATCATGGGCTTACTGACTCCGGTCGGAGCATTTATAAAAGCGGCAATGGCAATTATTGATGTGATGAAGTTCTTCATTCAGCATGCTGCGCAAATCATGGAAATGATAAAAGCCTTTACCGAGAGTATTTCAACTATTGCCAGCGGAAAAGTTGGTGCCGTTGCTAAATCAAAAATTAAATATTCAAATGACTACCTGCTAAACCTTACTCATTCTTTGCATTAGTATAAAATGAATAATAATAAAAGATAGGATACTTTTCAAAAGTTTCTGATTTGCTCATAGTATATGCATCACTTTCATACATTTTTGAAAAATCAAGAATAAGCGATTTTTTTTCCGGGAAATTGAAGATGAACTTTATTAAGCTGGTGGCTGCAGTTTCGGTTTCATAAGTAAATAAAAGCTGCTTACCGTCCGGACTATAAATTTTCTTATTGTATATTCTTGCTTTTAATTTTGTGTCAACCCCTGTGTCATTTGATTTTGCTTTGTACATCAATGTTTCTTTGCCGTCTTTTATGATGTATACATCTGCATTTTTGTAACTTTTATCATACTTAAAAACAATGATTTCATTAATTTTTGAAATCATCTTATTGAATTTTTCATCATTAGGAATAACTTGGGTTTCGGTATTTGCAGGCATTTCTATAGGTCCGGATTTGGAAGATGTTGCAAGGTTCTTTTTTTGTGCATTTGCGGTAATTCCGAAGAATGTAAATACAATAACAATTGAAATAGATTTGAAAATTTTCATGGATTTTTTTTGCAATGTTATGTAAATTATTTGAATTTTCTACTTATAAATAACATTTATTCATGAGTGTATGATATAAAAATTCAAAATTTTATAATTTAAAATTATCCGATATGCGTAATATTTCATATATTTATTTAAATTAAAATCATGAAAAAAGCACTATTTATCTGTTCAGTTTTCTTCAGTCTTTCTGTTGCCAATGCACAAACTATAGAATCCGGAAGTCACAATACGAAAGGTTATATCAAGAGTGACGGAACCATTGAAAACAGCAGCCATTCTACAATAGGCTATATTAAAAGCGATGGAACTATTGAAGACAAAAGTCACAGTACGATTGGCTACATCAAAAGTGACGGAACTATCGAAAACAGAAGTCATTCTACTGTAGGATACGTAAAAAAAGACGGAACGGTAGAAAATAGAAGTCACAGTACGATTGGTTATATTAAAGACGATGGGACGGTAGAAAACAGCAGCCACAGTACTATTGGTTATGCAAGAGGAATTAGAAAAGAATGGGCAGCTGTAGTATATTTCTTTTTTAAACAGGATTAAGTTCTTATAAATTTTCTATGCTAAAGATAAAATTCCGCAAAGTTTATGGCTTTGCGGAATTTTTGTAAAGGATGACTTATGGTTCGGAAAATCACTTCCAAAATCTGTCTGGCTGATTATTAAATATAGAACAGCTGGATCCTAATAATTCCTAAAAAATTTAATTTAAGACAATTAAAAAAGCAGTTACTGCAGCTACAGAACAGACAGCATTAAAAACTTTTGGGGAAACAAAAAAAGATTGAATTTTGTACTCTGAAAACGAAGCAGCAACCTTCTTCTCTGAAAAAGTTTAACTACTGCAACTACAGAATAGACAGTCCTGAAAACTTTCAGATAATTGAAAAAAAGATGAGTTTTGTACTCTAAAAAACGATCAGAAAAAACTGTTTCCGAAAATTATATCTGCTTCAGATACAATATACAATCCTAAAAATTTTTAAGAAAATAGAAGTTTAAAATTAATATCAGTAATCACAATTAAAAAAAAACTGTTAAGAAAGAAATAGAAAACATTTAAATCATGGAAGAAAATCAAATAACCTCAAGAGAGGAATTAAAAAGTTATTTTGAAGCAGGAGATTATCCTACTCAAAGGCAATTTGGGAAATTAATAGATTCTTTAAGACATAAAGAAGATGTGCTTACCAATAAGGAAGCAGCTATCCTTGCCAATAGTTTGAATGGATATATTGAATATAGCACCAACACCGGAGATCAGAAATTTCCTATTGTTATAAATTCATCTGATCAGGAAGATCAGATTATTCAGGTAAATAGTAGATATGACTACGAGGAAGAAAAAAAATACTTCTTCGGAAATGCACCCTACAATATTAAAGCGAAAGAATTTCCAGTTGAAGGGTTAGTAGGAACTCAGTACTATCTTTTAAGATATAAAGTGCATCCACGTTATACAATAGAGAGGCTATTCGGGAATAATTTGCCGACAATCCCTGATGGATTTGAATTTGGAATACTAAAAAGTAAAAAATTTTATTTGCGCATAGAAAAACAAGATTACGGAAAGCAGATTAAAATCATAAACACAAATATTAAATTCGTTAATAAAACTGAGATACCAATTCAGTATAGAGTACAATCAAGAAATTGGGGAGATACATATAAATCTAGTGATACTGTTACCAATCATTATGATGATTGGGATCATTTGAATTTTTACTATAACGCAGATTTTAAGGAAGACAATAAGTTTATAGAATGTAAAATTTATAATGCAGATAATAATGAGCTTTTATCTACAAGTTATCTGAGTGTAGAATATAATAGTGAAAATGCTTGGCCTGGTTATGCAGATAGAGTTAGAAATATAAGAATTGAATGTGATTATACAACATATAAACCTAACGGTTCGGAAGGTGCAGCTTGATAGTCTACAATAGAGTCTGTAATTAAAAATAATAGCAATCTTTAAAGAGGTTTTTATTGTAATCAAATTACTTTTATCTCAACAAAATCTGATAACTTAAACCCAAATTCCGCACTAGAAAAACAACAGTATTTTAGTATTCTAATATCCAACTCCGTAGCTGCACAAAAAAATAAGCGAT
>NZ_JBVYOF010000028.1:0-97162 GCF_056133985.1 Chryseobacterium sp. L12 | reverse complement strand
AACTGCGTGATTTGGGTTAATTAAACCCGAAAGAGAATAAATGGAAAATAGTCTATCACTTAAAACTATTAATGAACTTCAAGAATTTGATTTTTTTATTCCAAAATATCAGCGAGGCTATAGATGGTCAGTAAATGAAATAGAAGATCTATTAAAAGATATTGCTGACTTTAAGCCTAAAGAAGTTCAAAATTCTGATAATAAGACTTGGTACTGTCTACAACCTATTGTTGTAAAAAAAATTAGTGACAATAATTATGAAGTTATAGATGGGCAACAAAGACTTACTTCAATTTACATATTACTTTTTTACTTAAATCAATATTATGCTGAAGATTTTAGAATGAAGCTTTATGAATTGGATTATGAAACCAGACCAACATCAACAGATTTTCTAAAAACAATACATCAAGAAGAAAACTATGATAACATAGATTACTTTTATATGAAAAGAGCTTATGAAGCAATCAAAAGTTGGTTTATGAGCAAAGGAAATGATTTTAATAGAAATGACTTTGAATCAAATTTTAAGTTTAACACTAAAGTTATCTGGTACGAGAGTCAAGAAGAAGATTCTGTAGCCTTATTTACAAGGATTAATATTGGTAAAATCCCCCTTACAAACTCTGAACTAATTAAAGCATTATTTTTAAATAGCTCAAATTTCTCCTTTCATGATGAAAAATTGAAATTAAGGCAATTAGAAATAGCTTCTGAATGGGATGCTATTGAGCAAGCATTACAAAGAGACAAATTCTGGTATTTTCTTACTGCAAATAAAAAAGCGATCAATAGAATAGAATTCATATTTGAATTGATGAATACAGAAATTGACAAGGATGATAAATATTCAACTTTTAGATTTTTTAGTAATAAATTTCAAAGGCATTCAAAAAAAGAAATAGAAGAGGTTTGGGGAGATATTAAAAAGCGTTTTCAAAGATTCAATGAATGGTTTGACAATAGAACATTGTTTCATAAGATAGGGTATCTTATATCTGTTGATTTCATAGATATTAAAGAACTTTATGAAAAATCTTCAGAAATGTCAAAGAGTGAATTTTTAGATTATTTAGATTCACTAATTAAAAGAAGTGTTGAAGATATTTTTATTGATGAATTACAGTATTTTGACAAAGATAATGTGAGAAAAGTATTATTGTTATATAACATTGTTACCATGTTAAATAATGATAAAGATAACTCATATTTTCCCTTTGAGTATTTTAAAAATGGGCAATGGGATATTGAGCATATCACATCAATAAAAAATAACATGCCAGATAAAAACAGGTTTGAATGGATTTCAGATGCAAAAATATTTATTGATTTAGAAAATGAGGAAGGTAGGCAACTGAGGGAAAGAGCAGAAGCACTTTCTGAACAAGATTCAAAAAATGACGAAATATTTAAAATATTGTATGAAGATATTATTGCTCATTTTAACAGTAAAATAATTGATGATGATTTAAATGATATATCTAATTTAACTTTATTAGATTCAGAAACTAATAGAAGTTATAAAAATGCAGTCTTTCCCCTAAAAAGAAAAACTATTATAGATCGAGATAAAAATGGGATATTTATTCCACTTTGTACAAAAAATGTTTTTTTAAAATATTTTAGTGATTATCCTCCTAAGATTTCATTTTGGACACAAGAAGACAGAGTGAATTATGAAAATGATTTAAAGAAAATATTATCAAATTATCTAGCTTAAAATGACAACACAAAATAATATAATTAGTTTTATTGATTTATTAAATAATGAGACTAAAATAGAAATTCCTATCATCCAAAGAGACTATGCACAAGGAAGAGTTGACAAAAAGGACCTCAGACAAAATTTTTTAAATGCTATATATGATAGTTTAGTTTCGAGCAAACCTATACAATTAGATTTTATTTATGGGAGTAAAGTTGATGATAATTTTCAACCTCTTGATGGTCAGCAGAGGCTAACAACATTATATTTACTTCATTGGTATGGTGCTAATAGAAATACCAATTCAGATGAGTTAAAAAAAGAATTATTAAAATTTACTTATGAAACAAGAATATCATCGAGAGAGTTTTGTGAAGCACTAATTAAAAATGATATTGCTATTGTTGAAGGAGAAAAAATAAGTGATAGGATTAGAGATTCTAAATGGTATTTTCTTTCTTGGGATAATGATCCTACAATCAATTCAATGTTAAGAACTTTGGATGATATTCATGATATATTTTTCCCAGTAGAAGACCTTTTAAATAAGTTAATTAAGGAGAAATTATTATCTTTTTATTATGTTTTATTAGAAGACATTGGACTTACTGATGACTTGTATATAAAAATGAATGCTAGAGGTAAGTTATTATCATCATATGAAAACTTTAAGGCAAGTTTTGAAAAGTACATTGAAGATAATAATTGGGAAGAGGATATTGAAAAAAGTAAAACTTTTGCATTTCAGATTGATACTAACTGGACTGATTTTTTCTGGAAAAATTTTAAAAAAAACAATAGTATAGATGTACCATTAATGAAGTTCATTTCAACTTTATTAATGATAAGAATATCATTAGAAAGAAATGCAAATAGGGTTACCTTAATTTCTCAAATCCAAGATAATTTTAATAATATTAAAGCAAATCTAATTAGCAAAGATACTTTTGAGTACATATATAAAAGTTTTGAAATCTACTCTAATCTAGAGAATTTTGATTGCTTAAAATTAAATTTTCCTTTTTGGAGGCATACCCCAACAATTGACTTCTTAAATGAAATTGTAACAACAGATCGAAATGCATCCTACACACAAAAAGTTCTATTTTTTGCTCAAACAGAGTATCTATTAAGAAATCCTGTTTTTGATAAAACTAAATTTGAAGATTGGCTACGAGTTGTAAGAAATATAATTGCTAGAGGAAGTGTTGAGAAAGGGGGTTCTAGACCTGACATAATAAGAAGTCCTGAAACCTTTGATGGAATTATTAATTTGGTTAATGAATTATCAGCAGGATGTGCAGACATCTATAAACATCTTTCTGAAGTAGAAAAAATTAATTCTTCATTTGCAAGGTATCAATCAGATGAAGAAATTAAAAAGGCTAAATTAATTTTAGAATCTGATTCGTACAAAGACATAATCAATAGAATGGAAGATCAAAGCTTCTTTAAAGGCAGGATAGAATTTGCATTTGATTGTATTGACTATGATGGGAATATTGAAAATTTTGAACAAAATAATTTTGAAAAGGTATTAAATATTATTAATGAGCATTTTAATAGTGCTGAAAGTGATAAGATTTCAAATGATATAAGAAGAGCCTTATTGACAATAGAAATAAATAATGAATACTTATTTTATGATTATTGGTCCTCATACTGGTATGTTGGTGACGCTAACAAAAGATGTCTATTAGAGAACTTTAGAGAATTGGAATATTATGTTTATTATACAGACCATGATGTCTATTTGAAAAAATTAATACAACATCTATTTAATAATACTGTTGAAGAAATCATTGATAATTTCACTCCTCCTTCTGGAATGCCTAATTGGAAAATCAGATTAATAAAGGAAAAAGAATTGTTAGATAAAGAAAGTAAATCAAATTATATTGCTATATCAATAGATAATTCATTCTGTTATCTTTTAAAAAGTAAAAGACCTAGAGACATCGCAGGATGTTATAAGGTTGAATAATATCAACTTTCAGATTAAATCGTAAATAATTCATATTATCAGATGTATAAAATTAAAAAAGGCTGTCTAAAAACAGCCTTTTTTATTGGGATATAAGTAACTAATTAAAATTAAGAATATTTGCGTGATATAAATTATCAAAATAGTTCTGTAAAGTTGGCTCTATCAATATAAAATCATGATTACTATTTGCAATTTCTTTAAATTTTTTAGGATTTTTCATATATGATGCACATATATCTAGCTCATCACTTGATATAACCTTTTCATTTAAAAGCTCACGTAATGTTAAATAGTCTATGAATTTAGTCAGTGGATCTTTTGTTTTTTTCTTTAGAGTTAACAAGAATGTTTCTAAATCATCTATTCCTACAGACCAAGGATAGACTAAATCATTAGATTCTCTTTCCAACAGCAAACTTAAATCTATTTGTATAGGACCAAATCTCTCTAAAGTTATGACCAAAGAAAAAATGTCTTTAATATTTTCTGTTTTAATTATTTCTAAAACATTGCCAACTTTATCTTTTATTATCACTTCTTGTTCATTATAGAAACATTTCTCCACCCTATAACATTGATTGTACCCAGCTTGAATACAATCTTTAAACTCAGATTTTATTTTCTTGTAGGCTTTCTCTGTATTTCTTAAGGGTTCCCTAATTTTTGAAGACTTACATTCTATTACAAATGCGTAATTATCACAAATAATTAATAAATCTTGTTCATTACCATTTACATAATAGTTATCATAAAGTCTAAAGTCTTTTGAATCTGAAAAGATTTTCTTAAACAAGGATATAACCTTTTTTTCAAAAACAACTTTTCCTCTTCGGTGATTAAGATGTGTTTTTTCTTTTTGAGTAGTACCTAAAATATCATACAGTATTTTATATAAAGATGTTGGTAATTGCTTTTGATATATATTTAAATATTCATTATCATTCAATTTAATTATTGGCTTCAATTCGAGAGGATTAGTATTTGTATAAAACAAATAGTCTATTTCGTTATTAATATCAATAGAAAATAATTCACAAAAAATATTTGTTTCTTTTTCATTAAACTTACTATAAAAATCTTGTTTTGTAAAGATTAATGCAGAATGAGGTTTTTCATAAAAATCCATAAACAGGTCAAATTCACTAGGTGGTAACTCTGACAATAGTTGATTGAATTCTGTAGATCCTATTTTATTAACCTGATCAAATAAATTTAAGAGTTCTGGTGATTTGATTATTTTGGCATAGCCATTCTTGACTTTTTTACTATATAAGTTTTCAGAATGATTACACATATCAATTAAAGTATTTAATTCTATTCCTAATTTCTCTCTAATTTTATCTTTATAAGGTGAAAACATACTAACAACATGATTTATTTCTTGTTGTCTATAATTTAAAACACCATTTAAAAAATAACTGTAAAATGTACCTTCATGTATAATTATTTTTTTTTGTTCATCAACATTTCCATTTAAATATGAGGGCGTATAGTTTGAACTTAGATAATTACTTATAATACCATTTAATCTCCCAACTACATCAGTTAATATGATTTCATTAGGAACATTGTATTTAAACTCTTCTTTTCCTTTCTCTTTACTACTTAGTCTTAAAGCAATAAGGTATAGTGAATCTTTAAGTTTAGATTTCATTATTTCAGAAAACCCAGTAGCACCTCTAAAGTTATTGTTGCGAATAAAATCAGCTAAAAAAGTCACAAAACTTTCTTTTGTGTACCTTGAAATTATTGATTGTATCTCTTTAGACTTACCTGCTATGTCAAATATCATTGTTTTGTTGATTTTTATAAATATATTAAAAGTATCCCATATTTCTATGGGATACATCTCAACTCAAAAACCAATGATAATAAGAACTACCATTGAGTATTTTCTGAATACCTTTTGTAAATTCAAAAGCACTCAAATTTCTATCTAGGAAAGTATCTATGTAAGAAGACTTATTAGCCTGTGTGAAGAGATTATAAACATCCCATAGATTAATTCTACCATCCTCTAATCTACAGAAGTTCTTATCTTCATAATAATCCTTTGCCATAGTATTAATATGACTGTCATTAAAGTTTAACAAAGGAATATTCTGTTTTTCAGACTTGGGTAAATGCTGATACAATCTACTTCTACCTATAAGCTGAGCAAACTGATGATCTGAAAGATAATCCTGTGTAAGCTCTTTCATTTCCATGAGATGAAGCTCTGCATTATAATTCTGCATGGTTTCTAAAGCCTTAGAATATAAATCTTGTGAACTTCCAACTTTCATATCTTCTACAAATCCATCACTACTAACACAGAGATTCATACAAACTTGATTTTGAAAACCTATGAAGAACTTGAACTTTTCCAGAGACTTCTTATTGTAAAGGTTTTCCAAATTGTAACTTCGTACTCCTCCAATGGTAAGAGAAAGTTCATTTCCATTTACAATATCCGTAATAGTTGGAACTTTTACAATGAATGCCATTCTCTCATAGTACATAGTCTTTTCATGTTCTAAAAGTTCCTTTACAGGCTTATGGATTGCACTTGGAATTCTGCCTTTTATTTGGTGAGAAACCTTAATTTCGGGTTCTGTAATACGGTGATGTGGAAAAACTTTCTGAACAGCACTTAAAACAACTTCAATAAACTCCTGATGTGCAATAGTTTTTTCATTGTCCTTACTAAATACAGGAATGATACAATCATTTTGTAGATGATGTAATGTTGCTTCTGATGTGTTGGCAACAATAAAAGGTTTATGCTGATTGTCTCCACTTTTATCTAGCTCAGCAGAGGTATCGCCATAATTCTGTTCCTTTGAAACAGGTATTAAAAAAGCCTGAACTACTTTTTTAGGTTCAGGCTTAGATTCTTCATTCATCTTGCTGGGATAGAATACTTTTGCATCTTCAAAGCTCTCATTATCATCTAGGAAAATGTCTCTAATTGATTTATTTTCTACAGAAGTAGTATTGCTTACACTTCTCAGCTTTAGATTTACAGGGGCTTCTTGAGGTCTTACACTTACCTCTATAATGTTGGGAGTTTTACTGAAACTTTGAGTGTCCATTTTGTGAAAAGTTTTGAGGGTTGGTTAGATTGGTAATTAATGATTTTTTAGCTTCAAAATCTACTTTTAAACTAGCTTGAAACTGAGGAAATGCTTTGTAAAGAGTATATAATTCTTGAATGGTATTACACTTTCCAATAGATTCAAATACCTCTAATTCAGAAGTATCTGATAAGTCCTGACTTGGAATAAATCCATTTTCATTATCATGACACTCAAAAGCATCCTTTGGGTTTATTTGAGGCATAGAGTTTCTTCCTGTAAAACTCGGGGCAAAACTTGGAGTCTGATTAGTTTTTGAGCCTGAATTACACCAATCTAAAATCAGCTTTCCTGTATCAGAAGTAATAAGAAATTCAGGCTTATTCATAAATAATCCTGTTCTGTCCTTTGAAGCCTTAGCAAGATGATTCTCATTGATAAGCTCAAAGTTAATAGTTAGCTCATATTCAAAACCATCTCTTGTGATTTCTTTAGTTCCATGTTTTACTACCTGTGTTTTACCATTGCTTCCAACATCAAGAGAATAGTCAATCTTTCTCCTCGTAGTAGTAATGATATGGCAATTAGATTGTAGAATCTTATTGATAAAGGCTTGGTGTCTTGGAGTTATATTTGCCCAATCTTGAAATCTTCCACCTAACTTCTCGTGGATTTCTAAGCAACCTCCTGTACCATTCCATTCATGGGATGCACTATCAATAATTACCACTGAAATGTTAGATTTCTCACATAATTCAATTGCCTGAATGTACCTTTCAGGTGAATAAGGAGCTTGTAGATCCAATACATTATAGTTTCCTAAATCAGAATATAAGGAAGCAGAAGAGTTTTCAGTATCTATTACTGCTATTTTACTCCAATCTTGTGTCATTCCATAGGCTAATAATAAGGCTGATTTGGTCTTTCCAAATCCACTAGCTCCAGACAAGCCAAGTCTTAACTTGACTTGTTGTCTTTGTGATTGCTTTAATTGCATAATTTTTAAAATTTAGAAGGTTGAAAAATGAATTATTTTATGAGTGAATTACAATTTGGCTATTAGCTTCAAATATTTATGAATAGGGCTAAAGCTATTGATATTGTCCTGAAAAATTTGTAATTTTGTATACCAAAAGTTTTGGAACAAAACTACAACAGAGTTGTCCTCCTCTGAATTCGTGCGTTGTTAAATCATAGATTTTTAAGATTGGGGAGATTTAAAAAGAACCCCTTGTGTCATTAGCTGAAAACTATCCATTTTAAGGCTAGTACAGCAGGAGGGTAATATATTCTTCATACAGAAAAG
Source organism: Chryseobacterium sp. L12 (assembly GCF_056133985.1). Taxonomy (NCBI): domain Bacteria; kingdom Pseudomonadati; phylum Bacteroidota; class Flavobacteriia; order Flavobacteriales; family Weeksellaceae; genus Chryseobacterium; species Chryseobacterium sp. L12. Next base: position 89,108 of record NZ_JBVYOF010000028.1, on the reverse strand, counting down.
AGAATTAAACTAAAATAATAAATCCCTGTGCTTCTAGAGTACAGGGATTATATTTTTCACACGTCCATTTTTCCCAAAACCTATATATATACTTAGGGATTATGGACGGATTAATTTCTTCTTATTTGTTCTGTTATATTTTTTACTTCTTCCTCAGAAAGTGCATTTGCCTCAAAAAAGCCTTCAGGTAAAGTTTCATAGTCATAATCAGGCTGAGAAACATAATCTACTACTCCATAACTAGGAATAGGTTTAATGTGATGAATTTTCTTTCCATTTCTTCTATCTCCTGTAGCTTCTTTATAGTTTTCAGTCTTATAAAAGTCTGCTATAAGGATACTATACAGAGATTCAATTTGTTTATCTCTTTCTTTTTTCAAAAGCCTATCCTTAAACTCATATTTTGCCAGTATGTCATCTTCTTCTAGGAAATGTTTTAGCATTTCCCCAAATTCTTCTATTCTGTCTTGTGGGATAAAATCAGCATGAGGCTTATTTAATACAAATTGAAATGTGCCTTGTTGTTGAGTGGTAATAGTTTGTTCTGAATTGATTATTTGTTGCCTTAGAAATGATAAAAATTTAAAAGCTTTAAGTCTTCTAGTGGCTAATGGATTGTTCTGAACATCATCAATGTTTATTCTTTCAGCATGAGCTAAACCTTCAAGAAAATATTGGCTTCTATCATATTGTCCATCATAAAGCTCTCCATCTTTAAAATACTTATACTTATTCACTGGATTATTGGGGTAACCAAAATGTTGTACAAAGCTAAGAAGTTGTAATTCAAAATTTTTGTTGTGCTTAGCTGTTCCATTCTTCTTTAAAGGTAGATTTTGCCCACTAGAAGTTTGCAATATAAGTTGAAAGTTATTGAATAAATCATCTCTGAATATGTTATAAAACTGCGAATCATTATAAAAATAATATATATGCATTCTCTTATCATCTTTGAAGTAGTATGTATTACAATATTCTTTCAATCCCTTTTGTATCTCTCCATATTTAAAGATTAAGGTTGGTATTTTATTATTTGAAACTAGTTTACAATTGATAAATTGGTTGGTAATAGCACAATAGGTGATATAGGAAGATAGATCATTTCCATAGAAATCATATTTTTTAGCTAGTACAGCTTCTCCCTCATCTAGCTTAAATAACCTGTACTCAGGAAAATCTAATCTACCCTTATTTAATCTGTCTAGTGACTTAACAAAATCAATTTCTTGTTTAATATTTTCTTTAATTTCTTTTTCGTAAAAAATACTAAGTAGCTCATCCTGTGATGATAAAGGAAGGTATTTCACTTTATACTCTACTTCTTGGAGATCCATTACTGAAGTATAAAATTCTTCGAATGTTTCTTTCTTTTCTACTTCCTCAAACTGTAAGGATTCAAAGTCAAAATCTTTTGGTTTGGGGAGAATGAGATGTATTTCTCCTTTTGCTCTTTGTCTTGCTAGTGCCTGAATAATAGAATTTATACCTCCAGAGAATATTCCATAGTTGTTTTTAAAAGGCATTTTAGCTCCTTTAGGGGGTAAAATAATAACATAAGCGTGATTTTCCTTTTTAATACTTACACCTGTTTTAAAATTGGTACCAACATTACACATACTTGAATTGTATCTGTTTTGGGGTGTAGCCCTATCATTTCTCTGGTTTAGAACTAATTCAGAAGTACAGTTATTTATTCTATCATACTTTGAATATAATTCCTTTCCAATCCCTGACTCTTTATTTTTAATAATATTATCTGCTAGTGTCTTTGAGTAAGATAAGATGTCAATATCCTTACCTAAATAGATTAGCTCTTGTATTAGGTTAGTAATAGTCTTGTCATCATAAGTATAAAACTGTTCATTATTATAGTGTAAAAATAGTTCACTCTGCTTCTCAGGAAACCTAATTCTTTGAGATTCTATGATTTGTATTTTATCCTCAGTCAGCTCAGCAAGGTACTCAATAACAACTTTTGAAGCTTCATTATATGTAGCACTGATGATGTAGTTTTTCAGGATCACATTTCTCCATTTCCAGAGATTGAAAATGTATTTTTCTTTAAAATTATGAATAGCATCATGTATTTCATCATATATAAAGACAACTTTCTTTCCTTGTTTTTCACAATATTTAACTAGCCTATTGATATAATACCTTTTGATACTGGAGTTTATAAAAGCATCCTCTCCGGGATTTCCTAAAAGACAATTTGCTGTAACTATATGAATTCTCTTATGCCAGAAATCTGCTGGTTCTTCATTTCCTAATGTTTCGTACCTAAATACATCTCTTTCAGGGATTTCTTTTTGTAATATATCCTTATGATATTGCTCTACAAGGCTTACAAAAGGAGATGCTAAGAAAACAATATAATCAGTGCTGTCATAGTATTGCTTTACAATATCAATTATTGCTGTAGTTTTACCCTGTCCTACACCTGCGTTAATAATTACAGTATTCTTGTCTTGTAGCTTAAGGTGGCTAACTAAAGGTGTTTTAATATATCCATTACTATCAGGAGAAATAATGATCTTTTCATTAGTCTGGAAGTTGGGAAAATCTTCAGGGTTAATTTGTTTGAATTCAATAGGAAAATCTTCAAAGTGGTTATTAGGTAAATTCATGCTTAATAAAGGTTTAACTGCCTTGTAAAAATACCACAAAGCAGTTAATTTATTGTTATTTTAGTTTAGAATTTAACCTATTCATCTGTTCACCAACCTTGCTCTTAACAACTTTAGCATAGTGATCTTGAGTAATAGTAATTTTTGAATGACCTAGCAACTCTGATACAATCTCCATAGGAACATCATTAAAGAGTAATACTGTTGTAGCAAAGGTTCTTCTTGCTAGATGATGAGTAAGTCTTTTATCCAACCCTACTATATCAGCTATTTCTTTTAAATAAGCATTAAACTTTTGATTACTAAACTTAGGTAAAACTCTCTTTTCATCAACATTACCATATTTTTCAATTATCTTCTTACCTCTAGAGAGTAATGGTATTGATAATAAATGCTGAGTTTTTCCTCTAATCATATTAATCCATTCATTACCATCAAAACCAATTATAATATGAGATTTTTCAAGGTTTACCATTTCATTGTATGCCAAACCTGTATAACAGCAGAAAACAAACATATCTGCAACTATTTGTAATCTCTCTGCTTTAAATTGATACTCTTCAATTTTAGCTAGCTCTTCCCTAGTCAAATAAGTAATTTCTTTTTTGATATGCTTTACTTTGTAGCTTGAAAATGGTTCTTTATGTATAATATCTTGAGATATAGCCAACTTGACTATCTTTCTGAACCTCTGTATCATCTTATTAGTAGTTGCAAGAGCTAAAGACTTCTCTGCCTTTAGGAAGAATTCATAATCTTGAATAAACTTTAAGTCCAAATCTTTGAAATCATAATCTCCTTTATTAAAAGAATATTTAATAAAATCTTTTAATAGTTCTCTTGCTTGTTTAAACTTCCATAAGGTTGATATAGAATATTCCTTATCTATCAGCTTTTCAATTCTATCATTATGTTCTTGAAAGAGCTGTAATATAGTTTTGTTCCTTTTAGGAGTACTTCCTTTATACCGCAAGAAAACATCTTCCACATCAAACTCTTCTGCATTAACCTGTAAAAACAAAAAAGCCTGATTAATTTTATTCTTAATCAGGCTTAATTGTGTATTAATAGTTTCATTTTCAGAATTAGGTGGTTTAACTTTCTGCTGTTTGTTATCCCAGTTTTGAGGATTAATAAATAACCCTGTAGCAAAAGGTTTTCTCTCCCCCATGTAAGTAATCCTACACTTTAAGGGAGCTAGACCTTTACTATTAGATTTTGATTTATCTAATACAAATAATATTTTAATTGTCATTTTTCTAGTATTAATGAGGGTTATAATGGGGTTCCTATTTCTCAGGATGGGGTTCCTTTTGGGGATCTTTTTATTGTAGATTTAAAAGATAATGAGAGTGATCTAGAAAAAAAGAAGAATATAAAACCTTGATTTTAAGGCATAAAAAAAGCCCAACAAACTTGACGTTTTGTTTGGGCTCTTAAAAAGTGGTCCCACCTGGGCTCGAACCAGGGACCACCTGATTATGAGTCAGGTGCTCTAACCAACTGAGCTATAGGACCGCAAAACTGGTTAAATTTTGTGTTTGCAAAAATAGTAAAAATTATTTCTCTACAAAATATTTTTTTACTTTTCTTGACAAAGTTCTACAAGCACGCCATTGGTAGATTTAGGATGTAGAAAGACAACTAATTTATTATCAGCACCTTCTTTAGGCTCTTCCGAAATAAACTGAAATCCTTCTTTTTTTAATCTTTCCACTTCTTCAAAGATATTTTCGACACCAAATGCCAAATGATGAATACCCTCCCCTTTTTTATCAATAAATTTAGCGATAGGACTTTCAGCATTGTTCGCTTCCAGAAGTTCAATTTTACTTTCGCCAGTTTCGTAAAACGATGTTGTTACGCCTTCCCTTTCAACTGTTTCTTTTTTGTAGGATTCTTTTCCTAAAAGTTTGGCAAAAAGTTCATCTGAAACTCCCAAAGATTTCACAGCAATACCAATATGCTCTAATTTCATACGTAAATATTATTTCTTTTATTGTTTATTATTCGTTGTTTTCAGCGGTACTTATAGCAAAATTGACCGATAAACTATTTTTTACGAAATCATATGATTGTTTACATTGTATCATAGGCTTTTATTACAGAGGATTTAAAGTAAAACAATATGAATTTTGTGATTGTCCTAAAATTTTAAAACAAGTTTATTATCTTGTATTCCAATTTCAGCCGATCAATTCAAACAAAAGTACTAAATTTGCATAAATTATGGAAACTAACAGACAAAGAAAAGTAGCACAGATTATACAGGAAGATTTCGCAGAACTTTTCCGAAAGCAGTCGTCAGAAAGCAAACAAAATATTCTTGTTTCTGTTTCTGACGTGAAAGTAACTCCTGATCTTGGGATTGCCAAAATTTATCTCAGCATATTTCCACAGGAATTTCGCACTGCAATAATGAAAGAAATCGAAGAAAACAAACCACAATACCGCAACTTTATAGGTCAGAAAATGGCAAAACAAGTGCGTATCATTCCTCAATTGAATTTCTATCTTGACACTACATTGGATGATGTAGAGAGAATTGAGAAAGAATTACGTGGAGAAGGCGAAAACCCGGTTTTATAACTCGCTTTGAGAAACATTGCATTTTATATCGCCTCACGCTACCTTTTATCAAAAAAAGGAAGTACTGCTGTAACATTTATTACCTGGCTTGCTGCCGTGGCGATGAGTGTTGCGGTTGCAGCAATGTTTGTGATTATATCGGTTTTTTCAGGACTCGAAGATTTTAATAAAAATCTTATTTCCAATCTTCATGCTGATCTTACAATTAAAAGTACATCTGGTAAGACCATCCAGAATTTCAGCAAAATCAATGAAATTTTAAAGAAAGAAAAAGAAATTGCCGATTTTTCCAGAATTATAGAAGAGAAAGCTTACGTAAGCTTTAACGGTAAAGGTGATATTGCATATTTGCGGGGAGTAGATACCAATTATACCAAAGTAAATCCTGTCAACAAAAATATTTTCTACGGTAAATACCCATCTTTTGAATATACCAATGAGGTAATCATGGAACATAATCTACAGAACAGACTGGGAATAGCTGTAGATTCCGAAACTGATTTCACCACTGTTTTTATGCCTAAATCAGGGACGGGAATCATCAATAAAGAAGAAGATATCTACAATAAAAGAGAGATTATCGTTACCGGTATTTTTCCTGGAAATGAACAGCTCAACAGTTATATCATTGCTCCAGTTGAACTTACAGAAGAACTTCTGGGTCTTCCAAAAAACTCAGCGTATCAAATAGTTATTAAATTAAAAAATCCGCAAAATGCAGATTCGGTAAAGCAAGATTTACTAAAAAAAATTGGCGGAAATATTGAAATTAAAACAAAAGAAGAAGAAAATGCAGCATTCTGGAAGATGATTAACACCGAAAAGCTGTTTATCTATCTTATTTTTGCTCTAGTTATTTTCATTACTACTTTTAATCTTGCAGGAGCTATTATCATTCTTCAGCTGGATAAAAAAGAACAGGCAAAATCACTGATTTCGTTAGGTTTTCCGTTGAGCCATCTTAGAATGACCTATTTCTATACCGGTATTCTGATCGTTGTTACAGGTATTATTACAGGATTGCTTTTGGGAACAGCCCTGTGTTATTTTCAGATTTACACCGAATTATTTAAAGCTGTAGAAGATTTACCATTTCCGGTGAAGATTGTCACAAAAAATTATTTTACGGTAGCCGCTATTGCAGCCCTATTCGGGATTTTAATCTCCTGGTTTTTTTCAAAAATCAGTAAAAATTATATTACCAAAAATTAATATTTATATAGTAAGAATATTCGTAAATTTGCCGTCCAATTCAAAAAAAATGAAGCAAATTTTTTATTCTCTTCTTATAAGTCTTTTAGCAGTAAGTATATCGGCTCAGGCTCCTGCTAATTATTACAGCACAGCTACCGGAACAGGTGCTACGCTGAAGACTCAATTGAAAAACATCATTACCGCAGGACACAATCCCGGTTCTTATAACGGATTATGGACGGCCTATCAAACTACAGACCGCGATTATTACTACGAAAATGACGGAACAATTTTAGATATCTATTCTGAAAATCCAACAGCTGCAGATCCTTATAACTATACTGTGGGAGCCAATCAGTGTGGCAGCTACAACAGCGAAGCTGATTGCTATAACAGAGAGCACATCGTTCCTCAAAGTTTGTTCAATGAAGCATCACCGATGGTTTCTGATGTGCATTTTATACGTGCTACAGACGGCTATGTAAACAACATGAGGGGAAGTCTTCCTTTTGGTAAAGTTGGAGTTACCAATTATATTTCAAATAACGGATCAAAAAGAGGAAACTCTGTTTCACCGGGATACTCCGGAGTTGTTTTTGAACCTATTGATGAGTTTAAAGGAGATGTTGCCAGAATGATTTTCTATTTTGTGACCAGATACGAAACGCAATTATCTGGCTTCAGCTCAGGAAATATGCTTGGAAATTCTGCTTATCCAGGACTTCAGCAATGGCAGCTGGATCAATTACTGGCTTGGCATGCTTTAGATCCTGTTTCTTCTACTGAAATCGGTAGAAATAATGCTTCTTATGTTTATCAGGGAAACAGAAATCCTTATATTGACAATCCAAATTACGTAAATTTAGTTTGGGGAAGTCCGACAACAGATACCCAGGCTCCGACAGCTCCTTCCAACCTGGTTGCCAATAACCCTACTTCAAGCACAATATCTCTCAGCTGGACAGCTTCTACCGATAATGTGGGCGTTACAGGCTATGCAATTTATGTAAACGGAGTTTTACATTCCACCGTTACTACAACAACAGCAACTATTTCAAACCTGAATCCGTCAACAACATACAGTTTCTATATTATTGCTAAAGATGCAGCCGGAAACTCTTCCGCTCAGAGCAATACTGCCACAGAGACTACTCTCGCAGGATCCGGCGGCGGAAGCGGAACGTGCGGTACAGAAGATTTCTCAAATATCCCTGCTACAAGCAACCCTGCTTACAGTACACAGATATGGACAAACAATAACATTACATGGACTGCAACAGACGCAAGAATTGACCAAACAATTAACGGTAAAGCAATCACTATCAGAAACGGAAATCTTACAAGTTCTACCATTTCTGGAGGTATAGGCAGTTTAACAGTTACTACCAAATTGCCATTCTCGGATTCAGCTGGCAATCTTATTATACAGATCAACGGAAATAATGTGGGAACTATCCCTTTTAGCACCACAGCTACGACCACCACAATCAACAATATTAATGTTTCCAATAATGTTGTTATTAAGATAATCAATGCAGAACAAGGAAAAAGAATTTCTATTGATGATTTAAGCTGGACTTGCTACAATTCATCGTTATCAACTTCAGAAGTATCAAAAGATAAATCTGAGTTTACAATCTATCCTAATCCGGTAAAAAATCAGGAATTATCTGTAAAAGGAGAAAATCTTAAAAACATTACAAAAGCTGAAATCTATGATCTTTCAGGAAAAATGATCAGAAGTATTGAAAATCCTTTCAGACATTCTAATAAAATCAATTTACACGGAATAGTGAAAGGTGTATATATTTTGAAAACTGAGCGTTTTTCTACGAAATTTATTGTAGAATAATACGTTAATAAATATATAAAAGACCGGAATTTCTGTTTCGGTCTTTTTTTATGGATAATCGTTTTCTTCTTTATTAATATGTAATCTCTTGTTAAGCAGCCTTCGGTTATTTAATCATAATAAATATTTGATTCTTTTATTGATTAAGACCAATCCTAAACTTACCGGAATAAGCACCACAATAAAAATTAAAACCCTGTAAGATTCTATTTTGGAGAACCATTCAGACTTCATCAGAAAAGGATGTACAAAATAAATAGCTGTAGATAATGTTGCTAAAATTTTTGAACTGCTTTTGATATATTTTTCCTGTCCGTACAAAAACAGAACGGGACTTGTTAAAAAAAGCGACAGCAGAATATCGGTGCTTTCTTTACTGATGTTATTATAGTTAAAATACGCTTCAGCAATCACCAAAACACAGGAAAGAACTACCACGAGTGTGGAACTTTTGACTTGTGAAAGGTTTATTTTTTCTTTATGAATTAAAAAACCAATACTTAAAAATGGTAAACAGACAAACAGAAAATTACGGTATATTAAATAATTATTAAGTAAAGAATCATTTTCCTTATCGAAGTAATGAAGATTACCCAAAACCTGAATGATATAACCTATGATAAACAAGCCCAGAGCAATACTTAATAAAAAAGCAGAAGAGCTTTTTCTCAAAAGATAAAGTATAATTCCTGAAAAAAAAGTTCCTATGAGATACCACAAATGATGATATCCGAAAATAATAGTAAGGAGAATATTCTCGCTGCTTTTCCAGAAAGAATAATACACCGCCATCCAGATAATGTACAGAACAAATGTCCTGAAAAGCCATTTTTTAAGCTTTTTTGTATCATCAATGTGAAAAAAATAAAACCCTGTAATAATTAAAAAAACAGGAACAGCCACCCTGAAAAGCCCGTTAACCAAAACATAGCTCAATTGCGGATTGCTTTCTTTAAGGAAATTCATGTGCAGAAAGACAACAAAAAAAGCAAGAATAATTTTAAGTACATCTATTGATAAATTTCTGCCCATATATCTGGAATAAATATCTGCAAATTTGCGAAAAATTATTCTATGATATTAAAAAAGTAATACTTCGATCAAAAGTCCTTTAAACACTATGAAAATGGTTTTTTCGATGTTTTTTCTCTAACATTGATGATGTATTAAATCATTATCAATTTTAAGATATTATTGTACCTGTAAATTGAATTTAAATCGCAAAAGAAACAGAAGACAAACTATTGATTTTTAAATAAAAAATATCAAATACAAAATGAAAATTTTTAAATATTCCCATTTCTTTCGGCTTATGAGTTACTTTAATGAAGATAAATCTTCTGTATCTTTTGCTATTTAATTTATTTTAAAACTTTACTTTGACAAACAAAATCACTTTTCGGAAGTTCTGTTTTGGAAATTTCGTTAAATCCGCCTTCTATTTCTGTAAAATTTCTGTAACCTCTTGCTTGTAGAATACTTGCTGCCATCATGCTTCTGTAACCTCCTGCACAATGCAGATAAAAATGTTCTTCCGGATTGATATGATGTATCCAATTATTGATATAAGCTAAAGGTTTGTTGTATGCTCCATCTAAGTGTTCTGCATTATACTCACTTTCTTTTCTCACATCAATGATGTTGACTTCTTTTTCTTTAATTTCATCCTCCAATTGCTGTGCTGAAATTCTTTTTACGAAATCGGTTTCTTTTCCGCTATTTTTCCACGCTTCAAATCCGCCTTTTAAAAATCCAAGAACATTATCGAATCCTACACGACTTAATCGGGTCACAGTCTCCTCTTCTTCATTTTTATTGGTTATGAGAAGAATTGGCTGTTTCACATCCACAATCAAAGCGCCGACCCAAGGTGCAAAATCTCCGTTCAGACCGATATTAACGGATTGCGGAACAAATCCCCTCGCAAAATCTTCATCATTTCTAACGTCTAAAACCAAAGCTCCGGAATGTTCTGCTGTTTCTTCAAATTCATCTGGAGAAAGTGCCTGCAAACCTTTTGACAAAACCTCATCAAAACTGTCGTAACCTTTTTTATTCATTGCCACATTCATTCCGAAATAAGCAGGAGGTGGAAGAAGTCCGTCTGTAACCGCTTTGATGAAACTTTGCTTATCTTTCTGATTGAGCGCATAATTGGTTTTCTTTTGATTTCCTAATGAATCTACCGTTTCTTTCTGCATATTTTTCCCGCATGCTGAACCTGCTCCGTGAGCCGGATAAACGGTAATATTATCATCAAGTGGCAAAATTTTCTGATACAAACTATCGTATAGTAAACCAGCCAGTTCTTCCTGTGTCATGTTGGCTGCTTTCTGAGCCAAATCGGGACGGCCTACATCTCCTAAAAATAAAGTATCTCCACTAAATAATGCTTTCTCTTTGCCATATTCGTCAATAAGAAGAAATGATGAACTTTCCATTGTATGACCAGGTGTATGAAGAACTTTTATGGTGATATTTCCGATCTCAAAAACCTGATTATCCTCTGCAACAATGGCTTCAAATTCTGGTTTTGCAGTCGGTCCATAAACGATAGGTGCTGTTGTTTTTCTGCTTAAATCCAAATGTCCGCTTACAAAATCTGCATGAAAATGTGTTTCAAAAATATATTTAAGAGTAACATCATCTTTTTTCAATCTTTCAATATAAGGCTGCGTTTCTCTTAATGGATCTATAATTGCTGCTTCACCATTTGAAACGATATAATATGCACCTTGTGCAAGACATCCTGTATAAATCTGTTCTATTTTCATTTTTTATGATTTTAAATTTTAATTATTTTTCTGATACAAATTTCTGAGTTTGAGATTTTATATACCGCTACTTTTGTTACATAAAAGACTTCTATTTTTTAAAATTTGCCAGAGTTTTTGACTTTCGTTGTTTTAAGTTCATAAAGCAGATAATCTTTATAAAAGAACTATTAATTAATTTTCATTATGCTGGGCAATATTGCTGCTTTCTAACACTGAATATTTCGCAATCCTGCATGAATAGTTCTCTATTTATAAAGTAAAACGGAAAAAACGGGAACACAGACTGGATTTTTTTAGAATAGACAATAACAGGAATAATCACAAGTCATACTAAGCCCATGTAAAAAGTGAATAGTATGTCGCTAAAACATGTCTAAAAAAAATAGGAAAGCTAATAATATTTCCGCTACCGCAAATTAAGCCAAATAAAATTTCTATTGAAGCCGAGGCGATGTACCCGAAATTGAATTTCGGAAAGATATATTGCTAATTTGTTACAGAAAATCTAAGGATTACCTGAAAGCGTGATTTTATTTCGTCCGAGCATAAGTTTCCCTGAATCCTCAAGCTGTTTGAGGAGTCTTGAAACAACAACTCTTGCCGTACCGAGTTCGTTGGCAAGTTGTTCGTGGGTGACATTAATGGTTTTTGAATTAAGATTCTCAGATTTTTTATGAAGAAGATTCAATAATCTTTCATCTACTTTTTTGAATGCAATAGCGTTGATAATATCCAACAGTTCTTCAAACCTTTTATGATAGAGTCTGAAAATATAATCCAGCCATTCCGGATATTCTTTGATAAAGAGCGAAACTTTATCAACAGGCAGAAAAAGAATTTCCGTATCTTCTTCTACTTCGGCTTTTACGATGCTTTTTTCATTGTGCATACCACCAAGAAAAGACATGATGCAGCTTTCCCCTGCTTTGATGTAATACAAGAGAATTTCGCGTCCGTCTTCTTCCGTACGAATGACTTTCATCATCCCTTTCATCACAATAGGAATGGAACGGATAGATGAATTTTCATCTAAAATTACATCTCCTTCCTGATAGATTTTTGTTACTCCATACTTATAGAGTTTTTCAAGCAATTCAGGTGAAGAAGTGAATTCTGAAGCAAGTATGGAGGGCTGCATGTTTTAGTAATGTATTTAATTAAAAAATCTCTGACACAAAAATAGTTAATATTGACTTATAAATAAATTTAAATATGAACCCTTGCGAATTACAGATTCACAAACGGTTTTATCTTGGGGAAAAACTTGTGAAGGCGATCAGGAAAACAGACAAAATCATTACTTTTATCATATTGTCAAAGATGTTCATTTAAAAGTTGATCAATCTCTTCATAGAAAGAATCTTTGCTGTAATCTGCCATTCCTGCGTGATGCATCCTGATTTTTCCCGATTTATCCAAAACTACCGTCGTAGGAAGTGAGCCATTAAAAAATGAAGACGGAATAGAACCTTCCGGAACTAAAAATGGCACTGTAAACTGTTCTTTTTCGAGATACATTTTACCTACAGCAGGCTTTTCATCCAAATTTACCGTTAGAAAAACCAAATCTTTATTTAATTTATATTGATTGTAAAACTTCTGAATTGATGGAAATTCCGCCCGGCAAGGCGGACACCACGATGCCCAAAAATTAATGAAAGTCACTTTTCCTTTGAGTTCAGAAGTATTGATAACTTCTCCTTTTTCGTTTCTGATGCTGAAATTTTCAGTGATGGCTAAAGAACTCGACTCAGAACTTGGTTCTGCTTTCTTTTTTTCAATCTTTGAATTCAGAAGACCAGTTGAAATAATCTGTCTCATCAGCCAGGCTTTTACATCCGGACTTACCAGCAATACGATAAATACTAGAACCAGAATCGTTGTACTCCAGTTTTTCCGAAACCATATTTTAAATTTTTCCAAATTATCAATTTTTTATCTGTAGCAATTGCGCTTTTACCTGCTCTTCGCCGGCAAAACCCAGGTTATCCCAGACTAACTGATCATTTTTATAAAGTTTTAAAACAGGAAGTGCAGAAACATCTAATGCTTTGCAAAGTTCTGTATTTTCATCAGCATTAATTCTGACAATTTTCACTTTATCAGGCATTTCGGTGGACATTTTCGTAAGATACGGCTCCATTTTTTTGCACGGAGCACACCATTCTGCATAGAAATCTACCAAAACCGGCGTATCGCTTTTCAGCAATTCATGGTATTGAGAAAGGCTCATTCCTGCGGAAGTAGAAGCCTTGATTTCCGGAAGATTTGCATTTCTCCATTTCATCATTCCGCCCTGCATTTCATACACATTTTTAAAACCCATCTCCTGAAGTTTTGCCGCTGCAGCCGTACTTCTAGGTCCGCTCATACAGTACAGAAAAACAGGTTTGTCTTTGTCTAAAGCTTTTGCTTTTTCAGCGAAATCATCTGCATTCCAGTCGATGTTCATTGCGTTTTTCAAATGTCCGTTCCAGAATTCTCCCGGTGTTCTCACATCTACCAACTGTGCATCTTCAGTCTGGTTTAATTTTTTAGAAAATTTTATAGCAGAAAGATTGCTTTCGCCATTATTCTGAGCTTTTCCACAACCTGTCAATAGGATGACAAAAAATAAAACGATTAGGTTTTTATACATTTAGATGTTTTGTTTAATTAATCTTTCCAGTTCATCTGCCTGAAAAACACCAGATTGTTTCCATTTCACTTCACCTTTTTTAAAAATCATCAGAGTAGGAACGCTTCTGATTCCGAACTGCGCCGCAACGGCCTGATTTTTATCAATATCAATTTTAACAATGCTTGCTGCATCTCCTATATTTTTTTTGAGATCCTGAAGAATGGGAGCCTGCATTTTGCACGGACCGCACCATTCTGCAAAAAAATCTACCAATACGGGTTTATCCTGACTGATAAGTTCCTGAAATTTATTCATTCTATTTTATTTAATTTCCTCATAATGTACTTCATCACTGCTGTTTTTTGAATTGCTCTTCGGTACGGAACAGTTTCCTGCGGCACAACAGCCAATATTCAATAATGGCATTACAACAAAAACCGCTCCGACAGCCACCAAAATCCACATTCCAGATTGTACGGCTTCTACAACAAGGAAAACTCCCATTGCCAAACGAAGCAGTCTTACAAAGTTCCAGTTTTTAAATAAATTATCCATAATTTTCTTTATCTTTTTGTACCAAATAAGCGTATAACCGAAGCTTTTCCCTGATGATAAGCACCTTCATTCATTACGTTTTCGGAAATATATGCTTCCTGAAAATCGAAATCGGAAAAATCAGTTTTCAGTTCGTCTAAATCATAAAGCATTTCCCAATGTTTTGGTCCGCCTGCATTTGGATTTTCGTCCTGAAATTTAGAATGCTCTTTACTGAAACCTTCCAGAATAATTTTACCGCCTTTCTTCACGAGCGATGAAATCCGTCTGTGCAAATCCCGTCTCAATGTTTCAGGAAAATGGGCAAATACCATTACTAAAAGGTCAAAACTTTCTTTTTCATAACTTATTGTGTCTGCCGAAACCGTTGTGTAATTTATTTTTACCGAGTTTTTTTCTGCAAGCTGCATCGCTTTCTTTTTGCCTTCTTCACTTTGGTCAAAAGCTTCCACTTCAAAACCTTGAGTTGCGGAGTAAACAGCATTCCTACCCTCTCCTTCAGCAGGAAAAAGAACTTTTCCGGGAGTGAGTTCAGCCAATTTTTCTGCAAAATAGACATTAGGCTGATCTCCGTACACAAAATCTGACTGGCGGTATCTTTCGTCCCAAAAATCTTTCATTATTGTTCCATTAGTTTTATCATATTCTGTACACTGCCTCCGTTGAGAACATTCGTGATTCCGTTTCGTTCCAATGTTCCTTTTGCCATTGCGCTACGGTTTCCGCTTCTACAGAAAACAATGATGCTTTTCTTATTCCTGAACTTGGAAATCTGATCTTTGACGACATCCAAAGGTATATTAACAGCTCCTTTTGCACTTCCCGAAGCAAATTCTCCGGGCGTTCTTACATCTACCAAAAAAGCACCTTCTTTCAACGCATTTTCCAGCGCAGCATTGTCTTTTTTTCCGAATAACATTGATAATAAATCCATCTTAATTTTTTACAGGGTTTGCTTTTTCCATCCATTCTTTCATTCCACCGGAGAAATTTTTCACTTTCTCAAAACCGTTTTTCTTCAGCACAGAATAGGCAATCGCCGCTCTGTCGCCACTTTGGCAATGGATTACAATTGGCTTTTCACGGGAAATTTTATCCAGATTATCCACTAAAGTTCCCACAAAGACATTCTCAGCATTTTCAATACGTCCTGCGTCATATTCGGTTTTATTTCTTACATCAACCACCTGAATATCATCTCTGTTCAGATATGATTTGAAATCTTCAATATTAATAATATCGGCAGTCTGTAATTCTAAGTCTAGATTTTTGACATCATCAATATATCCTATCATCTGATCCATCCCGATTCTCATTAGTTTTCGGGTAAGATCTTCCATTTGTTCTTCCTGAGCAACTAAAATAAACGGCTCAGAATAATTGACGATCCATCCCATCCATGTGGAAAACGAATTATTACCTTGAATATTGATGCTGTTTGGTATAAAACCATCGGCAAAATCTACTTTATTTCTTGTGTCTATAATTTTAACACCGCTTTGATAAGCTTTCAAAAATTCTTCTTTGGAAAGTTTCGGATGTTTTGGAACTTCTGTCAATAAAGGCCTTTCTACTTTGTTGAGCTTCTTCATCATTGCGAAGTATTTCGGAGGTTCCGGCTGTCCTTCCAACAGGTATTCTACAAAATCATCCTCGTCTTCTTCATACTGAAAAGCCCAGTTTCTGATTTTTTCATATCCCACTGTAGAACTCGGAACTGCGCCCAAAGCTTTTCCGCAAGCCGAACCTGCACCGTGTCCTGGCCACACCTGAATAAACTCCGGCAACTTGCTGAAATCCTGAACAGAATGAAACATTTCTTTCGCTCCTTTTTCCTGAGTTCCGGTAATTCCTGCAGCTTTTTCCAATAGATCCGGTCTTCCAATATCGCCGACGAAAACAAAATCTCCCGTGAAAATCATTACCGGTTCGTCCGTTGCAGGATGATCGGTCAATAAAAAGCTGATGCTTTCCGGCGTATGTCCCGGCGTGTGAATGACTTTTAAAGTTAAATTTCCGACTTTTATAGTGTCTCCATTGGTTAATCCGATATGCGGAAACTGATATTGCCAATCTTCACCACCTTCGTCCGAAAGATACATTTTTGCTCCCGTTACTTCTGCAAGTTCTCTGGAACCCGACAAAAAATCGGCGTGAATGTGGGTTTCGGAAATGTGTGTGATTGTCAGATTATTTTCTTTGGCAATCTGAAGATAGGTGTCAATATCTCTTTTGGCATCAATAACAATGGCTTCGCCTTTTGCCTGACATCCGATTAAATAACTTGCCTGCGCAAGGCTTTTATCATAAATATGCTGAAAAAACATAATGTAATCTTTTAGGGTTATACTTTTTTAATTTTATAGTACAAATTTCGGGTTTTGCACAATGCTATACCGCTACTTTTGTTACATAAGTGCAGAATCAATGGGGCAATCTGTCCCTCAAATATCCATAGATCCAAGTTCCGAAAATAGCACTAAGCAATGTGACTGCTACTGCCAAAGCACCTGTTCCGATCTGTGCGAAAAGCGGTCCCGGACAAGCACCTGTCATTGCCCAGCCAAATCCAAAGATCAGCCCGCCATAGATTTGACCTTTATTGAATTTTTTCGGTGCGATAGAGATCTTCTCTCCATAAATTGTTTTAATATTGAACTTTTTAATGATGAAAACCGAAATCATCGCTGTTAATACTGCACTTCCTATCACACCATACATAAAAAACGATTGCAGGCGAAACATTTCCTGAATCCTGAACCAACTGATGATCTCTGCTTTTACAAATACAATCCCGAATAAAACCCCGACAAAAAGGTATTTCAGATTGTAATACCATTTGTGCGTCAGATGACTTTCGTTGGTACAAACGCTGTCCTGATGACGTATATCTTTTTCTGTTGCCATTTTTTTTTAAAATTAAAGTGAAAGAATTATCGGCAAAATGACATTCGCCATTAAAAAACCGCCTGCCATAAAGCATATTGTCGCAATAAGCGATGGTAACTGCAGATTTGCCAATCCCATAATGGCATGTCCGCTGGTACAACCACCTGCATAACGGGTTCCGAAACCTACCAAAAATCCGCCGACAACCATTGTAATGAAACCTTTAAGCGTTAAAAGACTCGCAAAATTCATCAGCTGAACAGGAACGAGATTGCTGTAATCGGTAATGCCGTAAGTTGCAAGTTCGGTTTTCAGATTTGTATTGACTGTTATTTCTCCGGGGTTCATCAAAAATTGAGATGCGATAATGCCGCCCAGCAAAATGCCGAGGACAAAAAATAAATTCCAGAGTTCTTTTTTCCAGTCGTATTTGAAAAAGCCGATGTTGGCAGGAATGCAGGCTGCACAAATATGCCTTAGAGATGAACTGATTCCGAAAGATTTGTTGCCCAAAATGAGCAAAGCCGGTACGGTAAGCCCAATTAACGGTCCGGCAACATACCACAGCCAAGGTTGTTTTATGATTTCTACCATTGTTATTGATTATTATATTACAAAATTATATTTTTAGAATTTGCTGCTCCGCTACTTTTGTTACAGAACTTTGATATTATGTTATTCTTTACCAGAAAACGAATCTCTTGCAGCCCGGCCTGAGTGGAGCTCTTTTTGTGCAGCGGAGCGGAAAAAAAAAGCGGGAACGGAGGACGGAAATAGCTGCCCAAAAAATAATTAGAGAAAAACTTCTTTTACGATGATGTAAATTCCCATTACGAGAATAAACCATCCAAAAGCCGGTTTCAGTTTTTTTCCGTCAATCTTTTTGGATAATTGTGATCCTATAATGATCCCGACAATAGCGATAGATGATACTGTTGCAAGTAATTTCCAGTCTATGGCAACATTGTGCATTGAGGTAAAAAAACCGATAAGGGAATTGAGGGAAATGATGACAAGCGATGTTCCGATAGCAACTTTCATCGGGGTTTTGAGAAGATTAACAAGAGCGGGAATGATCATAAATCCGCCTCCTGCTCCGACTAAGCCTGTCAAGATTCCTACAACCGAACCTTCTCCTGCTGCCAAAATCGCGCTGTTTTTATTAGAATGAACTGCTTCGATGTGTAACTCCGTGCTTTTCTGAATCATTTTATAGGAAGCGAGAATCATTAATCCCGCAAAAATCAAAAGAAGAAAAATATCTTTGGTTACCACAAAAGCTCTGATGGTAAAAACCTCATCGGGAATCAACGGAAGAATATAATTTCTGGTCAGAAATATTGAAATAATAGAAGGAATCCCAAAAACTAAAGCGGTTTTTATATTGACCAATCCTTTTTTGAAGTAGGAAACGGAACCAACCATACTGCTGATCCCGACAATAAAAAGTGAATATTCTGTAGCCAGAAAAGCGTCTAATCCGAAAAGATAAACCAAAACGGGAACGGTGAGAATACTTCCACCTCCACCGATTAAACCTAATGAAATGCCTATTAAAACCGAAGCGATATATCCAAAAACTTCCATATTCTCAACTTTATGATGCAAAGTTGAATATATCGGAAAAGCTGTACCGCTACTTTTGTTACATAAGAACTAAAGTTTGTTTTGAAAGTAATTTTATTCTTCCGAAATCTTGTTAAAAATTCGCTTACGTCAAGATTCATCATCAATAAGTTCTTTCAAATATACAATTTCAGATGGGATTTCATAGGTATAGATTGTAGTATAGTTTCATTGTGTTTGAAAGATTGATTATAAAATAAATTTGGGAGTTTGATGAATGTTGAGCTTTTGTTTTATTAAAAATTTCAGGGAAAATACTGATTTACAATCGTGTAATGATTTTTATTTTTGCTACTTGCGGTAAACCGTAATCAAATAATAATATCCATATGTAAATTTGAATATTACAAAACTTACTTTACTATCTATCTGAAAATTAGAAATTTAAAAAAATCAACTAATGGAAACAAAAAAACGATCTATATTAAAACTAGATATTCCTAAATCTGATAAAGGGATATTAATTAGAGATCTATTTAAATTATTAATTTCAACAGATGAAACAGCAAGTCAGATTAAAGAAGTGCTAATTAAACAATTTGAACAAGATGAATTCATTCCGATTCCAGGAGCTTATACTCTTGTCAATTCTCAAATTGTTCAAAACAAAAGTTATATCAAAAAAGATTTAATTTCTAGTATTGAAAACATTTCTTTCTATTCGGATAACAATTTCACAATTAACTTTAATAATATTACTGATCGAGAAAAATTTGAAGGAAATATAACACTTACAACATATCCAAAATATTCTGCGCAACGTGATTTTTTTGGAAGCTTGTTCAGCATGGATAAATATGCAAAAAAACTTATAGATAAAGGTTTTAAGAAAATTGTTGAAACAAATCTTGAGTTGTTAAAGGCACAAAAGATCAAAGACAAAAAATATAGATTAATACATTATAAGCCTGACAACAATTACTATTTACGTGCTATCGTTTCGACTGATAATTACCATGATTACAACAATTCAATTGCTGTAGTTATTGCGCTGTTGACACTTTATAAGGAAGTAAAATCTTCTGGAATTGCTTATACTCTTAAATTATGCGAATACAACGAATCAAATATCAGAATGTTTTTTGATACAACTGTCGAAAAAGAACTTGAAGGAATCGGAAATGTAAGAAATATCGTTGAGATTTCAAATGATGAAATTAAAAGAGAAGCATTACGTTTTTCAGGTGTCTGCACAATTGTTTATGATGTTAACAAGAAAAAAAATGAAATTTATATTAAGCCAAGAGATATAAAGTCAAAAATTCTAACAATTAAGCATAATCAAAAACCAGCAAATGGATTAAAGAGTCTTGCTGATTTTGAAAATGTAGATAATGTACATAAGGAACTTTATGAAGATATTAAGACAATAAAAAAGATCAAGGACACGGAACAAATAAAATTCTTAATTCGTAGAAAAATCGATAATGCTAAAAATGAAGATATTAAAAAATTTAGAGTATCTATCCTAAATGAATTAACAAAAACTACGACGAAAAACATTCTTGATCTCTTACATCTTTTCAATAATATCCAAGTTTTAGCAAATGAAGATATAGAAGCTTCCGAATATTTAAGATATGTAATTTATGAAGCTTTAATAAATAGAAAATAAAATCTTCGTTTTCGCTTGAAGTTCAAAAAAAAAATCCCGGACAACCGGGATTTTAAACTTTCAAATATAAATTTACTTAATCTCTACAGGAACAGAAACTTTATCCCAATCCACAGTAAATCCATTTTTATTTATTTTGTAAACCAGAGCTTCTTGTTTTGCAGGCAGCGCTTTTGTTTTTACGTCTACACGCAAAGCATCTTTTGCCTGTTCGTATTTATAAGAACCCCATTGTTTTGGCTCTTTGTTGAAAATGGCAGTCCATACTCCTCTTTCTTTAGGAATTAAGAAAAAACTGTATTTCCCTGCAGGTAACTTTTTACCCTGAACGGTAATGTCTTTATCTGTTTCAAAAGTGGTAGCTTCATTAGCTCCCGCACGCCAAACCTGATCATAAGCAACCAAATCTCCCCAGATTTTACGGTCTTTCACAGACGGACTGCTGTAAGCAATGGTGATGTTGGCATCTTTAATTTTTCCCGTTGCCGTCATTGCCGGACTCGCAGGTTTTTTCGTCTCCTGTGCAAATGCATTTACAGAAAGCGTCATAGCAGCCACAAGAACGGTAGCAGATTTGAAAATTGTTTTCATACTATTTTTTATTTGTTAATTTAATTGTTGTTATTCCTTTACGAATTTACTGCTTTCGGCTTATAAAACAATAGCCCGATTGCCGAAAATATAATCACCGCCGCTGCACCGATCACGTTAAGCCACAGAAAGGAAACAATATCGAACTGATAAACGGCAATCACCGTAATTTCAGATAAAATGGCAGATATAAATACATTCGCTCCATTGATTTTTTTAAAGTAAAAAGCAACAAGGAAAATCCCTAATATAGGACCATAAAAAAGAGAACCCAATACATTTACTGCTTCAATAAGAGAACCCATTTGTGTCGCAAACATCGCTACTCCGATGGAGAAAATTCCCCACGCTAATGTGTGAAGTCGACTGTATTTTAATTCAGTGGCATCATCGGGAATGTCTTTTTTAAAGATCAGATGAACATCTTTTAAGGAACAGGCGGCAAGGGAATTCAGCGCAGCCGAAATAGAGCCCCAACTTGCCAGAAAAATGACGGCAAACAGCAACCCTATCATTCCTGCAGGCAAAGTATTTTTCACAAAATAAAGGAAAATATAATTGGTATCGGTTTTTTCTGCATTATAGTTTGACTGATTGATGGCTTCCTCTACCCTTCCGTGAAGTGCTTTTACCTGAGACTGCGTATTTTTAAAATCCTGAATTTTTGTTTCAAGCTGAGAAGAATTGTTTTGTTTTAATTGTAAAATTTCCTTCGATTCTACATTAAATTTTGTCTGCAAATCCTGATGTTCTTTTTCAAAAACCGCTGCCTGTTCAGGTTTTGTTTCCTTTAAATACTGATAAGAACGTTCATTAAAATAAATCGGAGCCGGTTTCAGAGAAAAGAAGGCAAAAAGCAGAGCCCCAATTAAAAGAATCGCAAACTGCATCGGAATTTTAACTAATCCATTCAGCAGCAAGCCCATTTTTGCGTTGGTATTGTCTTTCGCCGTAATGTATCTCCCAACCTGACTCTGGTCTGTCCCGAAGTAAGATAATGCAAGAAAAAAACCACCAATCAATCCGCTCCAGATGTTGTATTTGTCTTTCCAGTCGAATTCTGTAGTAATTACATTCAGCTTTCCTGATTTTCCAGCCAGATAAAGTGCGTCTTTAAAACCGATGCCATTCGGCATATTTTCAATAAGTAAATACCCCGCAAAAGCCATAGTTCCTAAAATAATGAGAAACTGTAGTTTTTGAGTGTGAGCAATGGCTTTCGCTCCACCAACGTAAGTATAAATCATTAAAATTCCGCCTGTTAAAACATTCGTCAGGTAAATATTCCAGTCTAAAACGCTTGATAAGATGATACTCGGAGCATAAATACTGATTCCTGTCGACAAACCTCTCGAAAAAAGAAAAAGCAGTGAAGTAAGAACCCTTGTTTTCTTATCAAATCGGTTTTCTAAATATTCATAAGCAGTATAAACATTCAACCGCTGAAAAATCGGGATGAAAGTAATACAGATCACAATCATCGCCAAAGGCAGACCAAAGTAATACTGAACGAAACGCATCCCGTCTGTATACGCCTGTCCCGGTGCGGAAAGAAAGGTAATGGCACTTGCCTGCGTTGCCATAATACCGATAAGCACAATGTACCACGGCATTTTATTATCTGCTTTCAGATAAGATTTGTTGCTTTTCTGTCCACGCCCGATGAATACGCCGTATACAACCACTGCAACAAGTGTCACAATAAGAACCGTCCAGTCTATCGTACTCATGCCCAGAATTTAGTAAAACAATAATAAAATACGATTTGAGATACTAATGCAAAAGCTAATAGTATGTACCAGATATTCCAATTTTTAAATGGCTTATTCATCAGTTTTTCTGTGCAGATAAAAAGTTTAAAAATAAACGTGCTGCTCCTAAATTTCCGGCAGGCAACTGTCTGAAAAATGCCAACGGTGTATAAATAAAATTACCCTTTCCGTATTTGGTATATAAAGTAGATCCCTGCAAAGGTTCTTCACCGGTATCGTGCATTTCAAAAAGCGGTTCATACGATGCATCCCATTGATCAGGGAAATAAGCGCCGCGTTCCTGTACCCAGCCTTTAAAATCATCTGATGTAATTTTATTCGGGAAGTTCAGTAATTTATGATTCGGATTTAAAAATTTAACCTCAGCATTTTCTTCGGTAACCCGCTTATTGGCAATACGGAAATTGTAGATTCCCAGTTGATCGACTGTCGTATCCTGACTGGTGTTATACTGCATCACCAGATTTCCTCCGGCTTTTACATAAGACCATAAAAAAGGCATCCAGCGACCTAACTTTTTCTCTGTATTATTGGCTCGAACACCCAAGACAATGGCATCATACTGTGAAAGTTTATTTTGGCTGCCGTTTCCATCTAAACTGCCATAAAAATCTTCGTCTTTCAAAACATCTACCTGAATTCCCGCAATGCGCAGAAATTCAGGAATAAAATCTCCCGCTCCCTGTACGTAACCTACTTTTTTAACCTTCGCCTTAATATCACCTTTCATTACGGTTACCGTTGCAGGTGCAAAATACTGTAAAGAAGGTAAATGAGGATACTGAATTAATACCTGCTTTTTATTGTAAGTAACTCCATCTGCAACAAAATTAGCATCCAATTGTAGACGAGATGAATTTAATTTAGCAAGTTCACTTTTTGGAATTACGTAATCAACCGTGAAATCTTTGCCGTTGATTGATTTTAAATCGCCTCCGCCTAATCTTTTTCCGTTAAACATAAAGTTGACTTTACCATTATTGAACGGTTTGTCTGAATTAACTTTAAAATTTAAACTCACAGGCAGATCTTCATTTTCTTTAGCCAGATAAAGTGGTTGTGTAAATTTCAGTTCCAATGCCGGAACAATACGCAAAGCTTCAACGACGTCACCACGTACCGGATCTAATTTCTTGAAAGACAAAGGAAGTTTAACCTGAAAATTTTCTGAACCGATTCTTAAACTTAGCAAAACATTCAGTGGTGATTCTGCTTCAGGCAAACCGACTAAAGTATCATCCGGAACAGAGAAAGTCGCCGCATTCACGGCTGGTTTTGCCAACCAGTAAGGCTCTGTAAGCGCTGCATCGGCAGGAATCTGAATCGTATGTTCAATAGTAATTAAAGAATCTTTGGATAGTTTTCTGTTGAAATTTTCTGATTGATTTAACCATTTTACATTTTCTAAAACGACAGGATTTTCAGCTCTTGAAATCAGATTTAATTTAAAATTGTGATTTTCTCCTGCAACAGCTTCAGCCTGATTGGTGACTACTTCACCCATAAACCCGGCACAGCTTAAAATGATTTGGTCTAAAGCTTTAATTTTATCGTTTTTCAGGTCTGAATCCTTTAGCGCCATCACTTTTTTCCTTAAAACAAGCAAATCAGGTAAACTGAGGTCAGGATTATTAAAATTGAAAGCGGAAATAATTTTATTTAAGGATTGATCGATGTCTGCATTTCCCTGTGAAGTCCAGGTTTTTGTTACTCTGTCAAAGAGTGTAGATTTCGCAGGTTCTCCGTCAACGTGGGAAAAATACTCCGTTTTAATTCCCGCAACAGACTGTGTTCCTGCACCCTGACTTTTATGTAAACTTCTGCTTAATCCTGCCAATTCGCCATATCCCATTCCCAGTTGTGCATCATATTGCCCAACCGTAATTTTGAGTTGATTTTCAGCGGTTGTATTTACAGAACCAAACCGGAACGTATTCCATAATAGACGTTTAGGCTGCCAAACATTAACATATTTTAGTTGATCCGGAAAAGCAGTTTTATCTCCGGCAAGCTTAAAAGCTTTTTCCGCAACAACTGCCGAAGCCGCATGTTGTCCGTGACCTGCAGCAGAAGAAGGAGGAAAACGACAAATGATAATATCTGGACGGAATTTACGGATTACCCAAACTACATCGTCTGTAATATTATCTGCATTCCATTGTTTAAAGGTATCAGTCGTATTTTTTGAGAACCCGAAATCAATTGCTCTGGTAAAAAACTGTTGGGCTCCGTCTAATTTTCTTGCCTCTAAAAGCTCATGGGTTCTGATTAATCCCAATGCAGCACCTTGTTCTGTGCCTAATAAATTCTGTCCGCCATCACCTCGTGTTAATGATAAATAAGCTGTTTCTACATTTTGATCGTTGATCAGCCAGGAAAGCAATCCCGTATTTTCATCATCGGGATGAGCCGCAAGATATAAAACTTTAGGTAAGTGTTTCAGGGTTTTGATGTCACGGTAAATTTCAGATGATTTTGAAGGCCGAACCTGTTGAGCTGTACAAAAAACCGTACAAAAGCCAAGAATAATTACAAGGTTTATTTTTTTGAACATTAAATTTGCTTTGCGAACAAATATACGTACGGTAAAATTATTTCCCGATACAAAAAATGAAATATATTTATTTAATAAAAGGTTTTTAAAGGTTTTTATTCCTATTCTGTGTCAAAACTTATGAAAACAAATAAAATTATCGGTTAAAATCGGAACATATCATTCATTGCGAAATTGATATTCCGTTAATCTTAATGCTCCAAATTTAGTTAAAAGGTTTTGTTCAACTGCCCATTTTAAATCCCGACTTGCAGTTGGTGCAGATATGTTTTTAAAATGCTGCATATAGTCTTTTCTGCTAAATGTATTCTTGCCTATTTTGGCTGCAAATAAGCGTATTCTATCTTCTGTATGAAGTGTTACAGATTGAGATTGTAAGAGTCCGTCTAATGACTCTAAAATAATTTCCAACATAAATTCGATAAATGGTGTTGAATTTCCTTTTTTATCGGATTCGGATAATTTGTTGTAATAATCGCTTTGTTTTTGCTTTATTAATGATTCCACAGGTAAATATTCAAACACTGGGTATTGTTGCATTAGAATTAAAGTTTGCCACAACCTGCCCATTCTTCCGTTACCGTCTAAAAATGGGTGTATAAATTCAAATTCATAATGAAACACACAACTTTTGATGAGGATTAAATCGTTGTCTTTTTTCAGATATTGAAATAGGTCTTTCATCAATCCGTTTACCATAGTTCCGCTTGGTGCAATGTGTTCTACTTTTGAACCTTTTACAATTCCAACATTGGTAGTCCTTAATTTTCCTGCATTGTCAATCAATCCATTCATTAAAATAGCATGAGCTTTTTCTAAATCTTTTAATTGGAAAGGATTGAATGTATTGAGTTGTTCATATACTTTTATCGCATTTTGAACTTCTAAAATATCCTTTTGTGGAGCAATAACTCTTTTGTTTTCTAATAACGCCGTGATTTGTTCTTCGGTCAATGTATTGCCTTCAATTTCTAAAGACGATTGAATGGTTTTAATTCGGTTTTTCTTTCTTAATTCTGTGGCGGGTTTATATAAATGAGTAGCGTTAATTTCTCCTATCTTTTCTGAAATAGAAGCCACTAACGCTACAATTTTATCGGTTATGGTATAAGGTGGTCGCATTGATGATAGTATCATTTGATATTATCACAAAGATATTAATAAAATATGAAATTTACTTCGTACTAATCTTATCGTTGATTTATCCACAATAAACATACTAATTCACCTAAATGTTTTTAAAACAAACGAAAACGGCTTGTTTAGCATTCATAATTAAAATAAACTTAATTGTTCAGACTTTGGTAAGAAATCAGAATTGGCAGTAATATACCAAGCTCTAAAACCTGTCTCTTTACATTTCTTTTTCTCCACTTCCCAAAGCAATCCGGCTTTTTCTAAATCTCTTTTATATCTGCAAATATTTTTTTGGGGAATACCAGTCGCTTTCGCAATCATTGAAGCAGTTGCAATATGATTTTGTAAATATTGAAATAGGGTTTTCAATTGATTTCCAAAAACTGCATTTTTACATCTTCGTGCATGCTTCAGACTATTATCTACTGATTTGTAATTACTTAGTTCGGTTCGGGGAAAGTATAAAAATCTCCGCTTCATTACAGGAAGTTCCCGTATTGAAAATCTGCTGTACAATGTAGTTAAAAATTCGTCCTGTAATTGGTTGAGTTGTTGCTCGCTATTTTTTAACAGTAAAGCTTTTAGTTCGCTAACTTCTTTAGTTAGCAATGTTACTGCAGTTGGTAACTGCTCGAATGTTAATGCTTCCATTATTCAATAATTATCTTGTTAAACAGGACAAAATTATATTGAATAATTAGTTCAATCTATTGATTTCCAGTTGAATAAACTTGTAATTCAAGAAAATACAAGTTCGTACAATTTAGTTATTTTGAGTTGATAATATCTGAAAGAAATACTTTCATCTCTGTAAGTTCCTTTTCATCAGTAATATTATTATATCCATAATCATTCATTGCCGGATAACTTGCAATATTCCAATCAAATTCAGTTTTACAGTATTCATGAAACTTTTTTGCTATTCCTTCCTTTGGCAATAAATTCAATTCCTGCATCGCAAGAAGTAAGAGTTTTAAACGCTTTCCCTTAATGTTTTTGTATTGAATTTTAATGCTTTTAACAATATTAATTGTATTTGGATGTGTAATTATATCAGCTAATTTGTTTGCTTTGATTTTATTTTCTAATTTGGGAAAACTATTTAAACTTTTCTTTCGATCAATATATTTAAGTTGTTCGTCAATATGTTCTTTTAACAATGAGAAATTAGGATGATATTGTTTATTTATTACTTTTCTTCCAATCTTTCGAGAAACCTCCATTAAATTTTGATAGTCTTCATTTTTATAAATAAGATTTTCGAGGTGCTCAATTGTCACACATAAATTAATCTCATACTCGTATTTTATAATGTCTAAAACTTTCCTCAAAAAACATAAGTCGATGTATAAATTGAAAAAGGGATGATCAGGCATAAAATCTAAATCGTTAGGGACTGATTTTTGTACTGCTTCCATAGTATTTAAAATAATAATCGATGTTTCAGGATTTTCTTTTGGAAATCCAACAAATTCACACTCGTTAAAAAGTTGAAGAATTTCGTCTACTTGTTCACCTATTTTTATATTCAATGGATGGAATTTACCATTCTTTTTTCTTTCCTCTAATTCGGTCTTTATATGTTTTACTGTATTATACCAGTCTTTTGGATTATTCATTCCTATATTTTTTTACTAAATCATCTGTCTTATTTTCTTTTTCTCATTCATATCATGTTTGAGTTTTCAGTAGCAAATTGACTGAACAATTGTTTTTTATGAATATTCTAAATCTTCATTAATTTTTAACCTTTTTATTATCATCATACCTGGAAATCTTATTAAAGACAAATACTTTAGTATTTATTGTTCAAACTATTTTCCGATACAAAACTTAGAAAAAATATTCCCTAAAACCTCATCATTCGTAAACTCTCCGGAAATTTCGCCGAGATATTCCAAAGCGTAACGAAGTTCGTATGCGAGTAATTCCGTAGAAATACTTCCGGAAATGGCATCTTCCACTTTCTTTACAGATTCCAGAGATCTTTGCAGAGCCTCGTAATGACGTTGATTGGTGATGATGGTATTTTCCTGAGTTTCCAGATTCTGAATATATTCTGAAAGTTCTGATTTCAAAGCTTCAATTCCGGTTTGGTTTTTGGCAGAAATGCCTATGATCTGGGTAGTGTAATCAGGAAAAAGTGCAGATTTCAATGCTTTGTCAAATTCGTTTTCAAAATAACCGTTCTGAAGATCAATTTTATTATGAAGAAGAATGATTTTCAGATCTTTCCGATAAAACTCCTTTATAAAATCAATAACTTCTTGCGGTGTAGAATCTGTCTCATCATACAGATACAGAAGAATTTTGGCGCTTTCTATTTTTTCTTTGGCTTTTTTAACACCTATTTCTTCGATCAGATCAGTGGTTTCACGGATTCCCGCCGTATCAATAAAACGGAAAGCCGTTCCTTTGATGTGCAAAACCTCCTCAATAGTATCTCTTGTTGTTCCTGCAATATCCGAAACAATCGCGCGTTCTTCCTTCAGCAAAGTATTCAGCAAAGTAGATTTTCCGGCATTCGGTTTCCCAATGATGGCAACATCTACTCCATTTTTAATGGCATTTCCGTACTGAAAACTGTCTATTAATGAGCGTAATTTTTCTTCAGTTTTTTTGAGCAGTGATTTCAGAGCAGTACGGTCTGCAAATTCCACATCTTCTTCTGCGAAGTCGAGTTCCAGTTCAATAAGAGACGTAAAATTGAGCAAATCTCCCCGTAAAACAGAAATCTCATTGGTGATTCCGCCTTTTAATTGGTTTAAAGCTACTTTTCGGGATGCTTCATTTTCCGAAGCAATCAGATCTGCTATAGATTCCGCCTGCGAAAGATCTATTCTGCCATTCATAAAAGCACGCATGGTAAATTCGCCTGCTTTTGCCATTCTTGCTCCGTTTTTGATGAGAACTTCAAGAATTTTTTTGGCAATATGCGGTGAACCGTGAAAGGAAATCTCCACCGAATTTTCTGTGGTAAAAGTTTTGGGCGCACGAAAAACCGAAACCATCACTTCGTCAATTTGGTTGTTGACTGTTAGTTGTTGGTTGAAATTTTCAGAATCTCGAATCTCAAATCTCGAATCCTTAATCTCATCATCAACTATAAACCCGTAATGTACGGTATGAGAATCGGCTTTTTCAAGATTTTTACCCTGAAAAACTTTGTTTACAATTTCAATAGACTGGTTTCCCGAAACTCTTATAATTCCGATTGCTCCTATTCCGTTGGCTGTTGCCAATGCGCAGATGGTATCCTGATTCATACTGCAAAATTAAGGAATTTTAACCGGCAAACATTTAAAATTAAAGTTACAGATACAGAACAGAACTTAGCCACACTAAATGTATTTTTTCTGGAAGCCGGGAACCTGCTTTCACTACTCGCTTTTTTGCGCCATTTCTTTATCCTTTCTGCAAAAAGAGCTCAGACACGCCGTTCAATGGTAAGTTTGCATTAAACTTCATTGATTCTTAAATTAGTTAAAAAAATTAACTAAAAGAAAAGCAGCAGGATAAAGGCAGACGCTTCAATGATACTTAGATATCGTCCCTGATATTATTCCCCTGCTGCTGTTTTCTTCCAAATCCGGATAGAACATTGTTGGTAAAAACTTTTACCATGATGGATCAGAAGAAAACCTCTTTATAAAAAAGATTTATGATGACAAAATTACCAAAAAAAGTGATTGGAGTAGATGTAGGCGCAAAGATTTTAACAATGAGTTTCCAGGATTCTAATAATCAGGATCAGGTTTGTAATATCGAAAACAATCAGCGCTCAATTTTATCATTTTTAAAGAAAATATCGTCAGATGATTATTGTCTGGTTATCGAAGCTACCGGGAATTACAGCAGCAGGATACTTCATCTTTCTTTAGGAAAGCGTTTTGAAACGAGCCTGATCAACTGTATGTCTGTCAAGCATTTTGCAAGGATGAAGAACATCATTGCAAAAACTGACGCCGAAGATGCTAAATTAATCAGACTTTATGGTGAGATGTTCCGTCCAGAGAATTATATTCCCAAAAGTACTGAAATTGAATATTTGGATCAGGAGATTAAGCTTTTGAACGATTTGGAGGAAGAAAAGCGCAGGTATGCAGTAAAGCTAAAAGCGCTTCGTTTTAATCCTTATCTCAATCCCAACACGGAAAAGCATTATGAAAGGCGGCTGAAGCAATTGGAAAAAGAGATTAAAGAAGTAGAGCTTCGTCTTCCACAGCTTCAGGATGAGGAATTTAAAGAAGTAAAGGATTTAATACAAAGTGTGTCCGGAATTGGAGAGAAGACCTCATTACAACTGATGACAGCCACTTCGGGTTTTAAGAATTTTGATTCGGCAAAATCATTGGTCAAATATTTTGGATTGGCTCCCAGGATTTACCAATCGGGCAAGAAATCTTATTCGCCCGGAAAGTGCAGAACATCGAAAACCCATATCAGAAGTCTGCTATATGTATGTTCCTGGACTGCAATGAAACATAATGTTCATTGTAAGGAGCTCTACCTTCGTCTACTGGCAAAAGGCAAACCAAAGAAATTAGCTTTGATCGCTGTTTGCAATAAACTTTTAAGAATCTGCTTTGGTGTAGTGAAAAATAGAATTAAATATCAACAAGATTATCAGAAAAACTTTAAAATTTTAACTTGAAGAATTTGAATATTAACATAGAACATCAGGGCTAACTTCATCCCTAAAAACAAAACAATCACCTTCGAAAAGATGATTGCAAAAATTAATTATACTTTTATTGGGCTTAACGGTGTCAAAAATAAAATCATTTATTCAATAAAACATCAGGGTTTTTACTGAAAAACACAAAGTTTTCTATTAGAAACACTTCTAAAAAGCTCAATTCAACATCAATAGTGATTATTTATACCATTACAGAGGACTGACTAAGTTTAAAAACCATTCTTTTACCTCTCCTTCCAGATGCGGAGCAAGTTTTTCTTCGCAGGTTTTATGATAAGCATTCAGCCAGTTGATTTCTTCTTCAGAAAGGATTTCTTTCACAATCGTATCTTTAAAGAACGGACAAATCGTTAAGGTTTCAAACTCATAAAAAGTTCCGTTATCTGTTGTTTCAGCTTCTTTTACGGCAATCAGATTTTCGTGACGGATTCCGTATTCGCCTTCTACATAATATCCCGGCTCATTAGAACAAACCATTCCTGCCAAAAGCTCCTGAGGATTCATATCCTTTCTGATGTTCTGCGGACCTTCATGTACATTCATGAAGCTTCCGACACCATGTCCGGTTCCGTGATTGTAATCTTTTCCGTTCATCCACAAAGGCAGTCTTGCAATGGCATCAAGCTGTACTCCTTTTGTTCCTTTTGGAAATTTCACCATCGATAAACGGATCATTCCCTGTAAAACCAATGTAGAATTAATTTTAAACTCTTCCGAAACCGCTCCCAAAGCTAAAGTTCTTGTTATATCCGTCGTTCCTTCCAGATATTGCCCTCCTGAATCTACCAAAATACTGGCCTCGTTGGTTACCTCATTGCTTCCTTCCGGTTTTGCTGAATAGTGAATTACAGCGCCGTTATTTTTATATCCGATAATACTGTTAAAACTTTCACCTACAAAATTTTCTCCTGCAGCACGAAATTCCCGCAGCTTTTCACCAATAGAATATTCATTCATCGTTTCTTTTCCCGCAGTGTGGGTTAGCCAATACAGAAATTTTACCATCGCCACTCCGTCTCTCACCATTACTTTTCTGAAACCTTCCAGCTCGGTTTCATTTTTCTGAGCCTTCATAAGATTTCCCGGAGGCGCAGCTTTTATAAATGTATTATCAATTTTCAATGCTTCAAAAATTGATTGGTTGCTGTTGGGTGAGACTAAAACTTTCTCGTTTTTGTAAGTTTTCAGATGATTGTAAAATTCTTCATAAGGCATCATTTTCACGAAAGATTCATCCAGTTGTTTTCTGGCTTCCACTTCCATTTTTTCAAGTCCGGTAAACAGGATTGCATCATTTTTAGTAATGATAATATAACCAAGGAACACAGGATTGCTTTCTACATCACTTCCTCTCAGATTTAAGGTCCAGGCTACATCATCAAGGCTGGAAATAACATGCACTGTTGCTTCCATTTCTTCCATTTTCTGGCGAATGGATGAGATTTTATCGGTCACAGATTTGCCTGCCCTTTCTACAGGGTGTACAAAAACAGGATTCTGAGATGGAGTTCCGCGGTCTTTCCAGACTTCCTTTAATAACGGAAGATCTACAAGTTGAATGTTTTTTTCGTTAAATCTGTAATGAAGCATTTCCCAGTTGGCATGAGAAGTTGCCAAAGCATTCACCGCCACTTTTCCTTCAGCCGCAATTTCAGAAATTATCCAGTCAATATAATGAGGAGTTCCTTCCATACCGTCTTTAAAAAGATCAATTCCGGAGCCTGCCAATTCTATAGGAGCCTGGGTGAAGTATCTTCCATCGGTCCACAAACCTGCTTTATCTTTTGTAACTACCACAAAACCAGCCGAACCCATAAAACCTGAAAGCCACGCCCTTTCCTGCCATTCCTCGGGTAAGTATTCACTCATGTGAGGATCTGCCGAATAAACAATAAATGCATCTACATTATTTTTCTGCATTTCTTCCCGAAGCGCAGCTACTCTATCTTTTGAAGTCATTTTATCTGATTTAAAAACGGAAAGTTACGGATTTTTAAGATTTGCAGATAAACCTGAAAGTTAAAATATATACAAAGTTTAAGTGTTTTCTGATCCCGGACGCGGAGTCTGACTAAAATACCCTATTAAGATTTTCTTTTATTCGGTAAATTTCTTATAACAAAACTGACCATAAATTGCAGATCTAAAATCACTTCCGACCTATAGTATCCTTCTGCCCACCTCTTCCCTGCTGCAAATCAAAAAAAAATTGGAAAGATTCTTGCTATTATAGCTCTGTGTATCGCTGTTACTAAACTACAGACTTTGCACCCGACTAATTCAATCCATATTTTTAAAACAATACAATATATGAACACCCAAAATTATCAGAATCACAGAAAATTCTATCCGCCACATCATTTTATCTATCTTCCGCTTTTGCTGGCATTACAGATTTACGGGATTTACAAATCTCTGCAAAATGATGAAAACCAACTTGTATGGATTTTGTTTTCAGTTATTATTTTTCTGCTGCTGTATTTATCTATTATGGTTCGTCAGCATTATGCTTTAGGATTACAAAACCGCCTGGTAAGACTTGAATTTAAGCAAAGATATTTTGAGATTTATGGTGAAAGATCAGATGAAGCAGAAGAAAATCTAAGCTTTGGGCAGATTGCCGCACTGCGTTTTGCTTACGATGATGAATTTAAGGAACTCCTGAATAAAGCTTTAAGAGAAAAAATCTCCGGGGATGAAATAAAAAAAGCCATTAAAAAATGGAAAGGAGATTACCACAGAATTTAAATAATTCAAATCAATAAAATCAAATAGATAATAATTATTATACACCAATCAACCTGAAAAATTAAAACAATAAAATATTTACTTATGAAAAAAATAACACTATTCAGTATTACCGTAATGAGTTTAATGCTTTTAACAAGCTGTGAAGCAGTAGAAACTATTTTTAAAGCAGGAATGTGGTGGGGAATCATTCTGGTTGTCGGAGTTATAGGTTTATTACTATGGCTGTTTTCAAGGGGTAGAAACTCTTAACCAAAATTTTTATGGATCAGCCGGAATTAGAGATTATTTCTCATCTGAAGCCTTCAAAGATTATTAAAATTATGAAAGATCCGGTGGCTTCTGCAAAAGCAGTAAACCTTATTTATACTTCTGATGCGGAAACTGCCGGTATTATCCGAAAAAAAAGAGGAAAAAAATTTCAGTATTTTAGGGACGGAGAGAAAATCAAAGACAAGGAAGAGATTGCCAGAATCAACAAGCTGGTGATTCCGCCTGCATGGGAAAATGTGTGGATATGCGCTTTAGACAACGGTCATCTTCAGGCAACCGGTCTGGATGCCAGAAAACGAAAGCAATACCGCTACCACCCTTTATGGAGTGCTTTGAGAAATCACACCAAGTTTTACCGCATGCTTCAGTTTGGCTATGCTCTACCAGAAATGCGCCTTCATCTGGAAAAGGATCTTGCTTTAAGAAATTTTGAGAAAAGAAAAATTTTAGCCTTAATCGTAAGCCTGATGCAGCGTACCAATATTCGTATAGGGAACAGCATCTACGAAAAACTGTATGGATCTTTTGGACTCACAACCCTGAAAGGAAAACACGTTAAAGTTGAAGGGCAGAAAATAAGATTTTCATTTAAAGGAAAAAAAGGAATAATGCATGATGTAAGCCTTAAAAGCAAACGTCTTGCAAAGCTGATTATAAAATGTAAAGAAATCCCTGGCAAAGAGCTTTTTCAATATATTGACAAAGAAGGAAACAGACATACAATTGATTCCGGAATGGTTAACGAATACATTAAAGAAATCAGTGGTGAAGATTTTACCGCAAAAGATTTCAGAACCTGGTCAGGAACTGTAAATGCGCTTATTGCTTTTAAGGAAATCGGCTACGCCGAAACCAATAAAGAATACAAGAAAAAAGTAAAAGAGGCTTTGGAAATTGTGGCTGAACATCTGGGAAATACAAGTACCGTATGCAGAAAATATTATGTGCATCCTCTGGTCATCAATCTCTATGAAAATAATACAATCAAGAAATATCTTGATGAACTGGAAGTTATTGAAAAAAATGACGGCAAAGCAGATCTTACCCATGAAGAAAAACTGGTTCTGAAAATTCTGGAAACAGAGAAGATGTAAGGAAAAATTCTAATATCTAAAATCATAATTACTCCATTATTAATTTTTGATGTATTTTTGGGTGGTAACCATTTTATGATGAACTTTCCAATAATTAATATATCTGCTGAAAAATGGGATGCAGAATATCTGCTTGAATATATTATTTTTGATGAATTTATATATTCTGACAACGAATCAATATTTAACCAATTCTATAGAAATCAACATTTTATTGATTGTGACGGAAATATCTTTATTCCCGTTGGAAAATATGAATTGCAAGGAAAATGGAGACACTGGTTACGATTCATTCCCAATGTATGGAAGCGAGAAATTATTTTTCAATCAACCGGAAAAAGCTGGTCAGTTGAAAAATTGCGAAAATATTTAATCGACCGCGTTTCAGAATTAGAAAAGGATAAGCATAGTGAAAAATGGCTGTCAGATTTGAGAGCAGCTAAAAATCATTCTGAACTGATAAATGGAAATCAATAATCAATGATAATAGACTATTCGTACTTTATAACATAATAAATTTTAAAATGTTGTAAATTTGTAAAAAAGCAAAACAAACAATACAACGATATGTCAAAAGCAATTTCGCAAGTACCATTTGCAGTAAATGAGCCGGTAACTTCTTACGAACCGGGATCATCAGAAGTAAAATCACTTCTCGCTACTTACAAAAAAATGTGGTCTGAAAAGATTGAAATCCCAATGATCATTAACGGAAAAGAAGTAACAACAGGTGACAAAGTTCAGTTACAGTCTCCACAGGATCATGCTCACGATTTCGGTTTTTATCACAAAGGAACCATGCAGCATGTGGATGATGCCATCAATGCAGCTTTAGCCGCAAAAAAACAGTGGAATGAGCTTGGATGGGAGCACCGTGCAGCAATTTTCTTAAAAGCAGCAGATCTTTTGGCAGGTCCATACAGAGATATCATCAATGCGGCAACCATGATCGGACAGTCTAAAAATGTTCACCAGACTGAAATTGATGCCGCTTGTGAGTTCATCGACTTTCTAAGATTCAACGTAGAATTTATGACGGAAATGTATTCAGAACAACCGGTTTCTGATGCAGGAATATGGAACAGAGTAGAATACAGACCTTTGGAAGGTTTCTGTTTTGCGGTAACTCCGTTCAACTTTACAGCAATTTCAGGGAATTTACCAACTTGTATGGCAATGCTTGGAAACGTAGTGGTTTGGAAACCTTCTGATAAACAAATCTATTCTGCAAAAGTAATTATGGATGTTTTAATAGAAGCTGGACTTCCTGCAGGGGTAATTAACATGATTTTCACAGACGGAAGAGAAACTGCGGATAAAGTTTTGGCACACAGAGATTTTGCAGGACTTCACTTTACAGGATCTACAAAAGTTTTTCAGGGAATGTGGAAAATGATTGGCGATAATATTCACAACTACAGAACCTATCCACGAATCGTTGGAGAAACAGGTGGAAAAGATTTCGTAATCGCCCATCCGTCTGCAAACGTAGAAGCGGTTGCTACTGCTTTGGTAAGAGGAGCTTTTGAATATCAGGGACAAAAATGTTCCGCAGCTTCAAGAGCTTATATCCCTCAGTCTATTTGGGCTGATGTGAAAAAAGTAATGGAGACTCAGATCTCTTCTATAAAAGTAGGCTCTCCGGAAGACCCATCTAACTTTGTAAACGCTGTAATAGACAAAAATTCTTTCGAAAAATGTAAAGGATATATCGACAGAGCCAATGCTTCAGACGAAGCCGAGGTAATTATCGGCGGTAAATGCGATGATTCTAAAGGCTGGTTCGTGCATCCTACAGTTGTTGAAACCACAAATCCTCAGTATGAAAGTATGGTAGAAGAAATCTTCGGTCCAATTTTATCTGTTTACGTTTATGAAGACGAAAAATGGGCTGAAACTTTACAACTGGTAGATTCTTCTTCTCCTTATTCATTAACCGGTTCTGTTTTTGCGCAGGACAGATATGCTGTGAATGAAGCTTTCAAAGCATTAGAAAATGCATCCGGAAACTTCTACATCAACGACAAACCAACCGGTGCTGTTGTTGGTCAGCAGCCATTTGGAGGAGGAAGAGCATCCGGAACAAATGATAAAGCAGGTTCTAAAATGAATTTACTGAGATGGACTTCAGTAAGATCAATTAAAGAAACTTTTGTTTCGCCTAAAGATTATAAGTATCCATATCTTGGGTAATAAATTATCATTAAAATAATTTAATAAAGCCTCGGAATTTTAATTTCGGGGCTTTTGCTTTAATGATTTCGCTGAAAAAAGGACGAGATAAAAAAAATGACTCCAATAATGGAATCACTTTTTGTTTGAATAATATTGAGAAAATTTTACCAGTCTCTTTTCTTTAAAATCAGATAAGATCCCAAAATGAATAAACCGCACCAAACCAAACAAACAAAAATACTTTCTACAGGATAGGTAAACTCATATTTTAATCCCAATGCTTTAGCCATATTAAGCCTCAACATTGGATTAGGAATTAAACTTGACATACTTTCCAGAGGCAACAATTTGCTAACAAAAAAATCATTCTGAAGAATCTCATTTCGTTCTGCCGCTTGTGTTCCTTTTACTTTCATAAAGGTTTCAAGTCCACCAATGATATTTTCACCTACCCATAAAACAAAAAACGCCAAGAATACAAACATTGATTTTCTCAAAAGTATAGACAGAAACATCAGAAAACAGAAGAAAGTAAATAATTTAAGAAAATAACTTCCTATAAAATAGATTTCTTCGTAGATTAAAGCTGAATCTGTTTTTGTAGAATAATTTAATCCTAAAAATAGCGTAATCCCAAAAACAAGAACGGTGGAAATAATCGTAAAAACAGTAATGGTTAAAAGCTTTGAGCCGATAAACTCTTCTCTGCTAAGACCATCTATTGTGTTTTGCTTGAACATTCTGTTGCTAAATTCCTGACAAATAGAAAATACGATGATAAAACCAAGAAAAATTTTCAGCAATGCCACCGTCCAGGTCGTAAAGTTCCAGATTTCAGGAAAGTTATACACTCCTTCTTTTTTCAGATTAATAGTGCCACCAAACAGTTCAAAATCTGCCAAACCCATAAAAAGGAAGATGATCAGAATAGCAAAATACATCATAGTAAAAACCTTAAACGGCGTATAATTCAGGTTTTTATAATACTCTAATTTTAATAATTTCATCATGATCAGTTATTGTTTTTTACAAGTTCAAGGAATTGATTTTCAAGAGATTTCTTTTTCTTAGCCAGATGAGAAAGGTAAATACCTTTTTCGGCAAGATTTTGATTGAGTGCAGAAGCAGAAATTGAAGCATCATCACGTATATAAGCTTTGATGATATCCCCTTCAGCAGAAACCGAACTAAACCACTGCAAATCTTCCAGCGCACTCAAAAGAACTGTATTCTGGTCTGCCTTTAGTTCAAAAAAGCCCTGATTACTGGTCATTTCATCTACTCTTCCGGAATAAATAGAATTACCTTCTTTCAGAACAATCACATGGCTGCATATTTTTTCTATTTCGTCCAGAAGATGGCTTGCAATAATAATCGTAATTCCCTGCTTTGCAATACTTGCGATGATTTCTCTGATCTGGATAATTCCTTCAGGATCCAAGCCGTTGGTCGGTTCGTCCAAAATCAGAACTTCAGGATTATTCAGCAAAGCTGATGCTATTGCCAAACGCTGCTTCATTCCCAGAGAAAAAGTTTTGAATTTATCTTTTTTTCTTTCTAAAAGCTTAACGGTATTCAGTACTTCATCAATTCTTGATACTGGAGTTCCTTTAATTTCCGCAACAATTTTCAGATTGGTTTCTGCGCTCAGGTAAGGATAAAAATTAGGCTGTTCTATAATCGCACCAATTTTTTTCAGCGTTTCGGGATCAGTTCCTTTTTTACCAAACCAAAACCAGTCGCCGCTTGTAGGATTGATGGTGGAAAGCAGCATTCCGAACGTAGTAGATTTTCCACTTCCGTTAGGACCGAGAAGTCCGTATACATTACCTCTTTCTACATCGAAAGAAATATTGTTTACCACTACTCTTTTGAATTTTTTTGTCAGATTCTTTACTGATAAAACTTTTTCCATGTAAATTGAGTTATATACTAAAAAGTCTCACTTTTGCATTGTTTGTTACAAAAAATGTAAATTATTATCAATATTAAAATATCAAAACATGTTTCAACATAAAATCAAATTATTCTGAATATTTTGATTTGAAGATTATATTTGTATTGAGTAATTCTAAATGAAAGCTTTTTGCTGATTAAATAAGCTTAGCCAAACACTTTACAAGTAATTGTGTAAAAACTGCAATACTAAACGTCCTTATTTTTTAATCAAAAAAATGTAACTTTGCACTCTACGAAAAATTTTATGGAAAGTATTCAAGTACACGACAAAACTTTTGTACCCTATTTAAAGGACGCCGAAATTCAGGAAATCGTAAAAGCAACCGCTTTAAAAATATACGAAGACTACAAAGATGAAACACCGGTTTTCATTGGAGTTTTAAATGGTGTCATCATGTTTTTTTCAGATCTTTTAAAACATTATCCGGGTCCTTGTGAGATTGCATTTATCCAGATGAGTTCTTATGCAGGAACAGAATCTACCGGTATCGTTTACCAGAAAATGGAACTTACCAAGGATGTAAAAGACCGCCACATTATTCTGGTAGAAGATATTGTGGATACAGGAAATACGGTTGAGAGTCTTTTTAAATATTTTAAAGAAACACAGCGTCCGAAATCTGTAAAATTAGCTTCATTTTTATTAAAGCCTGAAGTATATAAGAAAGATTTCAAGCTTGATTATATCGGAAAAGAAATTCCGAACAAATTTGTTCTGGGTTACGGATTAGATTATGATGAGCTCGGAAGAAACTTACCGAATTTGTACCAATTGGAAGACGGACAAATCAATCATTAAAACGCTGTTGGCTATTAGCTGATAGCTTTTAGCTTAAAAAAGTGAAATAAATAAGAAATAAATTTAATAATAACTAAATAAAGCTAAAAGCAAGAAGCCAACTGCCCATTGCCGGAAGCGAAAGAAAATTATGATAAACATTGTTCTGTTTGGTCCTCCGGGAAGCGGAAAAGGTACACAAGCTCAAAACCTGATTGAGAAATTTAATCTGAAGCAGATTTCAACAGGCGATCTTTTCAGATTCAATATGAAAAATGATACTGAACTTGGAAAACTGGCAAAATCTTATATCGACAAAGGAGAATTGGTTCCGGATCAGGTAACTACAGATATGCTGATTGACGAGATCAGAAAACCTACTGATGCAGCCGGATTTATTTTTGATGGTTATCCGAGAACGGCAGTTCAGACAGAAGCTTTAGAAAAAATTGTAAAAGAAGAACTGAATGATGAGATTGATGTTTGTCTTTCTTTAGTTGTTGAAGATTCAATTTTAGTTGAAAGACTTCTGAAAAGAGGAGAAATCAGCGGAAGATCAGACGACAGCAACGTAGAGATCATCCAAAACAGAATAAAAGAATATTATACAAAAACAGCAGAAGTTGCCGAGTTGTATAAGCAGCAAGGAAAATATGTAGAGATCAACGGTGTCGGAAACATCAATGAAATTTCCGAAAAACTTTTTGCTGAAGTTCAAAAATTTTCATAATTTTTGATTTAATATTCAAATTCAAAAATTAAAATTTTTTGATTCAAGGTTCAAAGTACAAATTCAAGGTTAAAACTTTGAACCTTCAACATTAAACCTTGAATTAAAATTATGTCAAATTTTGTAGATTACGTAAAGATTCATTGTAAAAGCGGTCATGGAGGTGCAGGTTCTGCCCATCTTCGCCGTGAAAAATATATTCCCAAAGGTGGTCCTGATGGCGGAGACGGCGGTAGAGGCGGCCATGTAATCATGAAGGGAAATGCTAATGAATGGACTTTACTTCCTTTACGCTATACCCGTCACGTAAAAGCCGAACGTGGTGAAAACGGAGGAAAAAACCAGTTAACAGGAGCTTACGGAGCCGATGTTTATATTGAGGTTCCGATTGGCACGATCGCTAAAAACGAAGACGGCGAAATCATCGGTGAAATTATGGAAGACGGTCAGGAAATCATTCTGATGGAAGGTGGAATGGGCGGAAAAGGAAATGAACACTTCAAATCCTCTACCAACCAGACTCCCCGATTTGCACAGCCGGGAATGGAAGGCCAGGAAGGCTATGTAGTTTTCGAGCTTAAAATTCTGGCAGATGTAGGATTGGTTGGTTTCCCAAATGCAGGAAAATCTACCCTTTTATCGTCTGTATCTGCTGCAAAACCTAAAATTGCCAATTATGCATTCACCACTTTAACACCCAATCTGGGTATTGTGGATTACAGAAATTACAAATCTTTTGTAATGGCAGATATTCCGGGAATTATTGAAGGAGCAGCTGAAGGGAAAGGTTTGGGACACCGTTTTTTAAGACATATTGAAAGAAATTCAATCTTATTGTTTCTGATTCCGGCAGATTCTGAAGATCATTTTCAGGAGTTTAAGATTCTGGAAAATGAGCTGAAAGAATACAATCCTGAACTTTTGGATAAAGATTTCATTATTTCAGTTTCCAAATCTGATCTTCTGGACGATGAACTGAAAAAAGAAATATCTGCAGAATTTCCTGAAAACAGAAAACCGCTGTTTTTCTCAGGAGTCACCGGAGAAGGATTGATGGAGCTGAAAGACGCGATCTGGAAAAGACTTCACGGATAAAAATAAATGAGTGATTTCATTTTAAAATTAAATAAAAGCAAAAGGAGAAATATGACATTTCTCCTTTATTTTTTACAGACCATCACAATTTCATTGTTCGCAAACCCTTGATAACTATCCTCATCAAAAACTTTTACCTCGGTTTTAAATCCTGCATTTTGCAGCCGTTCTCTCAATCCTGAAACCGAGTAAATTCTCACGTGATCTTCCTGCCCGAAATGTTTCAGACGATCTTCCGGAGTAACTATACTGTAATCTTCATAGATTTCACCATCCTTAAAAGGTGTCTGAATTAACGCTGTACCCCCTTTTTTCAGGACACGGTACAATTCGCTCATTGCTTTTTTATCATCAATAATGTGTTCCAGAATATGATAACATACAATGAGATCAAATTTTTCGCTTTCAGAGCTTATGTTCGTTATATCAAACTGATAATCAGAAAGAAATTCATTTTCAAAATCGGTAGGATAATAGGAAATATCATTTCTTTTTTTCCACTTTTTATACAGCATTCTAGAAGGTGAGAATTCCAGAAAAGTCATCCCGGCTTTTAAAAACTCCTGATCTAAAAGCTGATTGAGTCTTCTTGTTCTGGGTAAACTTCCACAAACAGGACAGATAAGCTGACCGTTTTCCAGCACTGCAAATTTTTTAAGACGTGCAGAGCAGATGGTACATTCATGATTTTTCCCCTGATAAAAAGGCTTTAGAAGCTTTCTGAACCTGTCCTCATTATTGATAAGAATTTCTTGAGGAATGATATTTTTTACAACCGCTTTTAGGAAATTATACATGAAATACTTTTTCTGACTTCAAAATAACAAAAATTTATAC
This sequence comes from Chryseobacterium sp. L12, assembly GCF_056133985.1. Taxonomy (NCBI): domain Bacteria; kingdom Pseudomonadati; phylum Bacteroidota; class Flavobacteriia; order Flavobacteriales; family Weeksellaceae; genus Chryseobacterium; species Chryseobacterium sp. L12. The sequence goes on along the minus strand of NZ_JBVYOF010000028.1, from coordinate 46,322 downwards.
AAATTCACCCATTTAGAAGAAATCTGCAGCCAAAATAATGATATGGACACCAACATCTGTTTTTTGGAATAACTATTGGAAGACATTAGAAAAATTTTATAATGAAATATTTATTTGCTATCTGTGCACTTCTTTTTTTGTGTTCTTGCAATTCTCAAAAAATATCAGCAAAATATTCGGAAATTGAATATGAAGCCGGAGCATGTTTCGGATCTTGTCCGATTTATAAAATGACCATTCAGGGAGATCGAACTGCTGTTTTGGAAGCTGAACATTTTAACTTTTCAAAAGATTTTTCTAAAGGTGAGTTTAATAAATCAAGAGAAGGAACTTTTAAAACAACAATCAAAGAAGAAGATTATCTGAAGCTGGTGAGACTTATTGATGAACTGGAAATCAAAAATCTGCAAGACAAATACGGCACACGAAATGTAACTGATCTGCCAACATCTTATCTTCGAATAAAACCCAGTAATGGCACAGCAAAAACAATTGAAGATTATGGTAAAAGAGGAACCGAAGAACTGATTGTTGTTTATCAGTTTTTTGAAGATTTAAAGCATAATCAGGAATGGCAAAAGATACAGTAACGGGCTTTAATTAATTTACATTATCTTTGCAGAATATTCGGCGGCATTCTCAGCCAGAAAGTAATTGATATTACTTAAAAATTCTGTTACGAAAATTAGCAGATCTGCTAAAAATGATGAAGTAAACTGCTTCGACCGCATTATTTAAATACATATTAAGAATTTGTTATTTACCGACTTAAAATTGATTAAGCCCATCCTGGATGCGCTTCAAAACGAGGGTTATGAAAAACCGACACCCATTCAGGAACAGGCAATACCTTCTATATTAGAACACAGAGATGTTTTGGGAACAGCCCAAACAGGAACAGGAAAAACGGCAGCTTTTGCCATTCCTATCCTTCAGAATCTTACCGAAAGAAAAGCTCCGAAAAACAATCACATAAAAGCATTAATCCTCACGCCTACAAGAGAGCTTGCTATACAGATTGAAGAAAGCTTTAATGCCTACGGAAGAAATCTTCCTCTCAGAAAGCTGGTGATTTTCGGCGGCGTAAAACAGGGCAATCAGGAAGCCGCTTTAAAAAAAGGTGTTGATATTCTGGTAGCAACACCGGGAAGATTACTGGATTTTATTGCACAGGGAATCATCAGTTTAAAAAATCTTGAAATTTTTGTATTGGATGAAGCCGACAGAATGCTGGATATGGGTTTTGTGCACGATGTAAAAAGAATTATCAAACTTTTACCTCAGAAAAGGCAGACTCTTTTTTTCTCTGCAACAATGCCCGGTGAAATTCAGAAACTTGCGGATTCTATACTCAATACGCCGATTAAAGTATCGGTAACACCGATTTCCTCTACTGCTGAAACCATTAAACAATCGGTCTATTTTGTAGAGAAGGAAAATAAGCTGGATTTGCTTACGCACATCTTACAAAATAATATTTCGGATTCTGTACTTGTCTTTTCAAGAACAAAACACGGTGCCGATAAAATTGCAAGAAAACTTCAGCAAAGCAAAATTACGGCAGAAGCCATTCATGGAAACAAATCCCAGAATGCAAGGCAAAATGCTTTGAACAATTTCAAATCCGGGAAAACCAGAATTTTGGTGGCTACCGACATTGCAGCCCGCGGAATTGATATTGATGAATTGAAATACGTAGTAAACTACGAATTGTCTGATGTCGCTGAAACGTATGTTCACAGAATCGGAAGAACCGGGAGAGCTGGAGCAAAAGGAAGCTCTATTTCTTTTGTAGACGGATTGGATCTTTTGAACCTAAAAGATACCGAAAAACTGATCGGGATGAAAATTCCTGTAATAAAAGATCATCCTTTTCATACAGATGATCTGGTAGTACAAAAAAGAGATTCTAACAACAAACCTTTTATACCAAAGCCAAAACCCGCAAATCCTGTTCAGCAAAGAAAAGAAGCCGGTTATAAAAAACCAAAAAACAAGAGTAACTTTTCCCGTAAAAAATAAAATACGAAGTGCCTTCCAAAAACGGAAGGCACTTCTCCTAGAATAGATAAGGTGATTGACTTTTATTCCCAATCGGGCATTTCTGCATTGGTAAAAAGTGTGGTCCTTAGATAGGTATTGTTGTTATAATTGATGGTAATTTTCAAAATATTTTTTGGCGAAATATTATCATTGGAAGTATTGACGAAGATTACTTCCGAATCATTAGGCGAAAATCTAGGATCCAGATCATTGGTTCCATTGGATTTCTGACTTAAATTTGATAAATCTATTTCGGTATTATTTTCAAGATTGTATATAAATATTCTGGAATCTAACTGTCGGTAAGCAACGTCTTCAAACCCTGAAACATCTCTGGTATACAAAAGTTTTTTTCCGTCAATTGAAAAATTGATTCCTCCTGCTCCGCCTGTTACAGAAGATAAAACTGTTTTGATGACATTTCCTGCCATATCTATGATGAAAATCTTAACGCCGTAACCATTCAATCCATTCGTTTTCAAAACTATTTTACTGCCGTCATAGCTCCAGTCACATTCCGAAATGAGGCTTCCGTCTGTCGTAGTATACAATAAGGTAAGACCGGTTCCATCGCTGTTAATTCGGTACAGCTTGTTGAAATTAGCGTAGATAAACTGATTTCCGTTGGTATTCCAGGAAAAATCTATTTCCGCATTATTGAAACCCGTTACGGGAAGATTGGTAACTTGTGTAACATCTGAACCATCCCTCTTAGCCGTAAAAATCTGAAAGTTTCCGCCTACATTTCTCAAAAATGCAATTTTATTGGCATCATTATTCAATCGTGGTCTGAAACTGTTTTGAGACTGTGAAGTAACCGCAAAATTATTTCCTGCCTCATCAGTAGATACCAGATAATAATTTCCGTTTGCTTTTTTTGCATAATGAAATCTGTTGTTGGGCGTACTGCTGGTTTTAAATTGCTTTATCTCGCTGTAAACTTTCGGATTGACACCATCAGAAACAACAACCTGCCAAAAATAAGTAACCCCAAACTGAAGATTATTTAATGTATAATTGGTTGCAGAAATATCATTGATGTTTAAAACACTGGTGTTGATGCTGTTTTTAATGATAAGATCATATTTTAAAACATCATCCTGATCCGGATCTGTACAGGTCCAGGTGAGGTTTACGGAAAGTGGCTGATTTTCAGAATTATCTGCTGGCGAAACCAAAACCGGGACTGTAGGAGGCGAGTTGAGGGAATTATCATCTGCCAGTTCAAATATAATATTAACTGTCTGAGCTTCACTTTTCAGATTGATTCCCTGAAAAGATGCTACATATCCTGAAGCTTCTGCTTTCACAGAATAGTCGCCCAAAGCAACATCAGTAACTTCAAATGTTCCATCAGATTTTGTAAAAAGGCTGCTTGTAGAAGGACTTGTAGATATTTTAGCATTAGCAATTGGCGTATTAGTTCCTTTTGCTACCACAACTCCTTTTATAGTGCCTTTGAGTTCTTTTTCAACCAGATCTTCGCTGCACCCAACGAAGAGCAAGAATATAATTGACGATAAGAATAGATTAAAAGTTTTCATGATTTAGTTTTTTTTGAAAGGTCTGTTGTTGATGTACCAGTTCAATCCAAGACCAACTCTTATACTTTGGTCATTTCGTTTTCCGCCGACATATTCGTCCCATCCGTCGTTGAATCCGAAATCATACTGCGTTCCTATTCTCACCGCCAAGCTTTTAGAAAAAAGATATTCTATTCCACCACCAAGCTGCATCTTAAATTCATTTTTATTTTTAAAAAACAATGAGCCTAAACCCCCGTACAAATAAGGTGTAACTTTATATTTAGGAAATAAAAGATATTCAATATTGGCTTCTGTAGTAAAAACATTTGCCTGATAAATATTTTCGTTTTCAAAAGTAAGATAACCAACATTGGCTTCAGCATTCAGATGATCTGTAATAAAATATTTAAAGCCCGCTTTTCCGCCAATATTCATTTTAGGATTGGCATAATCACCTTTGATCTGAGTGCCTTCTGCTATCACAAATAAAGAAGATTTTCCTCTTTGGCTCACAGGAAATTTATCCCCGATCAACCGGTCATTATTTTTATTCTGTTCAGCATTGTATTCTTCAATAATTCGTGTAAATTTATTGGGATCATGTACTCTTTTGCTCCAAACTCTGTCTCTCACACCCTCCACAATCAGAGAATGTACTGCTTTTTCAATAGCCTCGGTTACCGCAAGCTGCACCGGTTCGTTTTGTGTAAAACCTGCTTCAGCTTCAAAAAGCCTTTCGGTATCCACGTATCTGAAAAAACTTCCGTTGATACTGGTAGACAAAATTGTTTTTGAGGTATATACTGTTTTAAGAATTTCTCCGCTTTGGGTAGAAACTGCACGAAGATAAACAGTGATACGGTCCTGACGGTATTGCGTTGACGCTCCGATTCCGAAGTATCTTGCTCCCACTCCACCCGTCATAATGTTGGTGTCATAAGAAATAACGCCACCTTCAAGAATAATTCCTGCATATAAAAGCGGAGGAAGATTGCCAGATTCATTACTCTGATTCGGCATATATTCTTTTCGTGTGGTACGAATGATTTGTCTTTCGTTGAGAAGATTTCCTATATTTTCTCTCTCAATGGGTGTAAACCATTTGCTGTCTTCAAGAGCTTTCAGAAGTATTGTAGTTGTTCCCTGAGGAATTGCGGTACTCCAGTTGGCTCCTGTTTCTGATGGCTTGTACTGACCAGTCTGGTCTCTGAATTTGTACACCCCTACAACTATTTTTTCGTTTGGTAATGGAAGATTTTTAATCTTGGATGTGTACTGAGTAACTTCTCCTAAAGTTGATCTTTCGCTGTCTGTTGGTAAATTAAATAATGTACTGCAACTGTTTAACACCAAAAAAATCAACAGTATCGTTACCCAAAATTTTGGATATTGAACTAGATTTTTCATGGTATAAATTATTTGTTAGCACCGGGAATTACAATTTCAGATTGTTCACCGGTACTGGTGTTTAGAATTTTGATCATCATTCCGCTGCTGGTTTGGATAACTTCAAGATACATAGAACCAAAAACGTACGTTCCCGGTTTAAGATCTCCGTCGCCAAACTGCTCACCGAATAATTTTGTGGAAAGCTGACTGAGAAGCTGTCTGTTTAAACTCTCAGTAAAACTGCTTAATGAACTTTGATTAGAAAAGAGATTCCCTTTATCGTCATCAAACTGATTTTGGGCAGTAGCCGAACTGAGCAGCCACTGATAATTGAATGTATTGCCTCCGAATGCCGGATTGACTGGTGTATAAACCAGTTGCTGGGAAAATATACTGCTTGTGGTAACAAGAAATAGTAATCCGCTAAAAAAGAGTTTCATGATTAAAGTTTTTAAGTTGAACTTTTTAACAATTCGTTTTTAGGTAATGTGATTCTTTTTAAAATTTCCAAAGTATTTCTGGCTTCGTTTTCTGTAGTCTCCTCATCCGGAGTTGTATTGAAATTGTAAATTTCCTGATCGTTATAAAAAACTGATATTCTTGTACTTCTTGCCAGTCCCGGAATTTCTACAATTTTTACGGTTCCCGGAAATTTTCTATCGTTCTGAAGATAATACATAAAAAACTGATCGTAATAATGTTTCCCTATTTTGGTACGGGTTTCATCTATCGTAAGACCTACTAATTCTATATCATTTTCAGGAATATACTGAGGTTTTTTAGCTGCTGATTTTTCAGGATTAATTTCAATGCTGTCTTTAGAAATAACTTTGTCGTTTTCTTCATCTTTTATAAAAAGGTATACCTTCAATGCATCATTTTTATCAAGATTGGTTTTTATTTCAGAAAGCTTAAGGGTTTCGCCGGGCTTCACCACATATTTGCCTTCCTGTTTGTTAGTAGATGTATTTCCGGTACTGCTTTTTTTTAAAGCTAAAAGAATGTATTTGATTGGGTAATGGATTTCCGAATTGTTTTCGGCTGTTGCCGCAAAATTATACAGACCATCTGCGTTTTCAGAAATGATTCTCGCTTTCATTTTTCCGCTCAGATTCTCGTATTGTGCAGAAATGCTGCTCATACTAAGCAAAAACAAAACGAAAAAGTAAAAACGAATTTTCATGGCTAGTAATTTCTTACAAAAATGGTCATGTTACTGTTATTGATATTGATTTTCATCTTTTCGGAAATACTGTTGCTTCCCGTAATATCAATATAATTATTGTCTCCTCTTGTGCTTACAGATGCTTTTGTCGGATTATTTCCTGCATTGATGTAAAGTGTTGTATTGTAATCTCCCTGCTGAACAATCGTAAGCTCTTTAGGATTTTTATCATAAACTTTCACATCATTGTAATTTCCGATTTGCACAACTGTATTAACGGAGTTATCAATTATCTTTCCTTCACTATATAAGTGAAGAATATTCTGGCTGTTGATTTTCTCGAAAGAAATATTCTGCTGTGCAAAAAACACCATCGGAAAACATAGCAATAATATGATGACAATTGATTTCATAGCCTTTTTTTGGTATAATGTATAGGAGATTGCTCTCCTATACATTTGAAAGAAACTCTAGTTTTGTGTTACTGTGATAGAATTTCCATTACCTGTTTGTGTGCCCATGTGATAATTTCCGTTACCTGTCTGGATAAGAGTAGACTGGTTAGAAAGCCCTGTCTGATAAGCCCAAGCGTCATTATTATTTCCTGTTTGTACAGAAGAAGACTGGTTGGAATCACCATCCTGAGAAACGTAAGCCATATTACCATTTCCGATCTGTGAAGATGATAATGAGTTTCCGTTTCCTAACTGATAGCCGGATGCGTTATTGTTATTTCCTGTCTGAATTTGCATTGCTGAATTTGAGTTTCCAACTTGGGAAGCATACGCTGCATTGCCATTTCCTGTCTGTGTAGAAGATAACATATTTGAATTACCTTGCTGTTCGCCGGTAGCATCATTATTATTCCCACTCTGAATTTGTGTGCCGGAATTCATATCTCCCACCTGAGAAAGATAAGCATCATTTCCGTTTCCTGTCTGAGTTTGTGTTGCCATGTTATTGTTACCATCCTGAAGAACTTCAGCATCATTATTATTTCCCGCCTGAGTCTGCATAGAAGAGTTCTCATCTCCTTCCTGCATTACATCAGCGTCATTCAAATTTCCGGTCTGAGATTGGTTGGCGATATTAAAATAACCAGTCTGGCTTGAGTTTGCAGAGTTAAAATTTCCATCCTGAATCTGATCCAGATCATTTTTCCATCCGGATTGTGAAGCAGATGCAGAATTGAAAAGACCATCCTGCCATTGATAAATATCATTAGCATCTGCACTTAAGCTTGCCGGGCTTGAATCTCCGACCTGCGAAGCAGTAGCCGAGTTGCCCATTCCGTTTTGAATTTGGTCAATATACATTCTAGAACCTTCGCTTTGTGAAGCTGTAGCTTCATTTAGCATTCCGTCCTGCTCCTGATTGATCTCATTCATGTAGGTTTTGTCCTGAGTAGCACTAGCATTATTCAAAATACCATCCTGATTTTGAGTGACATAGTTTTTGTTTGCCCAGGCAATTCCCTGTACAACAGTCGCGTTGTTTCCTAGTCCGTTTTGTACAGTCGCAGCTTCATTATACTGATGTTTTTGGGTTACATTTACAGAATTGAGAGTTCCGGTCTGTGTAGATTCGTTAATTTGTTCGAGACCTTTCTGCGAGACTGTAGCTGAATTGTTGTTTCCGTCTTGGGAAACCGTGTTTGAACTATTAGTACTTTGTGCATAGATGAAGCTGGCTGATAATAAAGCGAAAGCTCCGGTAACTAATTTTTTCATGGTGAAATTTTTTGTTGGTTAGTGATACAAAGCTAGAACTATAAAACATGACAAAAATCATGTAAATCTTGTAAATTAACAAAATCACCAATTACCATGCTATTTGTAACCATTTACAGAAATCCTTTATACCATATTACAGTTACAAAATATACCGTGAAAACACTATGTCCGGTAGTTTCTAAAATTTTAAATTAGTCAGCCACAGTTTTTCCCTATTTATCAGGATATATTAGTAAATTTGAATATGGAAAGTTTTGGAAAAGATTTATTACAAAAAATAAAAAATGCTTCTCTTGAAGGTCAGAATGCACACGGAATTTTCTCTCCGCCTTACAGACCATTGTTCAGTCATGAGCAGATTTTAGAAAAAAATCCAAAATTTGCAGCAGTAAATATTGTTTTATACCTTAAAAATAATGAATGGCATTTTCCTCTAATTGTAAGATCTGTGAATCAGCATGACAGACACAGCGGACAAATTTCTCTTCCCGGAGGAAAACGAGAAGAAATGGATCAGGATTTTGCTGAAACTGCCGTCAGAGAAACTTCCGAAGAAATCGGTATTGAAAAACCTTATGTGAAGATCATCCGCGATTTGTCACCTATCTATATTCCACCGAGTAATTTTTACGTTTATCCTTATATTTCTTACACCAAAAGAAATCCTGAATTTATTTTGCAGGAATCTGAAGCAGTTGAAGTTATTGAGTTTCCTATAACATCGTTTCTGAATCTTTCTGATACACCTCAAATAATGGCACTTCCGGGAGCAGGAGGACACGAGGTTCCGGTAATTAATTTCAACGGATACATCATTTGGGGAGCAACAGCAATGATTCTAAGTGAATTCAGCCAGTTGATTAAAAAAATGTAACTTTGCAAATATTATGTTTAATTGAAATATGGCGAAGAAAAACATTTTCACCGATTCATTCGGAACACCTTATTTTTTAAAAAGATTAATCATTTTTATTCTGGGAATTATTTCTTACAGAAGATTTAATGGTTTCAACAAACTTAAAATCACAGGTACAGAAAATTTGGTAGATCTTCCCGATTCCAATGTGCTTTTTGTTTCCAACCACCAGACTTATTTTGCAGATGTGGCGGCAATGTATCATGCATTTTGTGCCGTAAACAACGGATATCTCAATACAATTAAAAATCCTATTTATCTGCTGAATCCAAGAGTAGACTTTTATTACGTTGCAGCGGAAGAAACCATGAATAAAGGCATTCTTCCTAAAATTTTTAAAATTGCAGGCGCAGTAACGGTAAAAAGAACCTGGAGAGCAGAAGGCAAAAATGTCAACAGAATGGTTGACCTTAATGAAATTGATAATATCATGAAGGCTTTGGATAATGGCTGGGTTGCCACTTTTCCTCAGGGAACTACTGCTGCTTTTGCACAAGGCAGAAAGGGAACCGCCAAGCTGGTCAAAAACCAGAGACCGATCGTTATTCCGATTAAAATAAACGGATTCAGAAGAGCATTTGACAAGAAAGGACTCCGTGTAAAAGTAACTGGTGTAAAACCAACAATGGAATTTAAAAAACCATTAGACATTGATTATGACAACGAAAATGCACAGGAAATCCTTCACAAAATCATGACTGCTATTGAGCAGACGGAAGACTTCAATGTGCTTCACACTTATGATGAAGAGATTAAAGCTAAAAAATCTGAACAGAATAAATCTCAAAACTAAAGATCGATGAAAAAGATTTTAGGAATTATTTTAGTAATATTATTCGCAGTTTCCTGCAATAACCAGAAAATTTACTCGGATTATGACATCAGTTTCTCCCGTAGCGGAGGCTTTGCTCCTACCTACGAAAATCTTTTGATTAAAAACAACAAAGCTTTTTATTCTTTTGAAGGACAGGAAAAAAAGGTAAAGAAGACGTTTAAAGTTTCAAATTCAGAAATTAAAAATCTTAATGAAGTTTTGTCTAAAAATAATTTCAGACAGATTCAGGAAGATCATAAGAAAATGTATGATAATATCACCACGTCTATCAATATAAAGAAAGGAGCAAATGAAGGAAGCAAAAATGACGGAAGTGCAATAATGCCAAATTATGAAACTAACTGGAGAAATATTGTAACAGCTTTCCAGAAAATTATCAATAAAAAAATCAAAAATTAACACAAATTTGAGAACTCATTTCATCGCTATTGGCGGAAGCGCCATGCACAATCTTGCCATTGCTCTGAAAGACAAAGGATATCATGTAACAGGTTCAGACGATGCTATTTTTGAACCTTCAAAATCCAGACTGGAAAAAAAGGGAATTTTACCCGAAGAATTGGGCTGGTTTCCCGAAAAAGTTACTTCAGATATTGATGCTGTTATTTTGGGGATGCATGCTCATCAGGATAATCCCGAACTGGCAAGAGCAAAAGAATTAGGTCTGAAAATTTACTCATACCCTGAGTTTCTTTACGAACAGTCAAAAACCAAAACAAGAGTTGTAATTGCCGGATCACACGGTAAAACCACTATTACTTCTATGATTCTTCACGTTCTGAATTTTCATCAGAAAGAAGTCGACTTTATGGTAGGTGCACAGCTTGAAGGTTTTGACTGTATGGTAAAATTGACGGAGGATAATGATTTTATGGTTCTGGAAGGTGATGAATATCTGTCTTCTCCTATTGATCTGCGTTCCAAATTTCTATTATATCAGCCAAATATCGCTTTGCTGAGCGGGATTGCATGGGATCATATCAATGTTTTTAAAACATTTGATGATTATGTGGAACAATTCAGAAAATTTATTGCCAGTATTACACCGGGTGGTGTTTTAGTCTATAACGAAGAAGATCCTGAGGTTGTGAAAGTAGTAGAAAATGCTGAAAACTACTTCAGAAAAATGCCCTACAAGACCCCGGAATATGAGATTGCCAACGGAAAAGTTTTACTGAAAACTGAAATGGGAGACATTCCGCTTTCTGTTTTCGGAGCCCATAATTTGCTGAATCTTGAGGGAGCGAGACATATTTGTCAGACTTTAGGAATTATGGACGAAGAATTTTATGAGGCAATTATGAGCTTTAAAGGAGCATCAAAACGTCTGGAAAAAGTAGAAAGAGACGATAAAGGCATTTTATATAAAGATTTTGCGCACGCTCCAAGTAAAGTAAAAGCTGCAGTGAAAGCTTTTTGTGAACAATTTAAAGATGAGCAAAAATATGGTTTCCTGGAACTTCACACCTATTCAAGCCTCAATCCTGTTTTTCTTGAGCAGTATGACCATGCTATGGACGGATTAGACCATGCTGTCGTATTCTATTCTGAAGATGCGCTTAAAATTAAGCGAATGGAACCTATTTCTCCCGATTTGATCAAAGAGAAATTTAAAAACAAAAATCTCACCGTATTTACCAATGCGGAGGAATTACATCAGTACTGGAACACTTTAGACAAAACGCAGGGAGTTTATATGATGATGAGTTCCGGAAATTTCGGAGGTCTTGATTTAACGAAATAAACTTTAATAAAATATAATGAAATCCGTTTCAATAAATTTGAAACGGATTTTTGTTTTGTAATAATCATACTAAAATTAAGCTTTAGATATGACAAACAATCATTAAAATAAAAAAAGGATTCCAAATTTGAAATCCTTTTTTTATTATATTGTTTTATTAATCTTACAATCCGATTACAGGCATTGAAAGCATTAAGATATTTTCGTTTTCTTCAAGCCCGTCAAGCGGCTCAATAATTCCAGGTCTGTTTGGTTGAGACATTTTCATCGTAATATCGTCTGCTCCTAAAATTCCCAACATTTCTGTCAGAAACTTAGAACTGAAACCAATATTGATATCTTCGCCGTTATAATCGCAAGGGATCTGCATATCTGCTTTGTTTGCATATTCCGTATCTTCTGCATGAAGGTGAAGAATATTTCCTGAAAGCTTAAACCTCACCTGATTGGTAGATTTATTAGACATGATAGAAGCCCTTCTGATCGCACTCAATAAAAGGTTTCTGTTAATTGTTAAAACATTAGGATTTTCTTTCGGGATTACCGCAGTATAATTCGGGTATTTTCCATCAATCAGACGACAAATCCAGATATGCTGACCGAAAGTAAATTTAGCCATATTTTCGTTAAAATCTATCGTCACATCTTCGTTGGAAGAAGCCAATATATTTTTAAAAATATTCAATGGTTTTTTAGGCATGATAAATTCCATTGGCTCGGCATTCATCAGATCCGTTCTTTTATACACCACCAATCTGTGGGAATCTGTAGACACAAAATTGGTCTCATTTTCACCAAACTGAAACAAAACTCCAGTCATCACAGGACGAAGAGAATCGTTACTGGTTGCAAAAAGGGTATTGGTTAAAGCTTCAGACAAAATTCCTGCAGCCATCGTAACACTTTGTGAAGCGTCAAATTCAGGAATATCAGGATAATCATCTGCGTTGTCCAGAGCAACAGCAAAGTTATCTTTTTCGTCTAAAATTTCAAGCTGGCTTCCTGTTCCTTCAGCGTTGTCTTTTACCGCCAAAGTAAGAGGCTGTTCGCCATAAGTTTTTATAAAATCCTGAAAAATTTTCGCAGGAACAGCAAATTTACCCGAATCATCAGACTTTACTTCCAAAGAAGTAATTAAGGTTGTTTCGCCATCAGATGCAGTAATGGTAAGGTTGTTTTCGTTAAGCTCAAAAAGGTAATTCTCTAAAATCGGTCTCGACTGAGAACTTGATATTACACCACTTACAGTTTGTAAAGCCTTCTGCAGTTCACCACTTGAAACAATAAATTTCATAGATTTAAAATAAGTTTTTACAAATATAATAAATAGAAAACAGATAAAGAAAAATAATATAACGAGTTATTAACAAACATCAAAATAAGTTTATCTTTGATGCAGAATATTGCAAGATATAAGAATGACATCTAAAAACCCTTAAAGAGACTTATTTTATAACAAAAATGCGCAAACCGCCTCTTCATAAAAGTTTTCTGAATGCTTTTCGTGGTCTTTTTCTAATGATCAGATCCGAGAGAAATTTTCAGCTTGAACTGTTGGCATTTGCTGCTAATATTTTTCTCATTATTTACCTTCAATTATCCAAAACTGATGCAATTTTCATTCTCGTTGTTTCTTTTGCCGTTTTGGCGGCAGAAATATTCAATACAGCCATAGAAAAAATCTGCGATTTTATTCAGCCGGAATTTGATCAGAGAATTGGTTTTATCAAAGATATTTCAGCAGGAGCAGTTATTTTGACAGCAATACTTTCTGTAGCTGTTGGAATGATAGTTTATTGGAAATATGTCTTTGCGAATCTGTTAAATCCTAACGGATTTTGAGCCCGTTAGGATAAAAACTTATAATTTTAAGGCTAGTTCTTACTGAAAATACTCCACCCCATTTTTAAAGATATTGTGATAATTTACGGTTGGAATGTTTTTCATCAGTCCCTCTGCAAAACGTTCCGGATGACCCATTCTGCCAAATATCTTTCCGCAAGGAGATGTTATTCCTTCAATCCCAAACAAAGAATTATTTGGATTAAACGGCAGTCCGTGAGCAATATTTCCGTCTAAATCTAAATACTGCGTGGCAATCTGTCCGTTCTCATACAACTTCTGAATTTCACCTTCCGAAGCTATAAAACGGCCTTCACCGTGAGAAATAGGAATCGTATATACCTGATCTTTCATTCCTTTCAGCCAAGGCGATTCGTCATTCAACACTTTCACATTCACCATCTGAGAAATGTGTCTTCTGATAGCATTGTGAGCTAAAGTCGGAGAACTTTCATCTAAATCCTTAATTCTTCCATAAGGCAGCAATCCTGATTTCACCAATGCCTGAAAACCGTTGCAGATCCCGACAATCATTCCGTCTCTGTCAAGCAATTCGTGAACGGCATTTCTCATCTTTTCATTCTTTAAAACATTCACGATAAACTTCGCAGAACCGTCCGGTTCGTCACCCGCAGAAAACCCTCCGGAGAATGCTAAGATTTGTGACTGTTTAATTTCTTTTATCCACGCATCAATACTTTCATCAAGCAACTGATGATTGATATTTTTCAATGGTAAACTGTTGACAATTGCCCCTTCTTTTGCAAAAGCATTCAATGTATCATACTCACAGTTTGTTCCCGGAAACACAGGTGCGAAAACTCTCGGCTTCGTCAATCCGTGTTTCTTGATAATGATATTTCTTGGATTGATCGAGTTTAATTTCTCATCAATTTTAACCGTAATTTTTTCTTTTTCAATGGTTGGAAATAGGTTTTCAAAAGTAAATACATTTGCTTCAAGTAATTTTTCGATTTCAAAACTAAAATTACTGATTTTGAGAATATTTGAATTTTTAACCTCACCAATTAATTGAAGCTCAACAGGACTTAATTCTTCAGTTGCCTCAATGATTAGACTTCCGATATTTTTAGCTAATAAAATGTTTTCATCAGCAATATTTATGTCAGCTCCCAATCTGTTTCCAAAACTCATCTTTGCCAAAGCAACTGCAACTCCACCATCTTTTACAGTTTTCACAGAAACGATTTTTCCAGCTTTGATATTTTCGAAAATTAACTCGTAAACTGCTTTCAATTTATTATAGTTTGGCAGTCCGTTTTCCTGCGGAATATGATTGAAGAAATACAGTTTATTACCTGCCTGTTTAAATTCCGGAGAGATGATATTTTTCTTTTCTCCATTAGCACAAGCAAATGAAATCAAGGTTGGCGGAACATTCAAATCCTGGTACGTTCCACTCATTGAATCTTTACCTCCAATTGCCGCTAAACCAAAATTAATCTGAGCATCATAAGCACCCAAAAGAGACGCTAAAGGCTTCCCCCACTTTTCAGGATTCTGACCTAACTTTTCAAAATATTCCTGGAAACTGAATCTTATATTTTTATAATCACCACCCATCGCAACGATTTTCGCCACACTTTCAACCACGGCATAAGAAGCTCCCAGTAAAGAATTCTGTTTAGAAATTTCGGCATCAAATCCCCAACTCGCTAAAGAAACGGTTTCGATGTCTTTTGCTCCGATAATCGGCAATGTCTGAACACTTCCTTCCATCAAAGTCTGCTGATATTTTCCACCTAAAGGCATCGCAACTGTAGTTGCACCGATTGATGAATCGAACATTTCCAGCAATCCTTTTTGAGAAGCAACATTTTTATCGCTTAATACTTTTAAAAAATTCTCTTCATTGAATGCAAGAGTTTCTTCTTTTACTTCATTCAAGTGAGTAATCTTAACTTCCTGACTTTTTGAACAACCGTTCGTATCTAAAAACGCTCTCGAAAGATCAACAATTTTATCACCTTTCCAGAACATCTGCATCCTTCCGGAATCTGTCACTTTTGCAACCTCAACAGCCACAATATTTTCAGCTTCACAGAACTTGATGAACTGTTCTTTATCTTTTGGTTCAACCACAACTGCCATTCTTTCCTGAGATTCAGAAATAGCAAGCTCGGTTCCGTTCAAACCTTCATATTTTAAAGGTAAAACATCCAAATTAACTTCCAAAGAATCAGCAATTTCACCGATAGCTACAGAAACGCCTCCCGCTCCGAAGTCATTAGACTTTTTAATCAATCTCGTCACTTCAGGATTTCTGAATAATCTCTGGATTTTACGCTCTTCAACGGCATTTCCTTTCTGAACTTCAGAACTCATCGTGTGAATCGAAGTTTCGTCCTGTTCTTTCGAACTTCCGCTTGCTCCACCAACACCGTCACGACCAGTCGCTCCTCCTAAAATAATGATGGAATCACCATTTGCAGGTTTTTCACGTCTTACCCAGTCTACAGGAACGGCTCCGGCAACGAAACCAACTTCCATTCTTTTCGCTTTGTAGCCTTCATCATAAATTTCAGAAACCATTGTAGTCGCCAAACCGATTTGGTTACCGTAAGAAGAATAGCCATTTGCAGCCTGTTTTGTGATTGTTTTTTGAGGCAATTTACCCGGCAAAGTTTTGTCAACCGGTTCCAAGACATCTGCAGCACCGGTTAATCTCATCGCTTGGAAAACGAAAGAACGTCCGGACAAAGGATCTCTGATTGCACCCCCTAAGCAAGTTGAAGCACCCCCAAAAGGTTCAATTTCTGTCGGGTGATTGTGTGTTTCATTTTTGAATAATAAATACCAAGGTTCTTTTTTACCGTCGTATTCCGCTTCAATCTGGATTGTACAGGCGTTGATCTCGTCAGAAACCACCAAGTTCTCCAACTGACCTGTTTTATGGAAATATCTTCCGCAAACGGTCGCCAGATCCATTAAGGAAATAGGTTTCAATTCACGTCCTAAGAATTTTCTTTTCTCAATATAATCATTGAAAATGGTCTCTAATGTATGTTTAAACTGTCCCTCAAATTCAATATTTGACAACTCTGTTTCAAATGTTGTGTGACGACAGTGATCACTCCAATACGTGTCTAAAACTTTAAGTTCAGTTTCGGTAGGATTTCTTTGTTCAGTTTTAAAATATTCCTGAATGAATTTCAAATCATCCAACCCTAAAGCAAAACCGTGATTATTGTAAAAATTAGTTAGTTCATCAGTACTCCAGTTAATGAAATTCTCGTGGATAATAACTTTTGACGGTGTTTCTTCCGCAGGAATATCTAAAATGGTTAAATCTTTTTCCTGAGATTCTACTTTATTGATTAAAAGGTCTTTGATCTTTACTAAATCAGATTCGGAAACACCTTCGAACTCAATTAGTTTTCCGCTTCTTACTTTAGACTTCTCATTTCCAGTCAGTAAAGCGATGCATTGTTGGGCAGAATCTGCACGCTGATCGTATTGCCCTGGTAAAAATTCTAATGCAAAATGAATTCCTTTTGCAGGATTTTCTTCGATTAGAATATCAGTAACCGGATCAACAAAAGTACTGTTAACCACTTTTTCAAACTCGCCGTCATTTAATCCGAAAATATCGTAAATGTTATAAACTTTTACACTTTTGACAGATGGAACCACCGCTTTTACTTCATCAAAAATTTTTGGACTTTCTACATCGAAAATTCCTCTTTTTTCTACGAAAATTCTTTTGTTTTGAGACATTAGATGTCAGATATTTATTAGATTTATTTTAATTATTTTTTTGTCAAATTTAATTGACATTGATTTAAAATCATTAAACCATTGATTGGATAGCAGTCCTACGGACTGCAATTCATTGATACTTATTGTTTGCTACACAGATAACAGTCTTCTGGAATGATTTTTACTACAAATCTTCAAGCTGATTCCGCTAGGAATCATATCTGTGTAGAAATCCCGTTTGTAAGGATGGGGCAGTCCGTAGGACTGCTATCTTTTTCTTTCAGCTACAAAATCATTTTCCATTATCATAGAATTCAAACAAATATTCGTTCTTAAATTCAATTTCAAAAGCATTCAACATTTCAAGATATTCTTCTTTAAAACTTTTCTTATAATGATGCTTTTCCTGATTCATAACATAATTGATAACTTTTTCCTTCTGACTCTTTGCATAAGAAAAAGCACCGTAACCTTCCTGCCAGGAAAATTTGCCTAAACAAAGTTTTTTCTCATTTATAAAATTTGTCGACTCAATCTTAACTGTTTTTATCAATTCAGGAATTGTTATCTGCAAATTTTTATAACTAAAGAAGATATGTAAATGATCAGGATTTGCATAAATTGCTAATACCTTTTGTTTCTTATTGTGAAATATTCCACAAATATATTTCTCAATTTCATCTCGTACCTCTGATTTAATTTTAATATCACGTCCTTTTGTAGCAAAAACAACCTGAATGTAAATTTGTGTATAGGTGTTGGGCATAAAATTTTATTTTCATCATCTTTACAAAGATAGCATTCCTACGGAATGCCGCCATCACAACAGCCGCTTTTTCTACACAGATTTTATTCCTCCGGAATAAATTAAATCGTAAGTCAAAAATTAAATAAAATATGCAGCCCAAAAGGACTGCATACCATATTATACTTTAAGATCAGCTTCCAATCCTATCAAATCTTTGTTGGCATCAATAATCGGCTGAACTTCATTGGCAATGAATTCTTCCGTCTGAATTGGTGCAAAACCGATGAAGTTTTTAGGATCAAGCACTTCTTTTAATTTTGATTTATCTAATTTCAATGAATCATCATTTAAGATTCTTTCAATAAGGTCATTTTCTTTTCCTTCTTCTTTTACTTTTTTGGACGCTTCCATAGAATGAACTCTGATTACTTCGTGGATTTCCTGACGGTCGCCACCAGCTTTCACTTCTTCCATGATGATGTATTCCGTCGCCATGAAAGGCAGCTCTTCCATAATATGTTTGTTGATTCTGTTAGGATACACCACAATTCCGTTCATAATGTTGTTCCAGATTAATAAGATTGCATCAACCGCTAAAAAAGCCTGAGGAATCGTCAATCTCTTGTTTGCAGAATCATCCAGAGTTCTTTCGAACCATTGTGTTGAAGCGACCATTGCAGAACTTGTCGTTAAAGACATTACATATTTTGCCAATGCTCCGATTCTTTCGCTTCTCATCGGATTACGCTTGTACGCCATTGCCGATGAACCGATTTGATTCTTTTCGAATGGTTCTTCAATTTCTTTTAAATTTTGAAGCAAACGTATATCGTTGGTGAATTTATGAGCCGATTGTGCGATGTTTCCTAATAAAGCAACAACTTTCGCATCGATTTTTCTGTCGTAAGTCTGTCCGGAAACTCCGAAAACTTTTTCGAAACCAAATCTTTTAGACAATTCTTTATCTAAATGTTTAACTTTAGAATAATCTCCGTTGAAAAGCTCCAAGAAGCTTGCTGCTGTTCCCGTTGTTCCCTTCACACCTCTGA
This sequence comes from Chryseobacterium sp. L12, assembly GCF_056133985.1. NCBI lineage: Bacteria > Pseudomonadati > Bacteroidota > Flavobacteriia > Flavobacteriales > Weeksellaceae > Chryseobacterium > Chryseobacterium sp. L12. The sequence goes on along the minus strand of NZ_JBVYOF010000028.1, from coordinate 27,612 downwards.
AACGCAGAGTTTCTAAAAAGAAATCAAGTTCCTCTATATCAAGAACCAAACTCTGTAACCAAAGTGTTGCTCTTTTTCCGACAGTCGTTAACTGAGCCGGCTGAAAGTGTGTAAATCCTAAAGTTGGTAAATCTTTGTATTGAATGGCAAAATCTGAAAGATTTTTCATTACGTTGACCAACTTTTTCTTTAAGATTAAAAGTCCGTCACGGATCTGAATTAAATCGGTATTATCTCCTACAAATGCGGAAGTTGCTCCCAAGTGAATAATTCCTTTTGCAGAAGGTGCTACGTCACCATAAGCGTGAACATGAGCCATCACATCATGACGGAATTTTTTCTCGTAAGCTGCCGCTGCATCATAATCAATATTTTCTGCATTGGCTTTCAACTCGGCGATTTGCTCGTCTGTAATGTCAAGACCAAGATCTTTTTCGATTTCAGCAAGAGCAATCCAAAGTTTTCTCCAATTCTGGAATTTGTTGTTATGTGAGAAGTTAAATAACATTTCTTCACTGGAGTAGCGTTCTTCCAATGGATTTTTGTAGGAATTCATTCTTTACTTTACTTTTTTAGATATGCAAAAATAAAGAATTTCTGCGAGAGTTGAAAATTGAAAAAACCGATTTCAGCCTTATTAAAATCGGGCAAGGCTATTTATGATTAATTACAGATAAATTCCAAAAAACCAGGTCCACAAAATAAGGATAATCTGCATAGGGATGCGTTCTCTGTATAAATAATTCATACCAGGTCCTGAAAAATCTGCTTTGAAAATATTGATGTTTTTTTGAGAAGAATTAATATTTGCAACAAATACCAATATCAGAAAAATAATCAAAAATATTGCCGTCATCATTCTTAAAGAAGGGATCATTAATCCTATTCCCGCTGCTATTTCCAGAATTCCTGTAAAATAAACCCAAAACATCTTTGCCGAAATAAAATCAGGTATCATCATTGCCATTCCTTTTTGAAATTTAAAGTGAGATAATCCTGTGAAAATAATGAAAACTGCCATGCCCAGGTTTCCTGAAAAGAGAAAATCCCAGTTATCCTGAAAAATTTTGGTTGCTAAAAGTGCGGCAATAAAGGTGATGAAAAGAATGAGTAACAATTTCATGATTTTATAATTTTGATAATCATCATCTATACGACAATATTTTTTAAAGATAAATAAAAAAAGAGGCTTTTCGGGAAAACCTCTTTATATAAAATATTCAAGCCATATTAGTTTGACTCAGCAAGTCTTTTTACGACTTCTAAACCTTGTGTAAATCCCGAATTCATGTGATCTTCCCATTGTTTATGCGTCTGTACCTCGGCATGAAGTTTTGTTTTTCCTTCATAATCAATCAGGATATATTTTTCAAAACATCCGCTCCATTCCATAATTTCTTTGCTTTGAGTATCTTCATTTCCTTCTTTATCAACCATTCCCAAATGCTTAAAAATAATCTGATCAGGTTTTTCGAGACTATCAATGATAGAAACCATTCCTTCGCCTTCAGCATTCACAAAATAGGTCTTTCCTCCTACTTTCCAATCTGTTCTCATTTGGGAACCTGCGCCAAAAAACTGAGTCCATTCAGCATAGGTATTTCCGCTCCAAAGAACATCCCAGACTTTCTCTTTAGAAGCGTTGATAATAATTTCGTACGATAGAGTTTCCATAATTATTCGTTTTAGATATTGTAAATTAAAGCTGGTTTTCTGCAAGGTTTTTCACATTTTGCAATGCTCTTGGAAACGCTTCCTCAAAAAAACTCTCAAATTCTTCGGAAGAATTTACTTCAACCTTCAAAACTGTTTCGTTCTCAGTCTCTTCCAGAATATATGATTCCGTAGCGTTTTCCCAATCCTGGGGAATTTCAATTCCATCATGAATTTCACCCTGATGAAGAAAAACCATTTCCTGATTGGGAATATTTTTTATCACTCTGCTAAACATTCCATTATTTTCGGGGTCAAAAAACTTTACGGTTGACCCTTCATCCAAAGTTCCCTGATAGAATGATCCTTTACAAAAAGCAGAACTCCATTGCCTGTAATGCATATCTTCCCAAAGTGTAGTCCACACTTTTTCAGGTTCGGCATTTATTTTTATTTCGTAATGTAATTTTTTCATTTAATAATATTTGGTTTACTACAAACTAATTTATCCTCCTACGAAATCTCCTCCATTGATATGAATAATTTCTCCTGTAATAAAACTTGAATCTTCTGAAGCGAGAAAAACATAAGCCGGAGCAACTTCAGAAGGCTGTCCTGCTCTTTTTAACGGATTGTCTTTTCCAAAAGTTGACAAATCATCAAAAGTTTCTTTCACAAGGGGTGTCCAGATTGGTCCGGGAGCAATTCCATTCACCAGAATTCCTTTTTCTGCAATGCTTGTTGCTAAAGAACGTATAAAAGTTGCAATTGCACCTTTGGTAGAAGAATAATCAATTAAATGATCGCTTCCCCGATACGCCGTAACGGAAGTAGTACAAATAATTCTTCCGCCTTTTTTCATCAATGCTAAAGAATCGCGGGTAAAAGAAATCATTGAAAGTATATTGACATCAAAAGTTTCTTTAATCTGCTCATCAGTAATTTGATCAACATCACTTTTCGGAAACTGAATTGCAGCATTATTGACAAGAATATCCAATGTCTTCCATTCATTTTTAATTTTATCCAGACACTTATTCCTAAAAGCTTTTTTGGAAATATCTCCTTTAAGCAAGAGACATTTTTTACCTTCTTTTTCTACCAGTTTCTGGGTTTCTTTAGCATCGTCATCGCTTTCTTTATAGATAATGGCAACATCAGCTCCTTCTCTTGCAAAATGTACTGCAACCGCCTGTCCGATTCCGCTGTCGCCACCGGAAATCAGGGCTTTTTTGTTAAGTAATTTATCGCTTCCTCTGTAATTTTCTCGAATAATTTCAGGAAACAGACCTTCCTGCGGAACTTCTGACTTAGCGTCTGACTTGTTCTGTGTTTTCATAAGCAAATCTTTTCATGAATACTATCAAACAGCAAGCCGAAGAGAAAAAAGTCGGATGATTGAAGCTGGATGTTGGAAGTTATTTTCAGACTTAATATTAATTCCGACCTCCAAAATCAAGCTTTCAGCCAAATATTTAAGAATTGTAAGCGTTTTCCAAATCCTGAATGATAATTTTCTGCATTTTCATCATTGACATTACTACTTTGTGTGCTTTTTCCTGATCTGAAGCGTTCATTAACTCTATCAATCTTTTAGGAACAATCTGCCAGCTGAATCCGAACTGATCTTTCAGCCATCCGCACATACTTTCTCTCCCACCGCCGCTTATTAAATTGTTCCAGTAATGATCTGTCTGCTCCTGATTATCTGTCATCACAACCATAGAAATTCCCTCATTAAAATCAAACTGATGATCGTAAGAATTATCCATACAAAAGAATGAATATCCATTGATCTCAAAATGGGCATGCTGTATATTTTCAGGAATTTCATGAGTTTCGTTTCCTACTCCGTCTCCGTATCTCAGAATACTTCCAATTTTGGAATCAGGAAAAATATTTGTGTAAAACTCCATCGCTTTCATCGCTTTGCCGTTGTTCTGATGAATAAACATCAAAGTTGGAATTATTTTCTGTTCCACATCATTGTTTCCGGTGAGATAAACCTGCCAAGTAACACCGAATTTATCGCGAACCCAACCATACTTTTTACTCCAGGGGTATTCACCAAGCTCCATCAAAGTTATTCCCCCATCGGTCAGCTGATCCCAGTATTTCTGAACCTCATCTTCCGTTTCGCAAATAACCATGAACGAAACTGACGCATTTTTTGTAAAATGCGGTCCTCCATTCAACAACATTAACTTTTGACCGAAGATTTCTATATTGACTACCATAGGTGTATCTGCAGTAATTTTCCCGTTAAATACTGTACAGTAAAAGTCTGCTGACTCTTTTGCATCCCCATCATACCACAGACAAGGGAAAATATTGTTGTTCATATTGCTTAGTTTGAATTTAGTATCGTTTATTTAAATAGTATTTCGACATTAACTAACAGTATTAGTTATTAAAGGAAATTTGATTCTCCTGCATGTAAATCTTGAGTTTTTTCATCGTATTCTTCCCAAATCCGTGAAACTGCATAATTTCTTTTTCTGAATATTTTGCAAGTTTTTCCCATGAATCTATTTTCTCATTTGCCAATGCACGCCTTGCCGGCGCTGCAATAAGTCCTTCTAAAAACAAACCATATTGCTCTTGCTCCGCCTGTGAAAACAAACGTAAACTTTTTGCCATGATTACTAAGTTGATCATGTGGTAAGAAATTACTAATTATTTTCTACATGTTTGTGAAAGTTATCCAGTATTGCATACCAACCTTCTCGCTGCATTTCCGGAGAATTTTGATTTTCGGGATCAAAAGTTATTTCAATATTTGTTGTATTGGCATCAAGCTCATCAAAAACAATATCAACCTTTCTTCCGTCGTCCAGATGATATTTAATTCTCTGATAAGAACTTACTTCGTCATAAGTTCCTTCAAAATCAAATCCGAAACTTTTATCTTTTGCTTCCATTCTGTTTTTAAACTTTCCACCTACCCGAAGATCATTTTCCGAGTGTGGACATTCCCACGATTCATGAGCAAAATTCCATTGGGTAATATGCTGCGGATCATTATAATAATTCCATACTTTTTCCACGGGAGCCAAAATGGTAATATCTATTTTTATAGGTTCCATAATATTATTTTAAATTGATTTTATTTCTGCACAATTCTTATCATTTAGTTTTAAAGATAGGGTTATTTTGTGTATTCTTCGTTATAATTAATCATCCAATAAATTCCGTATTTATCCTGAAAACTTCCAAAATAATCTCCCCAAAACTGATCTTCTAAAGGCATTTCTATATTTCCTCCTTCAGAAAGTCCTTTAAAAAGCAACTCTGCTTCTTCTCTGGATTCCGGGAAAACCGAAACATAATTATTGTTTCCAATATTCAGTGTCTGTCCGAAACCCGGAATAATATCCGATCCCATCAACAGATCATTTCCGATTGGAAGGGCAATGTGCATTACTCTGTTTTTCTCTTCATCTGATAGATTTTCAGTTCCCGGAGCATTTCCCATCTTATGAATTTCTCCCACAAACTCGCCTCCAAAAACAGATTTGTAAAAACGGAAGGCTTCTTCTGCTTTTCCATCAAAATTTAAATAAGGGTTTAATTTAGCCATGATATTATTTTTAAATGTTAATATTTCATATTTTCGTCAAAATCATATTTCATGCCTTCATATCCTAAGATTCTGCGCATCAATCCTATTTGTCCGCACAAATAATCTTCTCTTCCAATGCACATTCCAACGAAATTCAGCACAGTTTCCGGAAAAAAATCAATATTCATTCCCATCGGAAAAGCTTTATCTAAATATTCATCCGATACTTCCAATAATTTCCTGTATACCAAAGGAGAAATCTTATGAAAACTTTCCTTAAGCTGTTTCAAGGCTGGGTAATCTAAATTTTCATCCAGAGTTTTTCCCTGAAAGAAATAATCTTTAAATTCAAACTCCTCATTAAGTCCTAAAACATTTCCCATGGCATAGCGCATGTCAAGAAAATTCCCAGCCATCCAAATGATGTGATTGGTTTTTCCTTCTATTCTTTTTAAAGCGTCTCCCTCAGAAATTTGATCCAGAGCCATCAGAAAATTTTGGCTGTGACCACGAAATGCAGGAATGATAATGTCTAATTTTGTTGATTGTGGTGTATCCATAGAATTAACAGTTAATTGATCAGCATTTTAATTTTTTCTTTATTATCAAAAAGAATCCATAGATTAATGATAAAGAAAATTCCTGAAATCATCAATCCTTCAGGCATAAAAGTCGCATTGTGGCAAATAATGCCTACCATTACCGGAAAAACCATAACAGCACCCAATGCTCTTGTTTTAGGAATCAGAATTAGAATTCCGCTGAGCAGTTCTATAAAACCGACTAACGGAATAAGCCAATGGAGAGACATTATTGCTTCATTCACTTTCTGAAGCGCTTCCGGCATTGGCGGAACAGGCATATAATGTAAAAATTTATCTAAGCCGGCATTGATAAACATCAAAGCGAAAATGGCGAATACTATTGTTTTAATTATTTTCATGGTTATATAAATTTTAATTGATAAAAATTATATGATAAACTGTATTTTATTGATTCAAATTTAGAGTTTAATCCAAAAAAACAACTTGCCATAAGACAAGTTTTAATTTTTTGTGGGATGAGAAACCAATTCTTTTCGGATCCTGCTTAATGAGGTATCTGTAATGCCAAGATAAGAGGCGATCTGCTTAAGAGGCGCAAACTGGATGACATGAGGTTTTTGCTCTAAAAGATTAAGATAGCGTTGGGTAGCTGAAAGCGTAAATATTTCAACGGAACGCTGTTTCCCGATGAAAAGCTGCTGCGACATCCATGCCCTTCCCCATTCTCTGAGATTAGGAATTTTATGAAAAAGCTCCTGAAAACTGTCAAAACTAAATTTCCAACATTCACAGTCTGTAATGCAGACAATATTTTCCTGAGTCGGAATCCTCTGAAAAAGTGATGAGACCTCAATAATAATTTCATTTTCTGTAAAAAAGGTGATTGTTACATCATTTCCGTTGAAATCATTTACAAAAGAACGAGCTAAACCTTTCTCCAAAATATAATACTCGTTGGCTGTTTTTCCTTCCTGTAAAATAAAGTCTCCTTTCTGAAAGCTTACTCTTTGATGTGCCTGAAAAATCTCTTCAAGCTCTTCTTCTAAGAAAAACGGGAAATCATAACATATTTCTAAAGCTTTATTACTCACAATTCGTTTTTTGAGTCTTAAAATTAAAATTTTTATTGGAATAGAGCGTGAAATATTTTACCGTCGGATCTAATTTATCGAAAAAACTATAAATTCTACAAAAACATAGATGTTTTTCAATTCAAAATAGAGATAAATTCAGCAAAGGCGTAACTAAAACAGAGAAAGCTGAATAGGTTTTGTGTCGGCAGGTTTTTTAGCATCACCAAAAACGGTTTTTCCTCCGAAACGCCATGAGTTTTGCCTTTCTTCTTCAATTACATCATTAATATCAAAATCCGGAGTGAAATTTTTCTCAGCATCAGAAATTATCTTATGTAAATGATTAACAGACTTTAATTTATCTGAATTTCCCAACTTTGATTTTTCAATTCCTTTTTGTAAAATTGAAATTGTTTCATCATATACATTAATAGGAACCGGGAACGGATGACCATCCTTTCCGCCATGTGCAAGAGAAAATCTCGCCGGATCTCTGAACCTTGAAGGAGCACCATGAATAACTTCACTTACCAAAGCAAGACTTTGTAAAGTTCTGGGACCAACGCCTTTCAACAGCAACAATTCTTCGAAATTTTCGGGCTGATTTTCTCTGGTCATATAAAGAAGTGTTCCCAGTTTTTTCAGATCTACATCCGAAGCACGTACATCGTGATGAGCAGGCAGAATCAGATTTGCAAAATCCTGCATGATTTTCTCTGAGTTGGTGTGCGAAATCTCCAGAATACCTTTGCGGTTTTCCTGAGCTTCACTGGCTGTCAGATTCAGAATATTTCCACGATTGATTCCCTGAATTCCTTTATGAGGCTCTTCAACAAAAGATTCCATATTTTCTGAATGCCAATGATAACGTCTTGCTGTTCTGTCTAAGTCATTCATTCCCTGCTGAACAACCGACCAGCTCCCTTCATCCGACAAAATGAAATTATGAAGATACAGCTGATAACCATCCTGAATTGCTGTGTTATCAACTTTTGCAGAAAGCTTACTTGCTCTAACCAGCTCATTTCCATTGAGTCCGGTTTTGTCTGCAATCACCAACAATTCGTTGGGTGTTTCTTTTGAAAACCTACCTTTACCACCACATATATAAATTCCAAGCTCTTTAGAATGAGGATTGATGCTTCGTTTCAAAGCGCCCATCACAGACGTTGTAATTCCTGAAGAGTGCCAATCCATGCCCATCACCGCACCAAAACTCTGAAACCAAAACGGATCTGCGAGCCTTTTGAGAACTTCGTTTTTTCCGTAATCTGCAAGAATGACTTCTACAATTGAAAGCCCGAGAATCGACATACGCTCATACAGCCAAGGTGGTACTTTGCCGTAGTGAAGAGGTAATGTAGCGGTTCCGGAGCGTTTCACTGTCTAGATTTTTGATTATGGAAATTAAAGCCTTACGAATCTATTCATAAGGCTTTCTATTTTAAGTTTTTATTTTAATGCTGCTAAAGCTGCATCATAATTTGGTTCGTCAGCAATTTCCGAAACCTGCTCAGTATAGACTACTTTATTATTTTCATCCGTCACGATCACGGCACGGCTTAGAAGTCCTTTCATTGGAGAATCGGTGATTGTTACTTCATAATCATCTCCGAAACTGCTTCTGAAATCTGATAATGTTTCTACATTATTCAAACCTTCGGCAGCACAAAATCTTCCTAATGCAAAAGGCAAATCTCTAGAAACATTAATAACTACCGTATTGTCTAATGCAGAAGCCTGCTCATTGAACTTTCTTGCAGAAGATGCGCAAGTAGGCGTATCAATACTTGGGAAAATATTGAATACTTTTTTCTTTCCTTCAAAATTTTCAAGAGTTTTTACATTCAGACCTGCATCTAGTAAAGCAAAATCTCTGATTGTAAAACCAACTTCAGGAAGATTTCCTATAGTATTTACTTCGTTTCCTTTCAGGGTAATTTTTGACATAATTTATTTTTTAAAGTTTTTCAAATTTAGTCATAAAAGAAAATTTTTCCTATGATATAAAGGTTAAATTAATCTTAAATTGGAAAATCTCCTTGATAATTAAATTAAAGAATTTAAAATTTAACTAAATTTGTGAATCTTAAATTTCAAACAATAAACGAACAGTATAATGTCAGAAAAATCAAAAATCTATTACACACTTACGGATGAGGCTCCTATGTTGGCAACACACTCGTTTTTACCGATTGTAAAAGCGTTTACAAAATCTGCAAATATTGAGATTGCCGTTCCTGATATTTCTTTGTCCGGAAGAATCCTTGCTAACTTCCCGGAGTTTTTGAAAGAAGATCAAAAGATTGGTGATGCTTTGGCTGAACTGGGGCAATTGGCTACTCAACCTGATGCAAATATTATCAAGCTACCCAATATATCTGCATCTGCACCTCAGTTAGATGAAGCAATCGCAGAATTGCAGTCCAAAGGTTTTGCGGTTCCCAATTATCCGGCAGAGCCTAAAAATGATGAAGAAAAAGCGATCAAAGCGAAGTACGCTAAAGTTTTAGGAAGTGCTGTAAACCCTGTGTTAAGAGAAGGAAATTCTGACAGACGTGCTCCAAAAGCCGTTAAAAACTATGCAAAAGCAAATCCTCACAGAATGGGCAACTGGGCTTCAGACAGCCAAACAGATGTTGCTCACATGGAAAGCGGTGATTTCTACGGAACAGAAACTTCAACAACAGTAGAAAACGCAACAAAATTTAAAATTGTATTTAAAGGAAATGATGGTTCTGAAACTCAATTAAAAGATTTCGCTGCTCTTCAGGCTGGAGAAGTTATTGATTCTTCCGTAATGAATTTGAATGCTTTGAAAACTTTCGTTGAAAAAGCAATTCAGGAAGCTAAAGACAGAAACGTCTTGTTATCTGCTCATTTGAAAGCAACGATGATGAAAATTTCTGACCCTATTATTTTCGGAGCTATTGTTGAAACTTTCTTCAAAGATGTTTTTGCTAAATATGCGGATACTTTTAAATCTTTAGACATCAATCCAAATAACGGTCTAGCTGACTTATTTGAAAAAATCAAAGGAAATGAGCAGGAAGCTAATATCAAAGGTGATATTGAAGCTGCATTAGCCAACGGTCCAAGAGTAGCGATGGTAAATTCAGATAAAGGAATTACCAACTTCCATGTTCCTTCTGACATTATTGTTGATGCGTCTATGGCTGCATTGGTAAGAGGCGGAGGAAAAATGTGGAATAAAGACGGAAACGAAGAAGATACGGTGTGCATTATTCCGGATCGGTCTTACGCAGGTTTTTATCAGGCTGTAATTGATGATATGAAAGCTCACGGAAAATTGGATCCTACTACAATGGGTTCTGTTCCGAATGTTGGTTTGATGGCTCGAAAGGCTGAAGAATACGGTTCTCACGATAAAACATTTCAGGCATCCGCTGACGGAAGTATTGAGGTTCAGGACGAAAACGGAAATATCCTTCTTTCTCAGAAAGTAGAAAAAGAAGATATTTTCAGAATGTGTCAGACAAAAGACGCTCCAATCCAAGATTGGGTAAAATTAGCGGTTAACAGAGCAAGACTTTCTGATACTCCGGCAATTTTCTGGTTGGATAAAGGAAGAGCGCACGACAGAGAAATGATCAAAAAAGTTGAAAAATATTTAGCTGATCATGATACAAACGGGCTTGATATCAAAATCCTTGATGTAAAAGATGCCATGACCGAAACTTTAAAAAGAGCAAGAGAAGGAAAAGATACGATCTCTGTATCAGGAAATGTTTTAAGAGATTACTTAACAGACCTTTTCCCAATCCTGGAGCTTGGAACTTCTGCAAAAATGCTTTCTATTGTTCCATTAATGAACGGTGGTGGGTTATTCGAAACAGGAGCGGGTGGTTCTGCCCCGAAACACGTTGAACAGTTCATCGAAGAAGGTTATCTGAGATGGGATTCTTTAGGTGAGTTTCTTGCTTTGCAGGCTTCTTTGGAACATTTGGCACAAACTCAGGGAAATACAAAATCACAGGTTTTAGCTGATGCATTAGATGAAGCCAATGCTAAGTTTTTAGCTACAGACAAATCTCCGGCAAGAAAAGTAGGACAGATTGATAACAGAGGTTCTCACTTCTACTTGGCAATGTATTGGGCTGAATCATTAGCAAACCAGACTTCTGATGCTGAATTGGCTAAACAGTTTGCTCCGATTGCAGAGGCAATGAAGGAAAATGAGGACGTAATCAATGCTGAATTGATCGGTGCTCAAGGTAAACCGCAGGAAATTGACGGTTATTATAAGACAGATACATATAAAACTTATGCAGCCATGAGACCAAGTACTGTTCTGAATGAAATCATTGACGGAATTTAATTCCTGTTACATATAAAAAGAAAAGTTCGGCAAAATTGCCGAACTTTTTATTTTTAACTTTGAAGAAAATTACCATTAATCTTTTGAAAACATGGAATTTGCCAGAGAAGTAATAAATGACAAAACAATACTGAATATAAAAGCCCACCAGAATCCGTCAACATTCATGCTGTCTATAAAGTAATCTGCGATAAGAACAATAACGGCATTAATAACCAATGCAAAAAAACCTAATGTAATGATCGTAAGCGGAAGACTGAAAAGGCTCAGAACCGGTTTTACAATAAGATTTAAAATTCCCAGCACAATTGCAAAAATAACTGCCGCTGAAAAGCTCTGAAAGTGAACACCTGGCAAAAGTTTTGTGAGAAAAAATGCAACTATTGCAGTAATAAGCAAACGGATAATCAGATTCATATATTGAAATTTATTTATTAAAATTATAAAAAACTTTTTAATTACGGCGGTTATTTGATTTTCATCATCGTTACCAGAGAAGTAGCCACATGACTTTCATGGTCATTATTATCGTTGACGATATAAATTTCAGTTCTGATCACACTAATTTTAGAACCTCCTTTTACAACATAAGATTTTGAAACCAACGCATCACCAATCGCAGGACGCAGATAATTAACTTTAAGCTCAACCGTCACAACGTAGCAATCTTCTTCGTAATGACTTACTGCTGCATAACCGGAAGAAACATCAACTAAAGAAGCAATCATAGCTCCGTTAAACATTCCTGCCTTTCTGGTCATGAGTTCCATTTTCGGAATTTTAATGGAAATAAAATCGGTTTCAGCTTCCAGTAATTCTGCTTTGTAGAATTTTAAGGTTTCGGAACGGTTGAAACTGTCGGTAATGAGCTTTCTTTTTTCGGGAGACATTTTTAAGGTTTAAGGTTTAGCAAATTTCTTTAAATTTATTCAATTTACAGTAAAAATCTTTCGCTTACCTTTGCAACATGGAATTACAGTCAATTTATCAGAATCTTAAGATTCAGGAGATGAATCAGATGCAGAAATCTGCATTCAAAGCAACAGAAAAAAATACAGACGTTATTTTATTATCTCCGACAGGTTCGGGAAAAACGCTGGCGTTTCTGTTTCCGGTTCTCAGAAATCTTAAAAAAAACATATCTGGAGTTCAGACTTTGATATTGGTTCCTGCAAGAGAACTCGCACTGCAGATTGAGCAGGTTTTTAAAGCAATGGGAACAGATTTCAAAGTTTCCGTCTGCTACGGAGGACACGATAAAAAAATTGAAATCAATAATCTGACTGAAGCTCCTGCTGTACTGATAGGAACGCCGGGAAGAATTAAATACCATCTTCAAAACAGAAACTTTGATGCTTCCACCATTAAATCTTTAGTTCTGGATGAATTTGACAAGGCTTTGGAACTGGGCTTTCAGGAAGATATGGAATATATTATCGGAAATTTAAAAGGTTTATCCCAAAGAATCCTGACTTCTGCTACAGCAATGAACGAAATCCCAAAATTTACAGGACTTCAGAATGAAAAATTGGTTGATTTCCTGAAACTGGGAGAAAACAAACCTGATATTCAGCTGAGAAAAGTAATGACCATTTCAGAAGAGAAACTGGATACTTTATTTCACCTCATCTGCAAAATAGGAAACAAAAGAACGCTTATTTTCTGCAATCACAGAGAAGCTGTTGACCGTATTTCTGAGCTTTTAAAAGATAAAGGCATTGACCGTGAAACTTTTCATGGCGGAATGGAACAGGATGAAAGAGAGCGTGCTCTGCTGAAATTCAGGAACGATTCTGCGAGAGTTTTAATTACAACCGATCTTGCAGCAAGAGGACTGGATGTTCCTGAAGTGGAATCTATTGTTCATTATCAGCTTCCGCCCAAAGAAGATGCTTTTATTCACAGAAACGGAAGAACTGCAAGAATGAATGCCAAAGGTTTTGTATATCTCATTATGACGGAAGAGGAAAATTTTCCTTTCATCAAAAACGATGTTCCGGTTGAAGACGTAAAAGAATTCACCAAAGTTCCGGAAAAAACTCCGTTTCAGACGATATATATCAGCGCAGGAAAAAAAGATAAAGTTAACAAAGTAGATATTGTAGGATTTCTGATGAAAAAAGGTGAGCTCCAAAAAGAAGATGTGGGATTGATCGAAGTAAAAGACACTACTTCTTATGTTGCGGTTTCCAGAAGCAAAGTCAATGCACTACTCAAAAAGCTAAGCTCTGAAAGACTGAAAAATAAAAAGGTAAAAATGGAGATCGCTTACTGATTATCTTTAACTGATGTATCTATTTTTTCTGATATGCAGGATTAGAAATAAATGCAGAATCATTCAAAGCTGACAAAAATTGCAGAAGATCAGCCCTTTGCTTTGCACTAAAAATAATTGGCTTTTGAAGCTGGCTTGCTAAAGTGGGAGATTTTTCAATTCCTTTTTCGTAATGATCCAGAACTTCGTCCAAAGTTTGAAACCTTCCGTCATGCATATAAGGATAAGTAAATGCCAGATTTCTAAGGCTCGGAATTTTAAACATCTGTTTATATTTCGGTTCCATCGTTTTATTCCATCTTCCGTAATCATTAAGTGCGGGATCAATAGGAAGTCCATTATTGGCAAAATCATAGGTTGAAAAAAGCGGCTCTGCATGACATGAGCTGCAATTTGCCTTATAAAGCTCGTAACCATCCTGCTCAGATTGGCTAAACTGGGCTTTTTTCTGCTTTACTTTATCATATTTTGAGCCAGCAGAAACAAACGTGAGCTGAAACTGCGAAAGTGCTTTCATGGCTCGTTCTGCCGTTGCAATGCTGTCACCGAAGCTTCTGTAAAAAAGCGTTTTATATTCTTTTGATTTATTCAGTCTTCTTACTACCGCATTAATGTCTTCTCCCATTTCTTTAGGATGATTGATCGGAGCTAAAGCCTGCACATCAATATTAGTCACCACTCCATCCCACATAAAAGTTTTTTGCCACGCCAGATTAAAGATCGCCGGTGAATTTCGTTCTCCGATTCCTTCTTCAATTCCTTTGCTTAAATGATTTCCTGCGTGGGAAAATGCCTGATTAGAATTGTGACAGGATGAACAGGAAATGGTATTATTCCGGGATAAAATCGGATCATAAAAAAGCTTTCTTCCCAGTTCTACCGTAGAACTCTTGAGCGGATTTTTCCTGAAATTATAAACAGGTTTGGGGAAATATGATGGATACATTAACTTCATATCCTGAATACCATAAAATCCCATCAGTACAAAAAGAAAAATAAAAATAATCGGTTTAAATTTTAAGTTCACGGTTAATAAAGTTTTTAATCTTTAATGGATTTATAGTTTTCTGATGGATTCTGATAATTTTGGAGAGTTTTGATTATTTTTAAAACATTGTCTTCAACAATATAGATCAAAGTATTATGTTTCGTAATTAAAATTTTATGGTCTTTAGTACTTTCGTAATTTTGGAAAACTACATTACCTTCAGTAATAATATCAATAACTTCATCTAATTTTATTAGAAAGTTTCAAAAACGCTGATATTCCATTTTTTGAGAAGGTATTCTTCAATATTTTTTAAATCAGAAAGTGATTCGTCAGAAAAATTAATTTCCATGTTTATAGTTTTCCAAACGTAATCTTGTCATTTTCATTACCTCTTTGTAATCATGAACTCTACCATTTCGAAAATCTTCTTCACTTTTTTTTAGTGATTCAAGAATCTCTTCTTTAGTTTCATTTTTCCAAATGGGCTCAATAGTTTTTGAAATTCTTAAAAGCTCTTCAGGAGTAAATCTTTTCTCTTTTAGCTTTTTAAAAAATGTTGGTTTTTTAATTCCTGATTTTTCAATGATATAAGACATTTTAAAAGGAGATTTTTTTAAAATCTCATCTATATTATTTTGTATTTCAATAAATTTTTCAATTTCAGCTATCATAATCTTATTTATTTTAATGTCTAATACTGATACAAATATAATCAATATTATATATCAATCATAAAAAAACCTGTTGTAAAACAGGTCAATATATTAAAACATTAATTGATTAATCCGTAGATTTAACCGCCCAAAGCAAAAGAAGTGGCTGCATAAAAAGTCTGGCTAATCTTTTGTTATCAGAATCAAGTCCGAAAGCATCTCTTCTTTCTTTGTATTGGGTATAGTTTCCCGGAAAAACAGCGGTGAATAATCCTGCGGCAAGTTTTCCTACAAAAGATTCATATTTTTTGGGTGCTGCAATAATGGCGGTTCCCATCGCAATTTCTACAATTCCCGAATAAACAACAGTATCATCTTTTTCGAGCGGAACCCATTCCGGAACTTGCGCCTGGAACTCTTTTCTTGCAAAGGTCAGATGTCCGATTCCTGCGGTAATCAACATTGCTCCTAATCCGTATTTCGCGATTGTTTTAATAGTGTCTGAATTCATAAAATAATTTTTTGATAAAAAGCCAATAATTATTCCAAAAAGAAAAACAAGTATAAATTCAATGTATTAACAACTAAATAAAATGGCTGATTACTCAAAAAAAATGGCTGCTTTATTTAGAATAAAACAGCCATTATATCTATCTATAATATCTTATTGCCCTAAAAGCTCTCTCATTTTTTCCTGCATCAATTCCTGATCAGAAATTGCTTCAAGACCAAACACCGCAATGAAAATGATATTAATTACTAAGTAAAGAGCACTTAATATCAAACCGATGATACATAAGATTCTACCCGTATTCAGATTGCTGTAATCAGAATAAAGAGACGGATTGGCATTGTAAAGTGCAATATCTTTCTTGTAAAGCACAAGTCCTACAATACCTGCAATAAGCCCTAAAACTCCGTAACAGCAGCACCCCACAATGGAAACAATTCCTAAAACAAGAACAGCTGTAGCATTGGGTAATTTTTGTTGATTCATAATATAATTTTTAATGTTTAGTTTAAAAAGCTGAAAAATGTTTATAAAAATAAGAAAAAACCATAATGACTGCATTAATTATGGCTAAAAATATCAATATCTGACCGTAATTTCTTTTCTTGTCTAAAAAATTGAGTATTACAAAGCCAAAAAACATCAGAAGAGTGTACACCGCAGGATACATCTGAAATGCTTCTGAGAACTTCCCCTGAAATACCAAAACAATTGCCCTCTGCGTTCCACAGCCAAAACATTCTATTCCCAAAAACTTTTTGCTGGGACACGGAAGCATAAAATCTTCTATGTGCATCGTCTGTTAATTATTATTTCACAAATCTAAGAAATTTTTGCTCTCAAATACTGATGAGGAAAAAAACAATCTTCTTTCATTTCAAATGAGCCTTGAACAGCAAGATAAGGATTTCTTAGGATCTCTCTTGCTACAAAAATAAGATCTGCCTCACCATTCTGAAGAATTTCTTCTGCCTGCTGACTTGTAGTGATCAATCCTACTGCTCCTGTCTGTACATTTGCCTGATTTTTTACTGCTGAAGAAAAAGGCACCTGATAACCGTCAAATACAGAGATTTTAGCTCCGTGGATATTTCCTCCGCTGGAAACATCTATCAAATCTACTCCATGATTCTTTAAAACCTGCGCAAGTTTCACGCTGTCATCAATATTCCAGCCATTTTCGGCATATTCTGTACCCGAAATCCTTACAAAAAGCGCAACATTTTCATTTAACTCTTCGTTCACGGCATCCACAATTTCAATCAGAAATCTGATTCTGTTTTCAAAACTCCCGCCATATTCATCATTTCTGATATTGGATAATGGTGATAAAAACTGATGTATAAGATAGCCGTGCGCACCATGAATTTCAATCACATCAAATCCTGCTTTTACAGATCTTCTTGCAGCTTCTTTAAAATTTTGAACTTGTTCTTTTATTTCTTCAAGAGTCAATACATGAGGTACCCTTTCTCCTTGCTGATAAGGAATTGCACTCGGAGCTAGAGTTTCCCAGCCATCTTCCAATGAAGTCTGAACATTGTTCCACGTTGAAGCCTTTCTTCCCGCATGAGCGAGTTGAATACCTATTTTACTATCTGAATGCTGATGTACAAATTGTACAATTTTTTTTAATTCTTCAGCCTGTTCGTCATTCCAGATTCCCATGCAGTGGTTCGTAATCCTTCCTTTCGGTTCTACACCAGCTGCTTCAACGATCAAAAGTCCTGTTCCGCCTTGAGCCCTGCTGCCGTAGTGTACAAAATGAAAATCATTTGCAAGTCCGTTTTCACAAGAATACATACACATAGGGGACATTACCCATCGGTTTTTAAGTTCTACATTTCTGAATTTTATTGGAGAATATAACATTAAGCTTAATTTTTAATGCACTAAAAATACAAAAAATAGATTGAGAAAGGTTTATTGCCCAAGTCATTAAAATAGTTTACATTTACGCCCCCTTTTTAAATACATTATGGAAAAAAACATAGCAATAAAGTACAATCATTTTAAAAGCAAAACTGAACTGACAGAAACAGAACAAAAACTTTTCGAGCAGGCAAAAATCGCACGAAAAAATGCTTACGCTCCCTATTCTGAGTTTTTTGTCGGTTGTGCAGTTCTTTTGGAGAATGGTGAGATTTTTTCCGGCAACAATCAGGAAAATGCAGCTTTTCCTTCCGGGTTATGTGCAGAACGAACAGCACTTTTCTGGATTGGAGCAAATTATCCGGATCAAAAAATTAAGAAAATATTTATTGTGGGCGGACCGAAAGAATTTTCAGAAAAAAATCCACCGATTCCTCCCTGTGGTGCCTGCAGACAGAGTATTATGGAATATGAAACCAAACAAAATGAAAATATTGAACTGTATTTTGCGAATCTGAATGATGATATCATCAAAGTTTCATCTATAAAAGATTTGCTTCCGTTTTATTTTGATTCTACTTTTTTATAAACTGCAGCTTTGCAAAAGACATTACTTAGGATAGAAAATCCTTTTTAAAGTATTATTCATAAACAGCCTAAACCTGATAATTTAATTTTATTGATGATAAAGGCTGTTTATAAATTCCTTTTAGAAACTATGTAGTTGAGAAGATTGTTTAATATCCCAATAATTTTAAAACATCTTCCGGCTCCTGTTTTTCTCTGAAAATTTCATACTGAAACTCACCGTTTTCATCTTTCTGGATCAGAATATGTCTTGGCTGTGGCATCAGACAATGATGCACACCTCCATAACCTCCTATCGTTTCCTGATAAGCTCCGGTATGGAAAAAGCCAATATAAAGAGGTTTAGTATCGCTGAAAACAGGAAGGTAAATAGCATTGGTATGCTGCTCAGAATTATAATAATCGTCTGAATCACAAGTTAATCCACCGAGAAAAACCCTTTCATAAGAATCTTCCCAACGATTTAAAGGAAGCATGATAAAGTGTCTCGAAATTGCCCATGTATCGGGAAGTGTAGTCATGAAAGAAGAATCAATCATGTTCCATTTTTCTCTGTCATTCTGGCGTTTCTGAGAAATAATTTTGTATAAATTAGCACCACTCTCTCCTACCGTAAAACTTCCGAATTCTGTATAAATATTAGGTTCTTCCACTCCTTCCTCTTCGCAGAATTTTTTGATCTGGGAAGCAATTTCTTCCACCATATACTGGTAGTCATAATCAAAGTTGAGAGAAGTTTTGATTGGAAAACCACCTCCGATATTCAGAGAATTGACTTCCGGTGCAATTTTCTTCAGACGCGCATATACACGAAGACACTTATATAATTCGTTCCAATAATAAGCTGTATCTTTTATCCCGGTGTTGATGAAAAAGTGAAGCATTTTCAGTCTTGCATTAGGATGCTCCGCAATTTTCTGGCTATAGTACGGGATAATGTCTTTATATCCTATTCCTAATCTGGAAGTATAAAATTCAAATTTCGGTTCTTCCTCAGAAGCTATCCTGATTCCGATATCAAAAGTACTATCAATACTTTCCGTAAGTTTATCAAGCTCACGGTAATTGTCAAGAATCGGGGTAATATTTTCAAAACCGCTGTTGATCATGTCTGAAATTTTCGCCAGATAATCATCCGTTTTGAAACCATTGCAGATTACTTCAATATCTTTAGAAACCTTTCCTTCATTATAAAGCGACTTTACAATATCCATATCATAAGCCGATGAAGTTTCTATAGAAATATCATTTTTTAACGCTTCTTCAATTACAAACTTGAAGTGGCTGGATTTGGTACAATAGCAGTATCTGTATTCTTTCTTATAATCAATTTTCTCGAAAGCTTCTTTAAACCAGCCTTTTGCTTTCTGGATATTCTGAGAAATTTTCGGGAGGTAACTTACCTTTAGAGGCGTTCCAAACTTTTCAACGACATCCATCAGCGGAATATCATGAAACAACAAATTGTTCTCAGAAACATTAAATTCTTCCGTTGGAAAATATAAGGTCTGATCAATAAGTTCCGAGTATTTTATCTTCATTTTTGAACGAGTAAATTAAGAATGCAAAATTGCTAAAAAAGTTTGGTTTTTGGGTTTTAAATTCTATTAAAATTTTCAAAAAATAAAATACTGTAATTGCAGCATCTACACATACTTTTTTCCTATAAAAACAAGCAGGTTTCCTTTTTCATAATTAATGCTCACCTCATTCTCTACCGCAAAATTACGGTTTCCGATTTTTGAGGTCATGCTCAGGTTTTCGTTATCTAAAACCCAGTTAAGTCCGGACGTAGAAATCTTTTCAACATAGGGAAAAGGGTAAAGAGATATCATTTTATCTTTTACATTTTCCAACACAAAATTATCGGGAATAAAAAAATATTCAGAAAACTCGTCGTAAAACTTTATGTTTAAATTTTCTTTAAAAGAAAAAGCAACTGTGAGATTTCCCAAAAAATGATCCTGCTCACCGCCGCTTCCGCCCAAAACATCAATATTTTTAAAGCCTTTTTCTGAAATAATTTCTAAAGCCTTCTGAAAATCTGTTTTGTTCTGATCGGGAGTATAAATAAATTTATCTTCATATACATTTTCGTCTGCTCCGGAATGCGAGTCAAAATCACCGGAGATAAAGTCTAGCTCGTCTAAAGGAAAACCTAATCGCTTCAAATAATGAAAAGCCCCGTCTGTACAGGCGATAAAAGAATAGTCCTCTAAATCCGGAAGAGATTTGGGAGCTTCTCCGTTAATGAAAAGTAATGCTTTATCTTTCATTCGGATTCCAGTATTCTTCCGGTTCGTTGTTTAATTTTGATATATATCTCGCCAAAACAAAAAGATAATCTGAAAGACGATTTAGATACTTAATCAATTCAGGACGTACTTCTTCAGACTCATTTAAGAAAACTAAAGACCGCTCCGCTCTTCTGCAAATCGTTCGTGCTGCATGCAAAAAAGTTGCAGATTTACCGCCTCCCGGAAGAATAAAATACTGTAGAGGTTCAAGCTTATCATCAAAAACATCCATCCAGTTTTCAAGTTCTTCTATTTCTTTATCCGAAATAACAAGTGTCAGCCTTGATTTTCCATTTGCCAAAAAAAGTTTATCAACGGGCGTTGCGGCTTCAGAGCCCACAGTAAATAGATCAAACTGAATTTTTTTAAGCTGCTTCAAAACCTCCTCATCGTCAATATGACTCTTGGCAATTCCTATAAAAGAATTGAGTTCATCAATAGTACCATAACTTTCCACTCTTGCACTGGCTTTGGAAACTCTTGTTCCTCCGTACAAAGCTGTTTCGCCTTTATCTCCTGTTTTAGTATAAATTTTCATTTTAAATTTGATTTATTTTTCTTAAAAAAATGTTTTGAAAAATTTTAGACTAAAATAGCCTTTTATGATATTGCAGGCAAATATTGTAGCTTTTAAATATTTTTAATGAATTATTAAGAGCATTCTTTTATCTATTTTTATAAATAATTAACTTTGATAAAAGAATATGTATAATAAATCTAATTCAACCACCAAAAATATATTTATAAATTTTAATTTTTGTTAATTATTATTAAAGATCTAATATTACATACTATCCATATGTCATTTTGCATAATATTTTTTTATCTTTGGTAATTATTATATTAATATGAATTTTGTGGAATGCCACGATGAACCCATACATACACCGGGTTACATCCAAAGTTTTGGTTATCTGATTGGCGTTGACACAGCTTATCATACCATTTCTTTTTTTAGCGAAAATATTAAAGATGTTTTCAAAATTGAAAACACATCTTCTCTCTTAGGTAAAAAAATTTCAGATTTCCCTGAAACTTTTCAGACAGTTTTGGCATCAGATATATTTGAAAATGCAGATTTTCTTTCAAGAAGAGAAAACGAAACTTATTTTGACAAAATTACCATTAATGAGAAAATTTATCATTTTTCTGTATTCAGATCCAATCAATATATATTTTTAGAGTTCGAAGCGGTTATTGAAAACAGAAATAAAAGAATTACCAGCAAATATGATAATTTTTATATAATTGACACTGAACAGGAAATCTGGGATCAGCTTCTTACAACCATCTCGAAGATCATAAATTATGACAGGATGATGGTTTATCAGTTTATGGAAGACGGTTCCGGAAGAGTTGTTGCTGAAAAAAACAACGGCAACCTCGAAAGTTATCTGGGGCTGAATTATCCCGAATATGACATCCCTAGACAAGCCAGAGAATTGTACAAAAAAAAGAGAAAAAGAATTTTTTCTAATGTCTATTCCGAACCAGTAAAAATATTAAGCCATACCAAAAAAGATATTGATCTTACTTTCGCCGCAACAAGAGCCATGGCACCTATTCATGGGCAATATATCAAAAATTCAGGATCTTCATCCAGTTTTAGCATTTCTATTATTATAGAAGATCAGCTTTGGGGATTGGTAACCTGCCAAAACAAAGATCCAAAACATATTGATCTTGAAGATCGAGTGCAGGCCGGGATTTTTACCGTTTTAGCTTCTAATGCCTATTCTTCTTTTAAATCTAAAAGAGAATTGGAATACAGGATTAATTTAAACGAAAAATTAAACTTTCTTAAATCTGAATTTTTGAAGCACGGAACTTTGTTTGAAGCTCTTGATGCCAACAAAGCAGAGCTAAGAAAAATCCCTAAAGCAGACGGACTCGCTATTGTTTCGGATCAGGATATGGTACTTGAAGGAATTACTCCTGATAAGAAAAAAATATTCTCAATTATTGAATGGGCTTACAAAAATACCACAGATAATATTTTCAGCAGCAACAGTTTTCTGAAGAATCACGGAGAAGAGCTAGGATTAGATTATAAAACAGCAGGTATCATTATTTATTTTGTAGAAAGAACAAAACGCGAAATGATGATCTGGTTCAGAAAAGAATTTGATGAACATATTAACTGGGCAGGAAATCCAAAGAAAGAAATTGATGTTTTTCTGGATAACGGTATAGAAAAACATACCGTTTCACCAAGAAAATCTTTTGAAGTATTTACTGAAAACATTAAAGGAAGCTCCAAAAAATGGAGTTCCAACAACATTATTTCTGTTAGTCTGATCAGGGACGTAATTCTGGAGACTTCGCACAAGCAATACATTACCATAAAAAAACTTAACGATCAGCTCAAAAGGGTAAACGAAGAACTCGACAGTTTTTCGTACACCATTTCGCATGATCTGGGAACTCCGCTTACTGTAATGAAACTTAATGCACAGATGCTTTTAAAATCTCTTGGCGAAACTGCCGAGAAAAACAAAATCAATTCGATCATAGAAGAAATTGACAGTATGGCGGAAATGATGCAGAATGTCCTTCAGCTAAGCCGAGCAAAACATATTGAGATTAAGCTGGAAACAATTGAGACGAATGCTACCATTCAAAAAATAACCGAAAACGCCAAAATCACTTTTGGTAGTCCGAAGAGTCTGATCGTTATAAAAGAATGTCCTGAAGTTCTCGCAGATAAAACCATGCTGCATCAGGTATTTTTAAATATTATTAACAATGCAATAAAATATTCATCAAATCAGGAAAAGCCGGTCGTACAGATTGAAGGAACTGATGAAGGTGATAAAATTATCTACCGGATAAAAGATAACGGAATCGGAATACCTGAAGAAAACAAACACAAAATGTTTAAGATTTTCAACAGGATGGATAATGCCAAACAATTTAAAGGAAATGGTGTAGGATTATCTATCGTGCACAGAATCATGATGAGACTGGGAGGAAGTGTTGATTATGAAAGCAATAAAAACGGAACCTGTTTTATACTTACTTTTCAAAAACCTTCCATCATCAAAAACGAAGTTAATAATGCTCTCTGAATATCTTAAACAAAATACAGCCGAATATCACGATACCGCCGAAAAACTTTTTCAATCACATAAAATATTCAGTAAAACTTTCACCTTAGAAGATTACAAGAAAATCATTTATAACAATTACCTGATGCTTCTTCATAGTGAAGAGAAAATCTTTAATCTTTTAAATGAAAAATACAGCGAAAAGCTTCAGCTGGAAAACAGAAAAAAATTTCATCTTATCGAAAAGGATTTTTCATCACTTCAGCTGAAAAATGATTCAACATTTTCGTTTGATATTTCTAATGAATCTGAAGCTTTGGGAGCTCTATATGTGATTGAAGGATCTACTTTGGGTGGAAATGTTATTGCTAAACAGCTTTCTAAGACTGAAGGATTTGAAGATATAAGCTTTTATTTTTTTGGATGTTATCAGGAAAAGACCGGAACGATGTGGAAAAGCTTTAAAGAAGTTCTGGATAATCAGATAAAAGAAGAAAACCATGATAAGGTCTTGTCCGGAGCAAAGAAAATGTATGAATTTCTTATCAACATCGGTTAGATCTTAAATAAAAATTAAAATTCCTGAAAAATTGCTCAATTTTTCGGGAATTTGTACATTTGGGAAGTTCAAATAAAAAGAAAGACTAAACAAAAATAAATAATTAAAAAGTACACATTATGAAAGTAACTGTAGTAGGTGCAGGCGCGGTAGGAGCAAGTTGTGCAGAATACATCGCAATGAAAGACTTCTGTTCAGAGGTAGTTTTAGTAGACATTAAAGAAGGTTTCGCAGAAGGAAAAGCAATGGATTTGATGCAGACTGCATCTTTGAACGGATTTGATACAAAAATTACAGGTACAACAGGAGACTACAGCAAAACAGCAGGTTCTCATGTAGCAGTAATCACTTCTGGTATCCCAAGAAAACCGGGAATGACAAGAGAAGAATTAATTGGTATCAACGCAGGAATTGTAAAAGAAGTTACTGAAAACTTAGTAAAAAATTCTCCTGAAGTAATCATTATTGTGGTATCTAACCCAATGGATACTATGACTTATCTTGTACACAAAACTTCCGGTCTTCCTAAGCATAAGATCATTGGTATGGGTGGTGCATTAGATTCTGCCAGATTCAAATACAGATTGGCAGAAGCTCTTGAAGCTCCGATTTCTGATGTAGACGGGATGGTAATCGCTGCTCACAGTGATACAGGAATGTTACCATTATTAAGCAAAGCTACAAGAAATGGTGTTCCGGTAACAGAATTTCTTGATGATGAAAAGCAGAAATATGTTATTGAAGAAACTAAAGTAGGCGGGGCTACTTTAACAAAACTTCTAGGCACTTCTGCATGGTATGCGCCAGGTGCAGCAGTTTCTGTAATGGTTCAGGCAATTGCTTGTGATCAGAAAAAAATGATCCCTTGCTCACTGATGCTTGACGGAGAATACGGAGAAAGCGATATCTGCCTTGGAGTTCCGGCAATCATCGGTGCAAACGGAGTAGAAAAAATCGTAGACATTACTTTAACAGAAGAAGAAAAAGCGAAGTTTGCTGAAGCTGCAAAAGCGGTAAGAGAAGTAAACGGAGATTTGAAATTCTAGTTTAAAAAATATTACAATATAAATAAAGCCAAAGCTGAATTTCAGCTTTGGCTTTATTGTTTCAATATAATCTTTGATATTATTATTCTCAAATATTAAATACGCTGCAATTTGTTATGAAATGACACCCAATTCTTTACCCACTTTCTCAAAAGCTGCTATTGCTTTATCAAGATGCTCTCTTGTATGAGCCGCTGAAAGCTGAACTCTGATTCTTGCCTTTCCTTTCGGAACAACAGGGTAAAAGAATCCGATAACATAAATACCTTCATCCATCAGTTTTTCTGCCATTTTTTGCGATAAAGGAGCATCGTAAAGCATTACAGGAACAATAGCTGCATCACCATCAGGAATATCAAAACCTTTTGCTTTCATTTCTGTTCTGAAATATTCTGCATTCTCCATCACTTTGTCTCTAAGGCTTGTATCATCGGAAATCATATCCAAAACCTTCATTGCTGCACCAACTATTCCCGGAGCCAGAGAATTTGAAAAAAGATAAGGTCTGGAACGCTGTCTAAGCATATCAATGATTTCTTTTTTACCAGAAGTAAATCCGCCTAAAGCACCTCCCAAAGCTTTTCCTAAAGTAGAGGTAATAATATCTACCCTGCCCATTACTTCATTAGCTTCATGAGTTCCACGCCCTGTTTTCCCTATGAAACCTGTAGCGTGAGAATCATCTACCATTACCAAAGCATCATATTTATCTGCTAAATCACACACTCCTTTCAGATCAGCAACAATTCCGTCCATAGAAAAAACGCCGTCCGTAACAATAATTTTAAATCTGTGATTTTTCTCAGAAGCTGCAATGAGCTGCGCTTCCAGATCTTCCATATTGTTGTTTTTATAACGGTATCTTGCCGCTTTGCAAAGACGAACTCCGTCAATAATTGAAGCATGATTCAGTTCATCTGAAATAATCGCATCTTCTTCGGTAAATAAAGGTTCAAATACACCACCATTAGCATCAAAACAAGCAGCATATAAAATAGTATCTTCCAAACCAAGAAAAGTAGAAATTTTCTCTTCAAGCTGCTTATGAATATCCTGAGTTCCGCAAATAAAACGTACAGAAGACATCCCGTAACCATGAGAAGCAATCATATCCTGTGAAGCCTTCATTACTTCCGGATGATTAGAAAGTCCCAAATAATTATTGGCACAAAAGTTCAGCAGTTTTTTTCCATTAGCTTCAATTTCGGCACTTTGCTGAGATGTGATGATTCTTTCTCTTTTATAAAGACCGTCATTCTCAATATTTTTCAACTCGTTCTGTAGGTTTTCTAGATATTTTCCGGAAATCATATAATAAAATTTTATTGGTGCTAATTTAATAAAAAGCCTTCAAACAAATTGTTTAAAAATTATTTTATCAGAATTAAAACTATGAGCTTTTAAAAGACAGCTGATTACAGTTTCTCAATATTATTTCTTAATGATTTTTTTAGTAAATTCAGACGTTTTGGTTTTTACTTTCACCAGATACATTCCTGATGCAAAATCTGAAACATCAATAATTTTACCGTTCGAAATTCCATTTTCAGCGTAATTTCTCATCATTTTCCCCTGACCATCATAAATGGCAATCGTTTCAATTTTACTCTCGGTTTCAATGCTTATTTTTTCTGTAGCCGGATTAGGAAAAACATTAACTCTTTCTTTCTTTGAACTATCCTGAGTAGAAAGAACGGAAAGATTATTAATACTGATATTATCTACCCTGAAACCTGTACCATAATCATCGTAAATAAAATCTATAATCTGTGAATTCTTATATGTTCCCAGTGCGCCGGTATAAATTTGAGTTCCATTAGCAAAATATTGTAATGTATTGTCAGATTTTTTAATAACCATTTTCAGATTATGCCATTGATTAGGTGCCAAAACAGGACCTGCCACAAATGCGGTTGACGTTCTGTAACTTAATGCTCCTGTCAGATAACTGATTTTAAAGGCTGCGGTATAATAATAATTTGTACCATCATTATACACTGCCATTTCATAATCAGATCCGTCAAGACCACTAAAACGATAATCAAAAGAAATTTCAATATCATTGCTGGTTACTAAAGAAGCGATGTTTTTTTCCATTCCGCAGAAATCAAGTACATCTTCGTTACTGATTACATTCAGAGAATTTACCCCGTGCGTTGCATTATTATTAACGATCTGTGCATTTGCAGGCGGTATTCCACCCCAATAAGTCCAGCCTTGTTGACTGCCAAGATTTCCTACAGTATATCCTTCTGAGGTCTCAAAAGAAATTCTGTTGATCTGTGCGTTGTATAAAGATGAGCTCAGCAGAAAAACTGCATTTAGAAAAAGTAATTTTTTTTTCATAAAAATCATTTTTAAAATTAAAATATTGTGAATAGGTTAAATAAAGCTAAATACCACATTAATTAATAGCAATAAATAAATATTTATAAATATAATTAAATTTATTAAGACATTTAAAACAAATACATTAAAATTAATTTTGAATATCCGCAATTAATAATAATCCTGTCATATTAGCAATAACGAACCTTTCAAAGAATCTGTCTTCAAACTATCTACGGTTTAGTTTGTAAATCAATTCATAATATACAAATT
>NZ_JBVYOF010000027.1:0-99153 GCF_056133985.1 Chryseobacterium sp. L12 | reverse complement strand
GCCTTAAATATACTAATTTTTCTGCTTTTTTGTATCATAAATTTAGTTATTCTTAGCCCGAACTCACGTTAAAATATGTTGAGAAGTGTGGTATCTAAATGGTATCATTTTAGTTTAATTATGCAAATAATTAGCTTTTCTTTACCAATAATAAAATCATTATCATGTTTTTGCTTGATGATTTTGGATTTATATATTATTAATAAATCACTTAAAAATGATAAAAGAAGATTTGCTGCTATTATTTGGAGCTGAAGAAAGGTGTTATGATGCGGATGATATTATTTTTTCGGAGGGAGACCTGCCTATGTTCTTTTACCTGATTATCAAAGGAAAAGTAAAGCTAAACAATTATAATGATCTCGGAAAAGAGTTTATTCAGGCTATTGCTACTTCCGGACAGAGCATCGGATTATCATCATTATTTACCGATATGATTTATCCTAAAAATGCCGTTGCCATCGAAAAATGCGAAATACTTCGATTGTCTAAAACTGCTTTTGTAACTTTACTTGAACAGCATCCTGAATACTATTCTAAAATTATCCATTGTCTTTCGGAGCATATTCACTACAAATTTATGATGATGCAGAGTATGGCGTTTCATAATCCTTCACAGAAATTACTTACTCTGATGAACTATCTGAAATATGAATGCAGCGAACATGAGCCATTTTCTTTACAGATTCCATTAACAAGACAACAGCTGGCTTCTCTTACAGGATTAAGTGTTGAAACCGTAATAAGAGTTATTAAAAATCTTGAAAAACAGGGTGTTGTGAAAATTCAAAACAGAAAAATTTTTTACTGATAAGACACTACTGAATTTAAATTTGTTTTTTGGGTTTGTATACACTATCAGTTCTTTTATTTTCTGCTTCATCTTCTTCAATATCGCATCTGCAGGAAAGATTTGTCATTACAAAAATGCATAATCCGATTGTGGCTATTGTTTTTCTCATGTATCTATTTTAGGATCAGTAATTTATTGATTTCACATTTGAAGCATCCCAAAATAAATTCTGTAAAATATTGCTGTGCTTCCAGCGGTTGGGTTTTGGGATGGAGTTCCAGCTTTCTTGACAAAATAATCTCTCCTTTATAAGCAATAGAATAATGCGAGAAAATCTTAAAAGCAGAGTTTCTGATAGGATTTGCGTAACCTGTAACAGCAATAGACCAATCTGTATCAAATAACTGTGCGACTCCTAACGCCATTTGATCTGCGATAGTATCAGAAACACAGTCACAAAGGTTTGCTTCTTCTTCGTTTACATTGAGCAGTTTTACTTTCTCATCAAGAGTGTAAGTGGTAATTCCTCCTTTATAAAAGAGACTGGCATTAGGCATTTGTGAAAATGCAAGCTGAAAAAGACCCGATGTAACGCTTTCTGCAATAGAAATTGTTTCGTTGCTGGTAATCAGCGATTCGCTGATGTAATTGAGTAGTTTTTGTTGGAATTCCATATCGTAATATTTAAGGTGGTTGGTATTATGGTGGTGTTATAAAAATCAGTAATATATTTTTCTGTCTTTTATTTTGATATATCCTTCACTTTCCATTTTTTTGATAGTTCGGATGATTGTTTCTACTCTCAATCCTGTAAGGTCGGCAATTTGTTGTCTGGTCATAAGAATCTGGAAGGAATGATGATCGTTACAATCTGCATAACTTTTCAGATAATCAAACAGACCAATGATTCTCGCATAAGGATTCTGAGAAGCCATACTCTGCATCATTATCATTTTATAATATAAACGATGGGACAGACAGGCATTCATATCTAGTGAAATCTGAGGGTTTTCTTTGACCAGATTGATGAAATTTTTTCTAGGAAGACGAATAACTATTGATGGCTTTAATGCTGAGGCGTTCATGGGATATGTTTTATCCATAAAAAGTAACGGATCACCAAAACTTTGGTCTTTTCCTAGGATATTATGTATAAATTCTTTTCCGTCTTCATTGTAATTGTTTAGTTTGATCGCTCCCTCTGCAATCTGATAATAATATGAAGGAAAATCCCCTTCAGAAAATATGATTTCCTTTTCCTCATACTTTCTTACTTCTGCACTGTAGGCTCCCAGAAGCTGTTCGTCAATTTTCATGCAACTGATTGTTTTCATGGCTTATAGTTTATTAATACAATATTTTACCATTTTCGATGATAAGCTCACCGTTGCGTTCTAGTTTTTTTACCGTACGGATAACAGTTTCCACACACATTCCTGTAAGATTTGCCATCTGCTGTCTCGTTAATGGTATTTGAAACGAAAACTTGGTGTCCTCATTTTCAAAACTTTTCAGATAATTCATCAAAGTAATGAGTTGGATTTTCGGATTTTGTACACACATATTTTGTGCCATAATCAGTTTAAAATAAAGCTTTTGTGATAAAGATTTGTTAATTTCGAAAGAAAGTTTAGGATGGTTTTTAACAAGTTCTATAAATTTTTCTTTTTTTAAGCTTAAAACCTCACAATCTGTAAGTGCAACAGCGTTCATAGGATAGCAGCGATTCATGAATAATAATGTTTCACCGAAACAATCTCCTTCTTCCAAAAGGTTTTGTATGCTCTCTTTTCCAGATTCATCATAGTTGTTTGTTTTTACTGAACCATAAATGATCTGATAAAAATACTTGGGTTTTTCTCCTTCTGTAAATATGATTTCTGAGGGTTGGTAATTCCTTCTTACAGCTCCTGCAGATTCTAAAAATTTTTGATTGATAAGCATGATTTCTCTTAATTTAAAATATAAAGTATTGATAATCTTGACTTAAAGATATTGTAAAATCGTTATTTTATAATCAGGAATAAACTGATACAACAGTAATTATTTTACTTTATCCTCAGTATTAATTATTTTATATAATAAAAAATCTATTACTCAAAGAGTATATATCTTCAATTGTTAAAGCAGTTTATCTTACAGCTTTCATGGTATCAGATTTTATCTGTACAGTATCGTCGGGAATTGTTGTAAGTTTAGAGGTGTCGGCTGATTGATATAGTGATGTAGTGTCTACTGATATACTATCGTTAGAACTAACAGGAATTTCTGTGTCTTTAGACTTGCAACTCACAGATATAACAAATAATCCTAGAATTAAGGTTAAATTTTTCATACTAATTATTTTGGTTGGTGATTTTAGATATTTTTCGAACTGTATCAAATAATATTTCACGAAGTTATGGCTTAGTGAAATATTATCTTATGATTTCAATCATAAACTTGTTTTAGTAAAATAAGTTGTTTTGTAAATGTTATTTCACGCTGACTGAGCATCAAAATAAATATATTTTTATAGAATCAATATTTTTGGTTAGGTTTTTGAAGCGTCAAAATTATCTAGAAGTAACACTTTCTATTAACACCAAATTATTATTATATGTCAACAGAAAATTTAAACCGTACCGATGCGGTAAAAAAAATCAAAGAATTATCTGAAAAAGCAAAATTCTGCATGTTTTGTACAGAATTGGAAAAACTTCCTATCAATACAAGACCTATGTCTTTGCAGGAAACTGATGATGACGGAAATCTATGGTTTATAAGCAGTGATGCAAGCAACAAAAATTTTCAGATCAAAGATGACAATAGAGTTCAGCTTATTTTTATGAATAATTCTGATTCAGAGTATCTTTCAGTTTTTGGTGAAGCTACCATTTATAAAGACAGAGCAACCATTGAAGATAAATGGTCATCAATGGCAAATGCATGGTTTGACGGCAAGGATGACCCTAATGTTTCTATTATCAGAGTAACTCCAAAAGATACTTACTATTGGGATACGAAAGCAGGAAAACTGGTAAGCTTAATTACTTTTGCTGCAACAGCCATCACCGGAAAAGAGACAGATAACTCAGATGGTGTTGAAGGTAAGGCTGAGATATGATTGATATGAATTCCTTTCTTTAAATCTTAAAAACAAAAGTCATGATGTATGATAATGAGCCACTTCCTATAATACAGGAAACCAATTCTATAACTACGGGCAGCAATATTTCGATGATTACTCAGGTAATTAATTTTAATGGAGATAAATCTTTTATTCTCAATTCTTTGCAGAGAATAAAAAACAATACATTGTGCGATATTAAAAGAAAGCTTATAGAAACATTCATCACTGAATATACCGTTAACTTTACAGGTTATACCGAAAATGACAGTTACAATGTAAATTTAGACAGCAAGAAGGTTTCATCATCATACGCAAAAAAATCTTATGAAAAGGTTTTAAGAGAACAGGAATATCTACATAGAATAATCACTACACTAAATCCTGAATAGGCTTTGGTGTAGTGAATTTATATATTTTAATCTGCGATAAAATTCTTTTTTGCAAGCTCCTTTCTCACTCTGCTGAGACTTTCGGGAGTTATTCCTAAATATGATGCAATCATCCATTGCGGCACCCGCATCATCAGATCAGGATACATTTTGATAAATTTAAGATAGCGCTCTTCAGCTGTTTCGCCAAGAAGAGAATTAATCCTGTCCTGAAGGCTTTTTACGTGCTTCTGAATAATGAGATCATTTCTTTCGATACTGTTGGGAAACTCTTCCAGAAGTTTGTTGAAAAAATCATGCTGCAAAAACAAGACTTCAGAATCTTCTACTGCTTCAATATAATATTTTGATTTTTCATTAAAATATAAACTGCTTCTGTCACCGATAAGCCAGTTTTCCGGGGCAAACTGTATAATGTGCTCTTTTCCGTTTTTGTCGATGGAGTACATTCTCAACAGTCCTTTTTCAACAAAAAAAGTATTTCTGCATACTTCTCCATGTTGCAGCAGAAATTCATTTTTGCTGATTTTTCTTGTTTCATACTGCAGGGTACAGAGATTCATTTTTTCTGCAGGAACTTCAAAAACTGTAGCCAAGTAATTCTGGATATTTTTCATGCGGTGAATTGGCTTAAGGAAATATTATTGTGTGAAGCATGATTGATCACTACCCCATCTTCAATTACTAAAAACTGCGGACTCTCATGACGGACTTCCAAATCTTCAGCAATTGTATTTGAAATTGGTCGGAAAGCCAATAAATCAAGATAATATAAATTATTAATAATATCAGAATTTCCGGATTCTTTGATCTCTTTTTCAAAATTTCTCAATACGGTTTTGCTGATAAAGCAACTGGTAGAATGTTTAAAAATTCCTATTCTGGAAGTATGAGAATTTTGTATTGCTGCTTTCAGGTCTTCTTCAGATTCTATAGTATTCCAATGAAGTTTTTCTTCATTACTATCATTATTTCCGCCAAATATTTTATCAAAAAAACTCATACATTAAATTGTTTTAAATGATGATCAAGATGTTTGTATTCTAAAAAGCCCCAGTCTTTTTCTCTCATTTTGCCGAACAGCTCATGCTTTTCAGGCAACTGATGATTCCTGTACCTATCATTATATTCCTCAAGTCTTATCAGGAGATTTCTTTGGGTTTGTAAAAAATCACATTCAAAATTAACAATAACTTTTTTAAAAGTAGGCATATTTCTGGGAATTCCGTTATTGAAAAGGGAGATTTCATATTTTGTCAAAATTCCTGCGGTGCGAAAAAGTAAGCCAATAGACGGAAGTTCAATCTTCTGTAAGGCAATCTGAAGAATTTTATCACAATGCAGAAGCATCTGAGAAACATTCATTTTTCCCCATTTTTTATGAGAGTTTTCAGAAAGCTGCTGTATTCTTTCGATTATTTCTGTGAAGTCTTTTTCGTTATGTAAACTTTTATAACGCATTTTGCAAAAAAGCATTTATTTAACTTGAATTTTGGATAATTTTAGTAAGCAATGCCAATACCAAAACTGCGTTATCGTCTTTTTTGGACAATTAGAAGCTTTTATTGATGAATTAAAAGCTGACGTTTTCGCTGGTCAAAAAGACTTCTTACAATGATAAATGTTTTCATAAATGCCGATTTGTCCGAAAAAAAAATATGGACAAATTTTTGAGATAGTTTTTGTAAATTTAATTATAATTTCTATCTTTTCTTTATGAAAAAAGCCCTGATTATCGTCGATGTGCAAAATGACTTCTGTGAAGGAGGCGCACTTGCCGTACCCGAAGCCAATAACATTATTCCATATATTAATCTTCTAATGGAAGAAAATGAATATGACCAGATTATTCTCACTCAGGATTGGCATCCCGCTCACCACAAAAGTTTTGCAAGCAACAACAACAGGAAAGTTGGCGAAAGTATCATTCTGAATGGCATTCCACAGTTTATGTGGCCGGATCATTGCGTGGAAGGAACTTTCGGAGCAGAATTTCATCAGGATCTGAACCGTGATAAAGTAACCCATATTGTGCAGAAAGGTAAAAACCCCGAAATCGACAGTTACAGCGGCTTTCAGGATAACAACCATTTTATGAAAACCGGACTGGATGATTTTTTAAAATATCACGAAATTCAGTTGGTTGAAATTGTAGGTCTGGCAATGGATTATTGCGTGAAGTTTACCGCACTGGATGCTGTAGCTAACGGATATATCACCTGTCTTCATTTTAACGGAACAAAAGCGGTAAATGTAAAGCCTGAAAATGGCAGAGATGCTGTTTATGAGATGATTCAGAAAGGCGTTACTGTTTTGGGATAGTGGATGTAATGGATAGTGTTTTCAGAAAAAGCAGCGATAAATATATCATTGAAGAAATAGCTTCTGTGTTGGATCGTCATTCTATAGTTTATAGAACAGTTGATAACGAAAAAGATTTTGACCCAAGTTTTTCAACGAATCAATTAAGAGTAGTGTACCAGATCTTGATTGCAGATGATGATTTTATGATCGCAAATAAGGCACTTTCGGATTATTATGCTAATGAAATAGATATTCCTGAAGATTATTACCTTTTTGAATATTCAGACGATGAACTCAAAGACATTATTTTTAAGAAAGATGAATGGAATGAGTTTGATTATGAAGCAGCAAAAAGAATTTTAAAGCAAAGGGGCGAAAATATTTCCGATGAAGAAATAGATGCGATTGATGAAAAACGTTTAAATTCTTTAAGGAATGATTATGAAAATCCCAAAGAAGTTAAAAACTATATCACTTTGGGTTATATTTTTGCAATAATAGGATGTATTCTTTCGTTGGTTTGGGGAATGTTGATTTTTGTAAGCTTTGCGATTGCAATTGCTATTATCAAACTAAAAAAACAGCTTCCGAATGGAGAGCGAATCTATTATTTTAATGAAAAAGACAGAAAACATGGTCAAAGAATCTTATGGCTAAGTATTATATTTACTATTTTCTGGATGACAATCTTTGTAATAAAAAATTAAAAAAGAGACTTTAAAAAGTCTCTTTTTTTTATAACATTTTTAAGTTATTTACTTCCAGTTCTGTTAAAATTCTCCAGTGTCCTCTCTTGATATTTTTCTTGGTAAGACCTGCAAACATTACTCTGTCCAGAGCCTCAACTTCATATCCTAATCTCTGGAAAATTCTTCTGATCACCCGGTTCCAGCCGATATGAATTTCAATACCTACTTCATTTTTCGGCTTCCCTTCAATGAAAGAAATTTGATCTACCACAGCTACCCCTTCATCCAGTCGAATTCCTTCAGCGATAAGCTTCATATCTTCATGAGTCAGTTTTTTATCCAAAGTCACATGATAGATTTTCTTAGCATCAAACGAAGGATGTGTAAGCTTTTTTGTCATGTGTCCGTCGTTGGTAAGCAAAATCACACCCGTTGTAGAACGATCCAGTCTGCCGACAGGGAAAAGTCTGTAAGGTGATGCATTTGCAACCAGATCCATTACAGTTTTTCTTGCTTTATCATCTTTGGTGGTAGAAATATATCCTTTTGGTTTATTTAAAAGTACATAAACAGGTTTTTCGGGAGTGATGTTTTGCCCGTCAAAAACAACTTTATCGGTTTTCTGAACCTGATATCCCATTTCTGTTACTACCTTTCCGTTTACTTCCACCAATCCCTGCGTAATAAGCTCATCGGCTTCTCTCCTGCTGCATATTCCGGAATTGGCAATATATTTATTCAGACGGATTGTATCCTTATGAACGTCTTTTTCTACTTTTTTAAATCTTCTTTTCTGCACAAAAGATCTGGCTTTGTCGCCGTCTTTTTCGTCAGACGATCCTGGTCTTCTGCCATATTTCAGGCTTCCTCTTTCGTATTTGTCTCTGGTATCGAAGTTTTTGCCGCCACCTCTTTTAGGACTGAAAGATTTTTTCTCCTCACCGGGATTGGTAATATAAGGCTCTTTTTCAATTTTAGAATATTTCTTTTCCATTCTGGCTTCGTAACTTGTGTCACTGCTTCTTCTGGAATCAGAATTTCGCTCTCCGGCTTTAGGGAAAGTTTTTTTAAAAGGTTTTGATCCGGAATTTCCAGATTTGGAAGCGCGAGAACCATCAGAATTATTTCTTGTTGAACTTCTTGGTCTTTTTGGTTTTCCTGAATTGTTGTCTCTGCTCATGCTAAATATTTCTGCAAAGATAGTATATTTAATAACGAGTTAAAAATTAAGAATCATAACTTTGTAATGCTTTAATAATACCCATAAAAATAATCAGATCATGATTACCTTATTAGATAACAGTTTTTCTCAGATCAATCAGTTTATTGCAGAAAAATCTTTCAGCAAAATTTTCATTCTGGTTGATGAGAATACCCATGAATACTGCCTTCCTCTCTTTCTGGGAAATCTGAAAACAGAAATCAGCTTTGAAATTCTTGAAATTGAAGCGGGTGAAGAAATGAAAAACATCCAGACAGCCAATCAGCTCTGGGAAATTCTTACAGAAATGCAGGCCGACAGAAAAGCTTTGCTCATCAATCTTGGTGGCGGTGTCATTACCGATCTTGGCGGCTTTGTTGCTTCTACCTATAAAAGAGGCATTCAGTTCATCAATATTCCTACTACTCTGCTTTCGATGTGTGATGCATCAATTGGCGGAAAAACTGGGATTGATCTGATGAATTACAAAAACATGGTGGGAACATTTGCTTTTCCCGAAAAAATTTATGTTTATCCTAAATTTCTGGAAACTCTTCCCCATAAAGAATTAATAAGCGGTTTTGCCGAGATGCTGAAGCACGGTCTTATCGCAGACAAAAAGCATTGGGAAGATCTGATAAAGATTCAGCATCCGGATGCGGCATCTATTGAAGCTTTTATTGCGCAATCAATGGAAATAAAACAGGAAATTGTGAATGCAGACTGTTTTGAAAAAAATATAAGAAAAACTTTAAACTTTGGTCATACTATTGGTCATGCTATTGAAAGCCTCTGTCTTGCAGATGAAAAACCGATATTGCATGGTGAAGCTGTAGCTTTGGGAATGATTTGCGAGACGTATCTTTCTTTTCTGGAAGGTTTAATAGATAAAGAAACAGCAGATTTAGTTATTGAAAATATCCAGCGTTACTTCTGCTCAATAGATATAAGCGGTTTTGATGATATGCAGATTTTCGGTCTGCTTTTGAATGATAAGAAAAATTCAGACTTAGTAATTAATTTTTCATTGCTTTCAGATATTGGCTCCAGTGTATACGATTACAAGTGCAGCGATGAAAATATCAAAAAATCACTTCATTTTTACAGAGAATTAAGCGGTTTTTAGTCATTTCTGAGTCATTTAATTTCGGAAAGTATTGAAATTATTATTTTTAGCATAATATTTTAACGAAATTATTTTTCTGAAAATCAATATTTTAAAAAATTACCATTCTTTCTAAGGGTGGTAATTTTGTGTTTTATTATGTTAAATGATTTTTTGGCAAACAATTTGAAAGATACCACCCGTCCAACAAAGAAAAGTTGGCGGTAAAATTTAAAATTAGAATTAGTAATATTAAAATTTAAGTTATGAAAAAATTAATTTTAGGAATCGCAGTGTTGTCAACATCTTTAGCATTTGCTCAGACGACTACGACAACTACCACTACCACAAGGACAATGTCTTCAGACGTTAGATTCGGTATCAAAGGTGGAATGAACGTTTCTTCATTGTCTAAAGACGGTGCTTTGGAAGATCAGGGTTCTAAAATAGGTTTCAATGCCGGTGTATTTGCCAACATTCCTATAGCAGAATCTTTCAGCATTCAGCCAGAGGTTTTATACAGCCAGTATGGTGATAAG
This sequence comes from Chryseobacterium sp. L12, assembly GCF_056133985.1. Classification (NCBI taxonomy): domain Bacteria; kingdom Pseudomonadati; phylum Bacteroidota; class Flavobacteriia; order Flavobacteriales; family Weeksellaceae; genus Chryseobacterium; species Chryseobacterium sp. L12. Next base: position 89,021 of record NZ_JBVYOF010000027.1, on the reverse strand, counting down.
TATGACCAGGTTGTATTAGGAAACCGTTATTCAAGAGCAAGACATTTAGATTATATTGCAGTTCCGGTAATGTTCCAGTATAATCTGGTGCCAAACTTCTACTTAGAAGCAGGTCCTGAGTTCGGATTCTTAGTAAGCGCAAAAAACAAATTTAAAAATGAAACTGATAATAATGTGATTACTGAGTCTGGAAACTACAAAGATAGTCTGAACGGGTTCAACGTAGGAATCGGTTTGGGAGCAGGATATTATTTCACAGATAACATCGGGATCACTGCAAGATATGTTGCTGGTGTTACCGATATTGCCAAAGATAGACCGGCAAATTCTGACGCCATCAGAAACAATGTATTTCAAGTTGGTTTAGCATACAAATTTTAATCAATAATAAATCTTATTTCAGTAGAAAGGTCAGGTTTCGTAATGAAGCCTGACCTTTTAATTTTTCAATGAGTTTCTATGGAATTTTACTAAATTGCGCCGATTTAAAAAATTAAATAATAAACTATGAAAAAAATTTTGTTGGGACTTGCTATTGTTACATCTTCTCTGTCATTCGCTCAGGATAAAACTGAATCTTCAGCTTCAGCAACACGATTCGGACTGAAAGCGGGACTGAATTTGTCTTCAATCAATACGGATGGATTTAAAGGAAAAGCAGGAATCTATGGTGGTATTTTTGCAAATATTCCATTGGGAACTTCTGTAAGTGTACAACCTGAAGTCTTGTACAATAATGCAGGTGCAAAAGTCGAAGGCATGTCAGACGTAAAATTAAATCTTGATTATATTTCTGTTCCTATTATGATTCAGTATAATATCATGCCGGAATTGTATCTCGAAGCCGGACCACAGTTTAGTGCTGCCATCAATAAAGAGGTGAAAACGGATGCTGGTTCAGCAGATGTTAAAGATCTTTTTAGAAATTTTGATTTTGGTGTTGGGCTTGGTGCAGGATATTACTTCACAAATAATATAGGGATTACTGCAAGATATGCTGCAGGACTTATAGATATATCCCATAATAACCCGAATGAATTTATCAGAAGCCAGGTTTTTCAGTTTGGTCTTGCGTGTAAATTCTAAATTTAGAATTTTTTCAATGAAAAAGGTCAGGTTTCGTAATGAAGCCTGACCTTCTAATTTTATTAAATGTTTTAAAAGAATTTCTTTAGGCAGAGTTTCTGCTTGCATTAATGTTACCAAACAAAGAACGGGTAACCAGTTTTTTGTACGCTTCAATATTTCCTTCGCCTTTTTGAATTTTCATTAATGCATATTGCTGAATACTCAAAAGCGGAAGCACTATTTTTTCGCGGATTTTTACAGATTTTCTTGAAAGCGGATCTTCCTGCTGAAGGATTTTGAAACCCGTAAGCTCCAGCATAATCTCTTTTGACAGTTGAAATTCTTCAAATAAAATTTGCCAAAAGTCGCCAAATTTAGGATTGTCTTTAATGTAATAGGTCAGCGGAAAATAAGACTTATTCATACTCATCATTGAGTTTAAAACTAATGTTTTGAAAAAATCTGATCCTCTGTATAAATTCTTTATCTCATCAAATCTTCCCTGTTCTTTCAGTTGCTGCATCGCAAATCCAAAACCGAAAAAACCGGGAACATTCTGCTTAAGCTGAGACCATGATCCCACAAATGGGATTGCTCTTAAATCTTCAAATTTAAGCTCATTTCCGCCGCCACGTTTTGAAGGACGGCTGCCAATATTGGTTTTTCCGTAATATTCCAGCGTACTCATTTCCTGAAGATATGGAACAAACATCGGATGCGCCTTTAAGTCTGAATATTTCTTATAACTGATTTCTGCAAGCTCAATAATCAGCTTTCTTTCATGTTCGGTTAAATCTTTTTTTGAATTTTTAAACACATCATTTTCTATTCCCGCAGTCAGAAGCTGTTCAAAATTATACTTAGCCTGCTCTTTATTTCCAAAAATACTTGTGATGGTCTGTCCCTGAATAGTAAGTTCAATTTTATTATTAGCTATCGTTTTTCCCTGTGATGCATAAAAATCGTGAGTTTTGCCTCCGCCTCTTGCCGGAGGACCGCCTCTACCGTCAAAAAACACCACTTTTATTCCGTTTTCTTCTGATATTTTTGTGAGGATTTCTTTGGCTTTATAAATTTCCCAGTTGGCTTTGAGGTAGCCTCCATCTTTTGTGCCGTCTGAAAAACCAAGCATGATGGTCTGCTGATTTCCTCTTCTGTGGAGATGTTTTTTATAGACAGGATTTTGATACAGATCCCGCATCACATTTTCTGCATTCGCAAGACCTTCCATCGTTTCAAAAAGAGGAACGATATCCATATTGATTTCGTCATCCTGATAGCCTGAGATTTTGAAAAAAGCATACACATTCATTACATCTTTCACCGCATCAGAATTGGAAATAATATAGCGGTTCATCCCTCTGATTCCGTTGAAATCCTGAATTTGTCTGATTTGCTGAACATTGATCAATGTATCTCTTACAATATCTTCAAAATCATCGGCTGCAGCTTTTCCAGAATGTTCTATTAGTTTGTTATATTTTTCAGAATAATCTGCATCAATATTTCCAAACAGTTTTGCAAATACCCCATCAATTACCTGCTGATGAATTCTGCTGTCCTGCCGGATGTCTAATGTTGCAAAATGAGTCCCGAAAATTTTCACGCGGTCTTTAAAATTGATAAGCACTTTCAGAAAGAGCGAATTGTGTTCTTTCACTAAAATTTCTTCGGCTTCATTCAGGTGCTTAAGAATATTTTCAGTGCTCAGTTTTTCATTTCGGAAAATTGCGGAATACAATTCGGCGCTCAGTTTTCCCAGAACTTCTGAAACTCCTCTGAAACTCAGTCTTCTTCGTACGTCTTTCAAATTAGCATAATAGGATTTTAAAATCGCTGAACGTAATTCTTCAGAAACTCTTTTGGTGACTTCTGCTGTCACAAAAGGATTGCCGTCCCGGTCTCCTCCCGGCCAAAAGCCAAGCTGGATGATATCTTCGTGGAGATGATCGTGACTGTTGCCAAATGTTTTTTTGATTTTATCAAACAACTCACCGATAGAATCATAATAGACATATCTTAAATAATGAATGATGCTTAACGCTTCATCAATCGGAGTAGGTTTTTCTTTATTAACAAAAGGAGTTTTGCCAAGTTGCTGCAACAGCATATCTATATTGGTGATTGAATCTGAACTGATTGCGTGTCTCAAATCATGAATGATGCGTTGCACGGAACTGGGATAAAACTGTGTGGGATGGGCTGTAAATACAATTTTTACAGTAAAATCTTTTAGTTTTTCTCTTACCTTTTCAAGCTTATGATCGTGATAAGCTCTTTCATAAAGATTGGTTATGGTTCCGTTATCGCTTTCGGAGTGCAATCCGGGAAATGCAGCATCTTCAATACTGTCAAATAAAACTACCTGTCTTTCAATATACTGTATGATTTTAAAAAGAAGTTCCAATTTCTGATCTTCAGTCTGTAAATCGGTATGACTTGTGAAAAACTCTTCTACGATTTCTACCGGAGTTTTTCCTTTCTGATAGCCGTCTCTGCTTTCTTCACAGAGAAAAGGCAGAAGCATGCCGATATTGGTCATTTTATCATACGGCAGACTCATAAATAATGAATTATAAATCTGGAATTTATTTTCCACAATCTGCCTGAATTTTTCTTCTCGTTGGTCGTATATCATAGTAACAAATTTAGGGATTTTTTGAACTTTCGGGGGTGAATCATACCATTAAATATTATTTTTTTATCAAAATTTTAAAATCTTAAATGAAATATTGATATTTTTACGTTGGTATAACTGACAGCAAAATTGTTTGAATTTAATTAGCTGCTACTTCATAATTTAAATGTCCTGAAATGAAAAATATTTTTCTTGTTCTCATATCAGTTTTTATTTTCACAGCGTGTGGCGAAGAATGTTATAATGCTCCTCTTCCTGTCGTATTTGAGGTAGTGAACTCGAATAATGAGAATTTAATCTCCAATGGTAATCTGGGCAACTTTTATATTGAGGAAGAAAATAAAGGTAAAATAGAATTGACAAAAACGTCAGACAATAAAATTGTGCTTGAAAATGTAGGCGCATATAACGGAACAAAAAATTATACATTTTATTCAGCAGTAAGAGTTTTTAATTTTTCCATAGAGTCTTCGGAGTTTAAAGGCGGTTGTAATGGTTTTCAGATCAACAAATTATCTTTTACGGGAATTGGAATAGATGTTACTGACGAAAATGGATACTACAAAATTATACTACAATAGTTTTTCAATAATAAGTGATAATTAACTTTGTTAATTCTTACTTAATGTTTATTTTAGTTTTTCGAAATCCAAATATTTTAAGTTATGATAAAAACTTTCTTTGCAGGTTTAATGATCATCACAAGCATAAAATCTTTTGCGCAATATAAAAAAGTTTATCCTTATAATGAATATCAGACTAACTGGGCAATGGTAAAAACCATGTCCGGAACTTACGGATTTATTGATAAGGATAACAAGCAGGTTGTAGCTCCTGTTTATTCTAAAATTGACAAATTTGGAAAATTACATAAAGATTTAGCTTTGGTAAAATCAATTTCAGATACGTATGGCATGATTGACATTCAAGGAAAATTGGTTGTACCGGCCATTTACAAAAGAATACGAAAATTTGACGAACTTAAAAAAGGTTACGCTCTGGTAGAATCTATCAACAATTATTATGGTCTCATCAATGAAAATGGTAAAGAAGCAATTCCTGCAAATTACAGTATGGAAGAATTAAAGAGCAGACTAAACGATCTTTAAAATGTATCGGTTGAAATGACAACATATAAATCACAAAATGCCTGATAGTTTTAATCAAATTCATTCATTAAAAATTTAAAGCTTTAGAGAGGTAGTTATTTTATATGTATTCGTAAATTTGGTGTAAAATAAATAAGAACAATGCTAAATTTCGAGTTTAAAAATCCAACAAAAATACTTTTCGGGAAAGGTGAAATGACCAAAATTTCAAAAGAAATTCCACAAGATGCCAGAATTTTAATGATTTATGGAGGCGGAAGTATTAAAAACAATGGTATTTACGACCAGGTAAAAGATGCTTTGAAAGACCATGATATGCATGAGTTTGGAGGGGTTCCGGCTAATCCGGAATACGAAGTCCTGGTTAAGGCTTTACGGTATATTAAAGAAAACAATATCAACTATCTGCTTGCTGTAGGAGGTGGATCGGTTATAGACGGGGTTAAATTTCTATCTGCTGCTGCTAATTATGATGGTGAACCATGGGAAATTCTTACAAAACCCGTACGAACAATGGAGGGTAAAGGAATGCCTTTCGGAACCGTTCTTACATTACCTGCAACCGGATCTGAAATGAATTCCGGATATGTGATTTCAAGAAGAGAAACCAATGAAAAACTTTCTTCAGGAGGTCCTGGTCTGTTTCCGCAGTTTTCTGTTCTGGATCCGGAAGTAGTTCGTTCGATTCCTAAAAATCAGATTGCTAACGGAATTGCAGATGCTTATACTCATGTTCTGGAACAGTACATGACCAGCCCTTCTTCTGCTGATTTACAGGAAAGAATTGCCGAAAGTATTTTAATCAGCTTACAGAATGCAGCTCCTAAAGTTATGGATGATGATTTTGACTATGATGCGGCTGCTAATTTTATGTGGTGCTGCACAATGGCACTCAACGGATTAATTCAGAAAGGAGTGGTCACAGACTGGGCGGTTCATGCAATGGGACACGAGCTTACAGCACATTACGGAATTGATCATGCACGAACACTTGCTGTAATTGCCCCTTCACACTACCGTTATAATTTTGAAGCTAAAAAAGGTAAACTGGCACAGTATGCAGAAAGAGTCTGGGGAATTTCTGAAGGAAATACTGAAGAAAAAGCAGAAAAAGCTATTGCCAAGCTTGAGGAGTTTTTTCATAGTCTTGATATACACACTAAACTTTCAGATTATACAAAAGATTTTGAAGGAACAGCAGAAAAGATTGAAAAAGCGTTTACAGAAAGAAACTGGGTTGGTTTAGGTGAAAATAAAAATCTTACTCCAAAGGATGTTTATAAAATTGTAGAAATGAGTTATTAATTTTAAAATTTCTATAAAATTTGAATGATTGAGGTCAGAGCAAGTTGAATTTTATTAATAAATTCACTTATTGACCTCAAATTTTTATTTAAAAATAATTTTTCTTCAATCATTCGTTCAAAAATCCTTGATTTCATTATATATATTTCAAATTTATTTATATTTTAGCATATTATAAAATTTGTGAAAATGAAAAAACACCTACTTTTATTTGCCTTTTCCGCATTGGCGTTGACTTCGTGTGAAGATGACTATCAAGCTTATGAACTTGATATGCTGAAGGGTGAATGGAAAACTGTAAAAACTGAAGTTGTCTCCGGAGCAGATAATAAAACGGTAATTTCAACAATTGTTCCTACGGGCTGTGAGACAAAAAACACGTTAGAGTTCAGAACAGATTATTATACATCTTATAATGCTTTTACAGGATCAGGTGCCAATTGCAGTAATGTAAAGACAGAAGGAACCTATTCATACAGTAACGAAGAAAAAATTCTTGTCACCAAATTTGCGAATGATTCTGAAAGACCATTTAAAGTCATTATTCTAAGCAGTTCGGAACTACAGCTCATGACCTTGACTGATAATATAGATCAGGACGGTGACACGAAGATAGATTACACTTATATAACTTACAAAAGATAACCAATGCTCCCGAAATTATCGGGAGTTTTTATTACATTAATACTCTTATACTACTAAAATGAAGAAGATTTTTTTTGTTGTACTTTTATTGATTTTTATTTTAAATTTTTCTCAGGAGAAAAAACCAATTTTCTGGGATGAAATTCAAAATTTTAAAAAGCTTGATCAGGAGATTGTTCCACCGGATAATTCTATTTTGCTTTTAGGAAGTTCATCTTTTACTAAATGGCAGGATGTTTCGGATTATTTTCCCGGCAAAGTTATTATCAACCGTGGTTTTGGAGGTTCCAGACTGACTGATCTTAATTATTATGCTGAAGATCTTCTACAGCCTTATGAGCCAAAACAGATCATTATCTACTGCGGAGAAAACGATTTTGCAGATGATGCCCAGCTAAAATCTGATGTCGTGGTAGAAAGATTTAAAACTCTATATGCTAAAATAAGAGAAAAGTTTCCGAATATTCAGGTAGATTATATTTCGATAAAATATTCTCCGAGCAGAGAGCACCTTTGGAAGCAAATGAAAGAAGCTAATATGAAAATAGCCAGATTGATGAAGAAAGAAAAAAATGCTGATTTTATTGATATTACTAAAGTAATGAATGACTCCAACGGGAAGGTGCGTGAAGATTTGTTTGTAGAAGACAGATTGCACATGACTCCTGAAGGCTATCGACTCTGGACTTCTATAATGAAACCGTATATGAAATAATGACGATCATAAATTGAATTTTCTTCGTTAAGAAGATAATGAATACATGAATACAAAATCCCGAATGAATCGGGATTTTTTTATTTCTTTCGCTTTGATTTTGAAATAGCCTTTTGCTGTGCTCTGTTGGCTCCGAATTTTTTAGGAGCTTTTCTTTTTGAAGGACCGCCCCAGTTTTCTTTCTTGTTTTTGTCTTTTTTCTCGTGAAATGCTCCACCACCTTCAGATAATTTAACCTGATTAGGATTTTTCATGATCACGTTTTCTTCTTCAGATGCGATCTTTTTAGGATTAATCTTCACTTCTTCAGGGAACGGAATATATTTGAGTTCCTTATCCATCAAAAGTTCAATGTCTAAAGCTAGAGATTCTTCTTTTTTAGTAACAAAAATGACCGCTTTACCATCTTTATCAGCTCTACCCGTTCTACCGATTCTGTGAATATACTGCTCCGGAACTTCGGGAGTTTCAAAATTGATAACATGAGTAATATCTGAAATATCCAGACCTCTTGCCATTACATCAGTTGTAATCAGACCTCTTATTTCCTCATTCTCAAAACGTTTCATCGCTTTCAAACGGTAGTTCTGAGATTTATTGGAGTGAATGACATCAAACTGATCAGGAAACAGCTCATCAATTTTAGTAAAAAGAAGATCAGCATGCTTTTTATTATTGGCAAATACCAATACTTTAGACATATCTTCGTTCGCTTTCAGCAAATGCTCAAGTAAATTGATTTTTGTATTGAAATTTTCAACTTTATATGCAGTCTGCTCAATTTTTTCAAGTGGTGTTCCTGATTTTGCCAACGAAATTTCTACAGGACTTGCAAAATATTCATCCAGCATATCATCAACAGCTTCTGTCATCGTTGCCGAGAAAAGAATATTCTGTCTTTTCTCTTTCATCATTTCAAAAATATGGGTGAGCTGTGGTCTGAAACCAAGATTCAGCATTTCGTCAAACTCATCAATGACTAATTTTGTTACCTCACGCAGAGAGATTGCATTGTCTATTGCGAGATCCATCACTCTTCCGGGTGTTCCTACAAGAATATCACAGCCATTATCAAACAGCAGTTTCTGTGTATTGATGTTTTTGCCTCCGTAAATACCAATCACTCTTGCTGTAATATTTTCGGTGAGTTTTTCCAGAATTTCTGTAACCTGAACGACCAATTCTCTGGTAGGAACTAAAACCAGAACCGTAGGATTTCCAGTTTTATTGTACTTCCATGTTTTGAGAATCGGCAAAAGATACGCTAAAGTTTTTCCGGTTCCCGTTTGGGCAATTCCCATTACATCCCTTCCTGAAAGAATAGGTTTCAGACTTTTTTCCTGAATAGGCGTGGGTTCAAAAAGATTGAGATCTGCCAATACATCAAGAATTTTTTCCGGTAAGTCGAAATCTGCAAAAGTGATTTTTTCCATTTTGCAAAGATAGGCAATTTTATAATGGGTGTAAGATGTTAAAAGATGGAAACTTTTTAAACATCATAAAAGCAAAAATTTAATATTACGTATAAAACTAAATTTGCTGGTAGTTTAATTTCAGATGTTTAAATAAATTTACTTTCTCAAAATTCGCAGCAATAAAATAACCATGAGTATAATTGAAAAGCAAAAGCCTAAAACAGCCACCAAAGACATCTCTCCTATCCTCGGACCTTGTTCAGATACAAAAACAATAGCAGTCGCAATAATATTCGCTCCTAAGATCATTGTAAATATTAAATTGATAATACTTGACTTAATGAGCTGGTTAGTTTTTTCAATATTTTTTATTTCGCTGGAAATAGTAAACTGATCGTCGTCAAGTTTTTGTAAAACAGATCTCAGTTCTTTGGGAATATCATCTATATTATCGGTAAAATTCTGAATTTTTTCAAGACTTTTTTTAAAAACCTTTTCAGGACTTATTTTTTTAGTGAAAATTTTTCTGGCATAAGGATTCAGGCTTTTCACCACATCCAAATCCGGATTGATTGTTCTTCCTACACCTTCAATAAGACCAATTCCCTTAAAAAGAAGATAGAAATAATCCGGCATATACAATCGGTTTTCCTTTAGTACATCTTTCATTTTATTCATGATAACCTGTGGATTAATATCTTTCAGTGAGGTACTGTGAACAAAATTGAGTACTTCTTCCACATCATTCTCAAACCTTCTGTCGTTGGGAATCTCATAACTTACAGCCATTTTCTTTAGATAACGGACTATTTTCTTCGGATTTTTAGCCACAAAACTGATAATCAGATTTTCAAGGATTTCTTTATCATTAGGCTGGATTTTTCCAACTGCGCCAAAATCAATAAAAACAACTTTTCCGTCTTTTTTAACCAGAATATTTCCTGCATGAGGATCTGCATGAAAGAATCCATAATCTAAAATCTGTGAGACAAACAACTGCAAACCGGTTTCGGAAACGGTGACAGGATCAATCCCGTGTTTTTGAAGTGATGCGGTATCTGTAACTTTTATTCCGTCGATGAATTCTATACACAAGACGTTGTTATTACAGAACTCATCATAAATTTTCGGAACGTAGGTTTCTTTATTGTTTTTAAAATTAAGCGCAAACTGATGGATGTTATTACGCTCATTTACAAGGGAAATCTCTTCCAGTAAAGATTTTTCAAAAGTTGAAACTGCCTGTTTGAGATTTAGCTTAGAACCAATTTCAGAATAGGTAGAAATCAGCTTTACCAGATCTTTAATCAAAAGCAGATCATCTTCAATAACAGGAAGAATATCAGGTTTTTTAATTTTTAAAATCACTTCTTCACCAGTCAGCAAAAATCCTTTGTATACTTGCGCAATAGAAGCGGTTGCAATCGGATTAGGATTAATTTCCTTAAAATATTCTTTTACAGAAATATTAAATTCATTTTCTAGAATTTCCTCAACATTCATATTTACCACTTCTACCCTGTCCTGAAGCTTCTGCAGTTCCTGAATCATTTCCGGCGGAAGCAAGTCTTCCCGATTGCTGAAAGATTGTCCAAGCTTGACGAAAGTAGGACCCAATTCTTCCAAAGCAAGACGAATCCGTTCATAAACCGTCCCTTTAGAAACGATTTCATCAGGATCATGAAGCTTTTCTTCAGACTTTTTGTTCCCATTCATTCTGGAAATCAAATCTTTAAAACCGTATTTGCTTAAAACGGAAATCAGTTTTGCAGATCTTTTGAGTTTTCGTTGCTGCTTATCAAACATAATTTTGAAAATAGTCATGCAATTTAAGTCAAAAATTGTTCCTTGTGGAGGATTTGGTTTAAAAAGATGAACTTAGTAGAAATTTACTTATTGTTCGTACACAATTATTTTGATAAAATTTTAAAGTTGTAAATAGACTTTTTAAATTTAATTTTTATATTTGATACTGTTAATTTTAAAAACACAAAGTTATGCCAGTACAGTATTCGTTAAGCGAAAAAGGAAATCCTTCCGATCAGACAGCCCCAAAGAAATTTTATGCCAACGCAAAATCAAGCGGAGAAGTTACCTTCCGAAGCCTGAGCAAAGAAATTGCAGGAGCTTCTACAACGGTAAGTGACACCGATGTTTTAGCCGTACTGAATGATCTTACTAAAGCTCTTGCCAAACATCTTTCAGAGGGAAGAATTGTCCGATTTGGAGATTTCGGCTCATTCAGTATTACGCTAAGCAGCGAAGGCGCAGAGACTGCGGAAAAATTCAACTCATCTATGATTAAGGGTGCAAAAATAGCCTTTAGACCGGGAGTTGATCTTAAGGAAATGCTTGCTGTAATGAAGTTTGAAAAAGCTAAGTAAGCAAAAATTAAAAGCAGGCGTGCTTTTTAAAAATGCACGCCTGCTTTTTTAAAAAGCTCTCGTGGATTTTGGTAAATCGTCGGGAGCTTTTGGTTAAATCCTTTAGAGGATTTTGGGGAATGGTTTAGATCTTTTCAAAAATCCTTTTTTAATTATTGAAGATTAATACTTTGAAGGATATATTTTGTTTCAAATCCGTGAATGGTATTATCAGTTTCTTTAATTTCTAAAGGATAATATTTCTCTAAAATACTTTTCTCAAACATAACAGGATGATACAAACACTGTATTTGGTCTGTCACCCACATTTCTCTTTTGTAAATAACATTGTCTGCAAAATCCATAAAATACTCATCATTGCTTTTTTCATCTTCTTTGTACTCATAAACAACTTTGTAACATAGATAACCGTTGATTTTTTTTGCTTCTTTTTTGTTTTCAACGATAGTAAGAATCACATGACTTGAGAAAGACTGCAAGTTATCTTCAAAATTGTATGAGTGAACTTGTGTTGAATCTTCAATGTAGATTAATTTCATTGCTTCTGCTGAGGCGTTACTCCATTCCTCAATTTCTTTTTCTCTGCCTGAATATTCTTCATCTTTCTGAAAAGACTTTGTAAGATTTTGTTTTAGTTTTTCTCCGGTAAGATGTAGTGATTTCTCAAACATTTTTCTGTCCGTAATTTTGGAGATCTCTCTGAATACTACTTTTCCTTTTACAGGCTTTAAAGGTTTATAGGATTGAGCGTGTATGCCCAATCCTATAAGGAATAAAAAAGTTAGTATGATTTTTTTTCTCATTTTATTACGCTTTTCCATAAACTTTTTCTCTTTCGCTATGAAGCCACTCATTTAAAGATAAATGGCTTGGTTGAAACTCTATACCTGTACAACCAGATTCTTCTATTTCTTCTTTGAGTTTTTCCGATACATAATACCCCAATCCACCCGAAACATATTTTAGAGCAAAAAAATCTTCGTCAACAATATCTTTTATAGCTACTTCTTCAATAGTAACTACTTCAAGTTTATCTTTTGCTTTTTCTATGAACAAATTGAATTCATCATAATCACTAATTTCAAGTTCAATATTTTTAATAGAATAAGTTTGATTAAAATCATCATCTTTTTTTTCGTAGATGATTTTACTTTGCTTGAAATTTATAAATTCCTGATTGAGTTCATACATATTCAAAATCCAATAATTAGAAAAAATTTCGTTTTTCTTTAATATATTAATATTAAAAAATTGCATTCCCCTTTTTCTGCTTTTTTCTAATATTAATTTTAATTTGTTGCTAACAACTAATTTTGATGAAATAGGACCTCCATCCATAATTAAATCGTTAAGTTTTGAATTGCTAAAAAGTTCAATATCTAATAAGAATGGTTCAAAATCTATTTCTTTATTACAGACATTTCCTATGAATTCAGGAATTTCCCAATAGAGTTTTCCTATTGAAGGAATTTTAAGTTTGTAATCTTTTATATAATTATTATTACCTCTAATTTTTGAACTTAGACTAAAATTTATCTTAAAATATTTCATCATTAAAAAACTAAATCGTTTAGATGTGAATTAGGATTGTTTATAATCGCTTGTTTAGCTTGATTAATAATTTCTAAAACCTTATTATAGCATTGGTCAGGAGTCGCATTTGGATTTGCTTGTCTAAATTGCTCTAATTTATTAAAAATTCTGTTATTATACATATTGTGATTAGGTTGATTTCTCCATGATGCAACAGCAATACCATTTAAAGCTTCGTTAAGATGAAATGCATTTGATGATTTAGCTGCCTTTTGAACCACAGAATGAATTTGTACATTATATGCCCAAGGTATAATATGATGAGCTTGTTTTGTAGCATCAGTTAATTTCAAAACTTTTCTTAGTTGACTGGAATATCCAAATTTAATCAATCCATCATTACCAACAACCCACTTTAGCACTTGTCTAGAACCAATGTCAGATGCTACATTATTAACAACCTTTACTCCTAATTTTGATCCTGTTGTAAACCAGCCGGCAAAAGGTATAGCACCTGCCGCACTTAATGATGCATTTACACCATCGCCATTTAAAGCATATATTGTTGCGTTCGTTAAATCACAAACTTCTCCAATAACAGGTACTAGTCCTCCTAAGTCCAACAATAACTGTATAGTTTCTCGTGATGCCTCCCAAAAACATTTTGCTTTAGACCACTCAGGATAATATTTTCTATTGAATTGATAGTTTGCAGCAATTAATCTTGATTTTTCTAGGGTTAAAGCTTGAGGGACAACTATGATTGACGGGCAGCAAGAGCTTAATACACTTTGCATTTGAGCATCGGACATCGTTTCAATATCCGCAAACGATGCAAATGCAACGAATGCTTCATTAGTTTCTTTTACAAATTCTTCCTCGTACAATGAAGCATCAATTTCTCTATTAATATCAATAAAGTTTTGCATCTCGGAAGGGGTAAGCAATGCAAGCTTATCTCGGTATGCGTTATCGTAATTATTGATAAACCAATTTTGAAACTGTTGAATTGTAGTAGTTGAATTTTGCGAATAAAACTGTACTGCCCAGGAAGTAAAGTTCGCATTTTGCTGTGTAGGATTTTCAAATAAATTCTTGATCAGATGTACAATTCTTTGATCGTAATAATTGGGAGTTCCTTGAAAATAATAATTAGTAGCATTCCACTGATCCTGCAGAAAATCAAAATCATGGAAAAGCTGAGGATTATTGACAAAAACATCCAGTAGCTGATTGAGGCTGTTGACGATGTTGTCATCTAATGTGGTGCCGTTAGGATAGCCATTGTCATACAAATACTTCATCACAAAATTAAAAAGATCTGATCTGTTGGGCTGCATCAGAAAATCAGCATGCAGAAATTGGCTGTGCGTAAGAAGCTGATGAGCAATAGATGTCCCGGCAAAACCACCACCCGTTAAAGTTCCCGTTTCAGGAGTAAGATACTCATTTTCCTGCTCTGCAAAAACTCCGCACTTCACGGTGGTTCTTATCTCATAGTATGCGTCATTAATTCCTTTATTGCACACCTCACCCGGTAAATGACCTCCTCCGTTGCTGCAGGTATGCACGATAATATCTGTCTGATTCCAGCATTGGCTGCTTGTTCTTGCAGAAGCTCCTGACGAAGTCTGTGAAGCCTGTACAACACCATTTACATATCTGCTTTGGCTTACGAGCGTCATTTTGTGGCTATACATCTGCACAGTTCCTGAGAAATTGTTCCACGACAAAGAAGAAGATGCTGTGTAATTGTCGGGAATGATTTTCAGAAATCCGGCTTTTTCTACTCCGTCTTTCTCAGTAATGATATGTTTCAGAAAGTAAGGATGATCCTGAGTATAATTAATGACCGGTAAAGTGTAGGTAGTAATATTGGTATAGGTATCTACAACTTTCTCATACACCTGCAATGCCGCAAATTTCGATTTTGAACTTTTATCCTGATGTACTACGGAAGATACTTTTTGTAAAGAAGAGCTGATGTGTACTTTTCTTAGATTTTTTTGTACACTTTTATCACTTTCGTAAGAGGTTCTGTATCTTTTATGAACATCTGTGGTTTGAGAGGCAGAAACAGATTCGTTTTTCTGAATGTAGATCTCTTCTTCTCTACAGTTCAACAAGATACATAAGAATGCAAAAAGCATCAGAAAACTGATTTTTTTCATCATGGTTTTATTTATTTAATGTTATTTGATGCAATATTAATACATTTTCTTCCAACGATTATATAACTTTTTCAAAATAAATATTACTTTTGTGATTAAAATTATAAGATATAGTAATGGAAACCATGGAAGTCATTATTGAAAAAATAAAAGAATACCGCAAGAAGAAAGGCTTTTCGCACGAAAATATGGCAGAGGAGCTTAACATCAGCCAGGCTGCCTACAGCAAAATAGAGAAAAACGAAACCAAGCTTACGGTAGACAGATTGTATCAGATCGCCGAAATACTGGAAACACCTGTTTACGAATTATTGGATGTAAACCCAAACAACATCTACAATCAGCAAAATTTTTATGACGCTTCGGTAGGACATCAGGAAATTCAAAACCTCTATCAGGAAAATAAAGACAAAACAGATAAGATAGAATCTCTGTACGAAGAACGGCTGAAAGACAAAGATAAAATGATAGAACAGCTACAGGACATCATCAGTACTTTAAAAAAATAAAAATCCCCCGTTCATTTTCGAAGCGGGGGATTTTCAACTATTTCTTCAGACATTTTTCCAGAAACTGATCCTGTTCCCAGAGAAGGTGCAGAATGTTTTCTTTGGCGGCATATCCGTGAGATTCTTTTGGCAGAAGCACCATTTTTACCGGAGCTCCAAGATTTTTCAGCGCCTGAAAATATCTTTCGGTCTGTAAGGTAAACGTTCCCGGATTATTGTCTGCATCACCGTGTACCAAAAGCAATGGTGTTTTCATCTTGTCTGCATTCATAAATGGGGACATCGTATTGTAAATTTCCGGAACATCCCAATAATTTCTTTGTTCGCTCTGGAAGCCGAAAGGCGTTAAAGTTCTGTTGTAGGCTCCGCTTCTTGCAATTCCGCACGCATAATCCTTGGAATGCGTCAAAAGATTGGCAGTCATAAACGCTCCATAAGAATGTCCGCCAACAGCTACTTTATTTCTGTCGATGTAGCCTAACTGGTCTACGGCATCAATGGCTGCTTTTCCGTTGGCAACCAATTGCGGGATAAAAGTATCGTTCGGTTCTGTTTTTCCTTCTCCGATAATCGGGAATGCAGCGTCATCAAGAACTGCATAACCTTTTGCAGTCCAATACACAAAAGAGCCGTAATAAGGAAAGGTAAAATCATTCGGATTCTGCGTGCTTTGTCCTGCTGTATTTTTATCCTTGTATTCTGTAGGATATGCCCAGATCAGTAAAGGAAGTTTTTCTTTTTTAGCCTTTCTGTCGTAGTTTGCAGGCAGATAAAGCGTTCCTGTCAAAGTAACTCCATCGTTTCTTTTATAAGTAATCACTTCTTTATAGACATCTTTGATGCTTTCAAAAGGATTGGCAAACTGTGTAACCGCTTCAGCTTTATTCGATTTGATATTTTTCTTAAAATAATTCGGATATTGGCTTGCCGACTGCTGAATCGTTAATACCTCTCCCTTAGAAGGATTAATGATATCAATGATTTCTTCTTTTGCATTTTTTATGTTGGAAGTATATAATCTTTTCTTTTTTAGAGATTTTACATCCATTTCATCAATGAAAGGATGTTGTCCTTCTTTGGTAAAACCATCGCCAATCAGGTACGCTTTGTCCCCTTTCATATCTACTACATATCTTCCGAACTGGTTTTTTGTGGTGTTAAAATTTCCGGGATCGCTGTAAACGTCCTGATAATTTCTGTCATCAATAATTTTAGATTCACCATTATTGAGATCAATCAGATAAGATTTTGTATTTCTGGTATCATACCAACCTTCAGAAACAATAGCATAATGATTATTTGTCCAGCTTGCTCCTTCATATCTCTGTTTAGTTTTAAAGAAAGATTTTGGCTGAGTAGTAAATGGAGCTTCCCACATAAAAATTTCGTCTCTGAAATCTGCAGATTTAGACTGATCTCCACCATCCAGAGCTTCGGCAAAAACCAACGTTGCAGGCTGATCTGATCTCCAGGTCATATCTCTTTTCCCTGTTCTTACGGATGAAAAACCTTTAGGCATCACCTCATTAAGCGGTACTTCGTTTACAATTTTTACCAGATTACCTTTTGCATCATATACCGAAGAAGTCATCGGAAAACGGCTCAACGGAACAATGTAGGAAAAAGGCTTTTTTATCGTAGTTGCCATCAGAAAATTTCCATCGGGAGAATAACTTAACCCAGCATACATATCTTTCTCCTTAAACTTTTTAAGATTACCATTCAGATCTGCGTGATATAATTCAGAACTTGTGAGTATTTCAAAATTCTTCTCATCCTGCGGATTTTTAAGAAGATCCTGATAGGTTCTGTTCTGCGAAACTTTTCCGTCTGAAGTAGAAACAATCGGTCCTGTAGGCAGATCTTTTGAAGAATCTATCAGTTTAGGTCTGTCTTCAGGAAGTACTTTAATCAAAAAGCTCTGAGAATCTTTCATCCAGCTGTAAGGGTTCCCCAGATTTGCATTAAGATTATCTTTTGTAATTTTTTTTGCAGTGGCTGTTTCCAGGTCAACAACCCAAAGTTCAACTCCGTTTTGAGTAGTATTGGTAAAGGCTAGTTTCTTCTCATCCGGTGAAAATGAAGTATTCGTTATTTTCGAATTATCCGGCAATCCTTTTACCTGAGATTCCGTTTTATCGTTCATCTTACGAACTTTCAGGTTATTTGAATACGTAATTGTACTCGAAATATTGGTCATTGGATTAATTCTTAAGCCACCTAGTTTCATTTCCTGCTGATTAAGATCATCCAAAGTTTTGTAAGTTGGTCTGTAAACAAAAACAACCCAGTCTTTTTTAGAATTCATTAAAATACTTGGCGGTCTGTCGTAATCTGCCAGCTTCAGAATTTCGGCAGAAGGTTTCTGGTAAGAAATATTTTCCTGTGCTTCGTAAAAGTTAAGAAAAGCCAGCAAACAGATGGTAAGTTTTATTTTCATTTTTAGATATTGATTTTGCACGAATTTAATGAAAAGTTTTAATAAAATTTATGACAATACCATATCAAAGAAATATTGTATTACAATAATTTAATATCCATGATTTGAATTAAGAATATTCTGATGGAAGAAATACATCATTGTGAACTATCTTTGCAGCTTCAAAATTGATTTAACAATGAAACGTATTTATTCAAAATTTCTGCTTTTGGCATCTTTTGCCTTTTCTGTTTACACTTATGCATGGGGGTTAACGGGGCATAGAGTAATTGCAGAGATTGCAGAAAATCATCTTTCCGGAAAGGCAAGAAAAGAAATCAGGAAAATGCTGGGACAGGAAAGAATGGCATATTGGGCAAACTGGCCCGATTTCATCAAGTCTGATACTACCGGAGTCTGGAAGCAGGCTTCAGCATGGCATTATGTAAATATTGATCCAAAGGCAGATTTTGTGGCTTTCGAAAAAGATCTGAAAGCTCAGGCAGGAGCCAATCTTTATTCGCAGATTAAAGTATTGTCCAGCCAGATTAAAGATGAAAAAACATCTGAAAAAGACAGAAAGATCGCTTTGATCTTCCTTATTCACATGATGGGAGATCTGGCGCAGCCAATGCACGCAGGAAGAGCTGAAGATTTGGGAGGAAACAAAATCAATGTTACTTATTTTGGTGATAAAACCAATTTGCATTCCGTGTGGGACGGAAAATTAGTCGATTCACAGAAGTACAGCTATACGGAATATGCAAAACTTCTGGATATTAAATCCAAAGAAGAAGTAAAGCAGATTCAGGCAGGGACTTTGGAAACCTGGCTGTATGATTCTCATCAAATTGCCAATAAAATCTATGCACAGACTCCGGACGGATCAAAATTATCTTATGACTATCAGTACAAGTTTAATGATACCATGGAAAGACAGCTTTTGTACGGAGGTTTAAGACTGGCGAAATTATTAAATGATTTGTTTTAGAATGAATAGTTAATGGTGAATTTTAAAAGTTAATTTTATTTTTATTAAAATTCTTTTATTGATCATACTATGGATTTAACTACTAAGCACTCTAAAGATTTCACCAAGTACACAATACTTATGAACTTTGTTATATATAATCTTGGTGACCGTTGTTGTAAAAATAGTCATCGTTACAACAAATAGCTTTTAATTATGGCAAAATTGTGACAATCAGATTACTTTTAATCTTTAAATTATAGAGCGGAACTTCGGTTTCGCTTTTTTTGTAGGAATTATCTGCTAAACCTATGAGATTTTTTCGTTGAGTTGTCACTAGCCCCGATGGAAACGGCATCCTTTTGTGATGAGAAACGAAGAGCAAAAGATATAGTGGACAGCGGGAAATAGCTCCTAAAAAATAAACCTTGAAGATTATATAATCATAAATTATAAAAGCGGAATAATTTACAACTAATTTTTGAAGTTTATTTTAATTAAATAAAAAATATTTTATAATTGTGTAACCTTTTTGTTTCTTCCAACGTATAATATAATGTAACTCTATTTTTGAGGAAATTAAATGAGACAATTAAAAATAACCAAGCAGGTTACCAACAGGGAAACCGCTTCATTAGACAAGTACTTGCAGGAAATTGGTAAAGTGGAACTGATTACAGCAGACGAAGAAGTAGATTTGGCACAGAGAATCCGTGCAGGTGACAGAGCCGCATTGGAAAAATTGATTAAAGCCAACCTTCGTTTCGTAGTTTCGGTATCCAAACAATACCAAAATCAGGGGCTTTCTCTTCCCGATCTGATCAACGAAGGGAACCTGGGATTGATGAAAGCTGCTAAAAGATATGACGAAACCAGAGGTTTTAAGTTTATTTCTTACGCAGTTTGGTGGATTCGTCAGTCGATTTTACAGGCATTGGCAGAACAGTCGAGAATTGTAAGATTACCGTTGAACAAGATTGGGTCTATCAATAAAATCAATAAAGCGTACGCACACCTTGAGCAGGAAAACGAAAGACCTCCTTCTCCTGAAGAATTGGCGGAAGTTTTGGATATGAGCGAAGAAGACATCAAAGAATCAATGAAAAACAGTGGTCGTCACCTTTCGATGGACGCACCGCTTGTAGAAGGTGAAGATTCTAACTTGTATGACGTACTTCGTTCGGGAGAATCTCCAAGCCCAGACAAAGATCTGATGCTGGAATCTCTTCAGATTGAAATTGAAAGAGCGTTGAATACTTTAACACCGAGAGAAGCAGATCTAGTAAGATTGTATTTCGGACTGAACGGAAAACATCCAATGACTTTGGAAGAAATTGGTGAAACTTTTGATCTTACAAGAGAAAGAGTTCGTCAGATCAAAGAAAAAGCTATTAAAAGACTAAAGCATAATACCAGAAGTAAGATTTTGAAGTCTTATTTAGGTAAATAATTTTAGTTTTAAATATTATTAACGGAACTTGATTTTTTCAGGTTCCGTTTTTTTTTATATGACTTTCAGGAATTAATTGACCAGCGAAATGTATTTTTAATTAACAAAGTAAACCAAGTTAATACTTTAACAAATAGATGGAAAACAAAAACCAGCAGCTAATAAATATCTGCCGGTTTTTTTTATTTTATATTTTATTCTACTTCAGCTTAAAGTTAAGCGTTACATTAAAAAATCTACCCGTCAAACGAACCGGAACCGGATACATCATACTTGTATTGGCATCGGTGATCCATTGATTAGCAATTGTATTGTTGATATTGAAAGCATTAAAAACCTGAACCCCTAAACTGAGATCTTCAAACTTGCTTAATAACCCATACGATTGCTTTTTTTCTTTAGAATCTACAAAAACATACGAAAGTCCTAAATCTACCCTTTTGTAAGAAGGCAAAGTTTTCTGATACTGATAAGGATCTGTAAAAACCGGGGCTCCGTTGGGTAATCCCATAGCATATGTCAAAGTAAGATTGACACGCATTTGTGGGAATTTAGGCATATAATCCTGATAAAACATTGCAAATCTGAATCTTTGATCAGTAGGTCTTGGTATATCTCCTCTTCCGTCGATGTTTTCAAAAACTCTTGCATAACTCGCAGACAGCCAAGAATCTACCCCCGGAACAAATTCTCCGAATAATCTTGTGTCAATTCCGTAAGCATGACCTGAAGCGTTGTTTTGCCCTGAATACCGAATTCTTACGTTATCCATAAAATAAGGAATCAGATTGTCCATTTTTTTGTAATACAACTCCGTAGTAAGTTTGAATGGTCTGTCTTCAAACTCAAATTCAACTTCATTTGCCAGAATTGCCTGAATGGAACGCTGAGATTTTATATTGGGATTAAAACCACCGTTTAAGTCTTTAATTTCTCGGTAAAATGGAGCCTGATAATAAATTCCTCCCGAAAGTCTGAACCACGTTTCGGTATCCCAGTCCGGCTTAATGGCAAACTGAGCTCTTGGTGAAAAAATAGTTTCATTATTAAAACTCCAGTGTGCAACTCTTGCTCCGGCATTGATCAAAACACGGTTAGAACCCCAGAAAAACTTCTGAGAGTACTGCCCGTAAGCTGATAATCTTGTAGGCTGGATATGATTGCTTCCTGCAATGCTGTAAAACAGATCCAAATCTGAAGCATCCGGAAATCTCGGGTCATCGGGTGGTCTTGGAATACTGTAACCTGATGAATCTACCAATTTGTATTCGTTGGTAAGATCACGAAGATTTTCCTTCTCATATTTAAAACCTAATTCTATATCTGTATTTACATTTGGTGAAAATCGTGTCCTGAACTGCGTTCCGTATGTACGTACAAACAAATCGTTTCTGGCATGCTCAATTTGTCCGCCCACATCATAAGAAGTAATAGGGTTTCCTGTAACCGGATCATAGGTCTGTAAAACATAGCTGGAAGCAATTGTATAATATTCTCTCTCACGATTCTGATATGCAAAATTATCCAGCGTAAATCTCCATTTATCCGATGCCTTGAAATTGGCAGAAAAAGTTCCCATCATGTTTTTATACTGGTCATTTTCTCTACCGTTATAAAATACAGTAAGATTAAGAGGCTGATTGATAGAACCAAAATCTACACTTCTCTGTTTAGGAATCATTTCATAATCATTCTTAGAATAATATCCTATGAAGGAGAAATTAAGCTTTTCGGTTGCGTGAAAATTCAGATAAGACTGAAAATCATAATAGGTGGGATTGAAATCTGTATCTTCATTTAAAGTATTCAGAACGAGATTGGTGTTTCTGTATCTTCCCGAAAATAAAGCGGTAAACTTCTTATTTCCGTTTCCGTCTTCTTTTCCTGAAGCAAAACCCGTCGTCAGTCTTCCGCCTATTAAACTTGCTTCTCCTGAAAGCTCAAACTTTTTCGGCTCGCGATAATAGACATTTAAGGCAGATGACATTTTATCACCATATCTTGGTTCAAAACCTCCGGCTGAAAAGTTGACCGTGGAAACCATATCTGGATTGATGATACTTAAGCCCTCCTGTTGTGAATTTCTGATCAGGAAAGGTCTGTAAATTTCAATATCATTAATGTAAATTAAGTTTTCGTCATAATTTCCTCCACGTACCATATACTGGGAAGAGAGCTCCGTATTTGAGTTTACCGAAGGAAGTGTTTTAAGCAAACTTTCCACTCCGCCCGAAATGCTGGAAACATTTTTGGCATCTTTTCCTGAAATACTTACGGCTGTAATATCATTGGTGCGTCCTGTGCCTCTTTTCTGGAAAACAACTTCCTCAATTTGCGTAGTTCTTGTTGTTGTATCTCTTTTTCTGTTTTGTGAGAAAAACAGCATCGGAACCATTAAGCTCAGTGGTAAAACTAGTTTTTTCAAGCGGAATTTTTTAGAATTTCTAAAATTAAGTATTTTTTAACAATTATAATATAGATTCTCTTACTCTTGTCAGTTTTTGTAATAAATCTTCCAATAAATCTAATCTTAACATATTGGCTCCGTCAGAAAGAGCAGTTTCGGGAGTCGGATGTGTTTCAATGAAGATTCCGTCTGCTCCTACAGCAATTCCTGCTTTGGCAACTGTTTCAATTAAATCCGGTCTTCCTCCTGTTACTCCTGAACTTTGATTGGGCTGTTGTAGAGAATGGGTGACATCCAGAATAACCGGAGCATAGTTTCTCATGGTAGGTATTCCTCTGTAATCAACAATTAAATCGGTATACCCGAAAGAATTTCCTCTTTCGATAATGGCAACCTTATCATTGTCTGAATCGGTTACTTTTTCTACTGCAAATTTCATGGATTCGGGAGAAAGAAACTGTCCTTTTTTCAAGGTAACACACTTTCCAGTTTTTGCAGCAGCTACCAAAAGATCTGTCTGACGAACCAAAAACGCAGGTATTTGCAATACATCAACATATTGAGCTGCTAAAGCTGCATGTTCATTTTCATGAATATCTGTAGTTGTAGGAATGTTGAAAGTCTCTCCTACTTTCTTAAGAATTTCCAGAGACTTTTCTTCTCCGATTGTAGTAAAAGAGTCAACTCTGCTTCGATTGGCTTTTTTAAAACTTCCTTTAAAAATATAAGGAATATTATATTTATTTGTCAGCTCAATTACTTTTTCAGCAATTCTTAATGCCATATTTTCACCTTCAATAATGCAGGGACCGGCAATGAGAAAAAAGTTTTTTGAATCTTTGTGGTGTATGTTTTCTAAATGTTGAATCATTGAATCTTACTTTTTTTTTCTTTTATTATACTTTCGAGTTGATCTATATTTCTTTGATAACGATTTATGTTTGGTTGAGTCTTCAATTCCTTCAGCCATTTCTCAGCAATAATAAAATTGTTATTGTGAGCACTTAGAGCTACAAGATTAATCATTGATTCAATTTTGTTCGCTTCATTTTTATAAGAAGAACTATTTTTAGCAATGAAAGTATCAGCTTCTTTAAGCTTATTTTGATGTACTAAACTATAAATGTATTCTTTAAAGATAAAATCATTGGTTTTTTTATTTTTAACTGCCTCGTCACAAACCGTTTCAGCTTCTGCAAATTTACCCATTGCATTGTAAGAAAAAGCGAGTTCAAAATACAATGATTCTGTTTTAAAATTATTTTTATGCAATTCTAAAAGCTTTGGTAAAGCTATTTGTGGGAAATTAGCGCCATTCATTATACTGGCTCTCTTCAAAATTTTCTCGTTTTCCGGTTTTGTGCTTAAATAATTTTTTAACCATTCTGGCTTGATGGGTAAATTAAATTGTTTCAACATTTCATTTGAAATAATTGCACTTTTAAAACCTAAATTTTCAATTCTTACTTTCATAGAAGAATTCTTAGCATCTTCTCTTTCTTTAAATTTTAATATCCCTTCCTCTTCATGAAGATCTCCTATATAATCTAACGTGTAACCTGCAGTTTCATCAAAATACATGAATCCCAGATTATAGCTTTTGTCTCCTTCTTTTACAGGTAATACGATGTAATGATTCTCTGTATCTGGAACTATTGTTTCAAATTTTAAGTCTGAAAATTTTTGGCTATATACAATCAAGTTTGACAGTATAAGTGAACTGATTATTATTTTTTTCATAATTGTATTTTTAAAACTTTTTTATAATTTTTTCAAATGTATTCAAATTTCTGCTCGTAAACTGATCTTTTAAACTTTTTTTGCCTAAAATTTTTCCAAAGCCTGAATCCACTGTATTTCCTTTTGGAACCTGCCAGTAAAATATATTGTTGACAATTTCACCTTCTTCACCCTCAGCTTTTACAGCTTCCTGAAATTCTTTCATTAAAATATTTTCTATATTCTTATTTCCTACAAATGCATATTTATGAAAACCAACTTTATCACTAAACGGATTTGCTTTCCAAATATTCTCTGTT
This sequence comes from Chryseobacterium sp. L12, assembly GCF_056133985.1. NCBI lineage: Bacteria > Pseudomonadati > Bacteroidota > Flavobacteriia > Flavobacteriales > Weeksellaceae > Chryseobacterium > Chryseobacterium sp. L12. The sequence goes on along the minus strand of NZ_JBVYOF010000027.1, from coordinate 64,244 downwards.
TCTTTTTCAGTTTTAAGAAATAAGAAAGCTTCATAATTAAAATATTCAGACATTGATTTTTCAAGGATCCTTTTTAGTTCTTCCATTTTTTCATCAGAACTGAAAATAATGTTTCCTGAAGCCAAAACCGAGATCACATTTTCCGTTCCGGCATCTTGAAAAACTTTGCAGACATCTGCCATTTTCATATTGGTTCCTTTTACATTGACGCCGCGGAGAAAAGCACAGTATTTCATGAGGTTGATTTGAGAATTTTAAGGTTTTAGTGTTTTAGTGTTGGTTAAAAATATATATAAAGTTGTAAACTTCCATCATCAATCATCTAACATCTAACATCTAACAAAATTACTTCTTAATTCTTTCATATAAATTATAATCTGTGCCCGAAGGTTTTAGTTTATAAATTTTTTCTAAAACACGATTTTCACTTTCCATGTGATTTTTAATTCTGAATTCTTTAAGTAATTTATATTCTGATTTGTAATAATCGGCATTTTTCCCTTCGAAAAGATCTTTATTAGAAAGAAGATATTTCGGCTTTCTGTTTTTAACGGTATTAAGCCAATAATTAGGTTTGTCTTTTTTGATTTCTTCCTGAATTTGTTTGTCCACCAATCCTACTTCGTCAATGGTTTTTAAACCTGAAAAATATGGAACATAACCGGCTGGTTCAAGCAAAATCCATTGGTTTTTGTCTTTTTCATACTGATTCAGAAACAACCCGATAGATCTTCTGTAGTTCCATTCACCATTTCCTGTTGCTATAGAATGTATACTCTGAAACGCTGTCATTGGCAGAATATAAAAGATCAAAAGCGATGCAAGCCAAAGATTTTTTTTAGTTTTCTGTTCTAAAACAAAAACAAAAACAGGAACGAAAAGTAATATCTGCGGAACCCAATAATACCAGTCAAAAAGGCTTTTCTGAGAAAGAAAGATGATTTGTTTTGTCCATGCAAAAAGGAAAATGATCCATAGAAAATAGTTTCTTTTATCTTGTTGACGGATAAGATAAATAAAGCATAAAATCTCAAAAACAGCAATAATAATGGTTACCGGATTGAAATCTGAAGGCATCTTCAGCATTCCCCAGAAATTCCCGTAATTCAGTCTGAAATATTCTAAATTCTGCTGAAAAGTAAACGTTCGGTCATATGCCAGTTTTTTGGCGACAATCGTATTATTAACCCATTCTCCAAAATAAAACCAATTGAAACAGATACATACGGCAACGCCAACAATTCCTCCTAAAATATAATTCCATCTTATTTTTTTGTTCCAGAAAATATCTGTTAAAAAAATAATTCCAAGAAAAATCACGGTATCTATTCTGGTAAATAATATAAGGGTTGGAAATACAAGTAAAGCCCACTTTTTTTCTTTTTTAAAGCCGTAATATAATAAAGCCATTTCAAGAAAAAACAGGATTCCGTACTCCATTCCAAGAATAGAAATCTTAATAGAAGGTGGTAAAATACCAAACAAAATAATGAATACCGCTTTATGCCAATTGTTTTTGAATAAAAGATGCGAAAGCAGCACGCTTCCTATGGAAAACAAAATACTATTGAAAGCCAAAAGAGGAATAATAAAGTTTTCTTTGCCAAAAATCACATTGAATATGTAGGAAACAAAAACATACAGATGCGTTGTAGATGCCGAAATTTTAGTCTCACCGTTAAAACCAATTACGCCATAATCCAGCAAATTTTGAGCAACTCTCCAGGTGATGAAGGCATCTTCCTGAATATGATGGGTAAGAAAAAAAACAAACTTGATCAGTATGGCAAAAATGACGGCATAAATCGGGAGTTTTGTGTATTGTGTTTCAGACATTGCGCTTTTTTAGATGCACAAAGATAATTTTAAATTTTATGAATATCAACATAAAAAAACGGAACCGAAGTTCCGTTTTTCTAATATGTTTATTGTGTTGCCTTAATGATTGCTGTGGTAATCTGATCTTCTTTTTCTTTGGCATAAGTAGAATCATACGGTTCCATAACATCAAATAAGTATTGATAATAAGGCGTGATTTTCTGTACTTTTTCAGATTCTTTCATCGCTTTTTCTTTACCCATTTGCTGCAGATCTTTAATGAATACATTAAATTTCTGATCAATAGGCTCAATAGACTTCACCAAGTAAGCATAAGCCTTATCTTTTTTACCTATTTTCTGATAAGCATCCGTAACAGAAGTAACGACTAAAGAATATTCCATAGGCTTCGATTTCATGGCTCTTCCCATATATCTTTGTTCGCTTGGGCTTAACGAAAGATAATAATCATACTCAGAAAAGATACCTTTTTTAAGTATTTCAGCGAGTTTTAATCCTTTTTCTTCCTGTCCGGAAACAATATATCCATATACCATAGAGCTTAAAGATCTAGGATCATTATATTTTTCAGCAGGAATTTCCCTTGAAGCCAAATCTAAAATTTCTACTGCTTTTGCTTTTTGTCCGGCTAAAGCCAAGGCTGCTGCTGCTCTGCTTGCAGAACTTCTGTAGCTCATAATATTAGATGTTGCAGTTTCGTCAAAATGTACATTCAGATTTTTGAAATTACCCCATCTGAAATTTTTCACAACATTGTAAAGCGAGTTGGCATCTACCCTTCCCATTTCGCCATCGCTGCTTCTTGGTGTATAGATCGGAATAAAACGATAGCTGAAGCCATCAAACTGAAGATAATCATCCAGATAGAAAATATTTTCACTGTCATAAACTCCACCTGAAGAGAAATTGATAGGTCTTTTCCAGTCGAAGTTGGCTAAAAGATCAAACATCATCAGATTGTTTTTATACAATGTGCCGGCTTTGTAGTCAACAATGATCTGGTCTGCAGCATTGTTTGCTTCCGAAGCACTGATGATTCCTGCTTTTACAGCATTTGCTTTGTTAACAGGAATTACAAATTTATTAACCGGAAGAAAATTATATTTTTCGTAACGTTCTTCACCATAAATCATTTTCAGGACTTCATCCTTTTCAGGCGATTTCATTTTAATAAAATCTACCGCTTCCTTTACTGTCATAGAATCCTGTACAAGATATTTCTGGAATGGTTTGATGATTTCTTCAGGAGCACCAGACTGTTGAAGGTTTTCAAGAATATTTTTCCAATCATTCTTTTTCATCAGATAAATCTGGTCATTTACTCCGTCTCTGTAATCTTCATGGGTAAGCTGGCTCGGTATTCCTTCTGCATTGTAAGTTTTTCTTTTCACCTGATCAATATTCCAGGGAGTGGAAAGAAGGGTAAAATTAACTACTTTCACATCATCTCTGAATCTTTCAGTCTCCTGCATTGCCCAAACCGGATATGTATCATTATCACCGTATACAAATAATATATCATTCTTCGGCAACGATTTTAGTACCGAATAAGAGTAATCATACGCTGTGTATCTTTCGCTTCTGTCATGAGAGGTATAATTCTGAAAGCCCATCATCAAAGGAATTCCTAATAGAACAACACCAAATCCGATATTGGCTGCATTTGATTTTACCTTTGATTGTAAATACCAAAGAATTGCTCCTGCTCCCAGACCAATCCATATTGCAAAAGCATAGAATGAGCCTACCATTGCGTAATCTCTTTCTCTCGGCTCAAAAGGTTTTACACCAGTATAGAAGATAATTCCGACACTTGTAAGGACAAACAATGATAATATTGCATAAAATCTTCCGAAATCTCTGCTAAACTGAAAGTAGCATCCCAAAATTCCTAAAATAAGAGGTAAAAAGAAAAAAGCTACAGTACTGTCGTTTTTATATTTAGCAGGCATTGCATCCTGATTCCCAAGTCTTGCATCATCAATAAAAGAGATTCCGGAGATCCAGTTTCCTCTTAAATCGTCTGTAGAACCTTCCAGATCATTTTGCCTTCCGGCGAAATTCCACAAAAGATATCTTAGAAAATAATAACCATTCTGAAATGTAATGAAATAATCCATATTCTGCATCAAAGAAGGTTTCTGAACTTTAATAAGGTTGTATGGTCTTACTTTCAGATAATCTGCTGCGGTAATATCACCATCATTATACTTTGCTTTCAGTTCACTGAAAATTTCCTGAGCTTCAGGGCTGTCTGCAACGTCTTCATTGTCATAATTAAATGTAAAATCAGGAGCTCCGTACATGGAAATGTAGTTATTCATTACATCTTTATCATCATTAAACATTCTCGGCATAAGACTTACATGAGACTTATCGAAAACGTAATTGAAACGCTCACTGGTTTTTATATATCTTCCTGTTTTCTCGTCTTTTTCATAAACATCACCTTTCTTAGTTGTTTTGAAACTTCCGTCTTCATTCTTCTGAATTCCGTTGGCATCTAAAAACGCGGTGTAGTTTTGTCCGTAAATTGTTGGCCAGTCACCGTATTGCTCTCTGTTGTAATAATCAAGCATCCCGATGGCAGTATCCGGATCATTAAGGTTCATCGGCGGATTTGCATTAGCCCTGATCGGAATAACCATCCAGCATGAAAAACCAATAATCATATAAACTACGGATAAAGCAATGGTCTGATAAATATTTCTTTTCGCTTTTTTTGCGTATTTAATCATTAAATAGCAAAGCGCGATCATAATGATAAATCCAACAATTGTTCCTGAATGGAATGGCAGACTCAAACCATTTACGAAGAAGATTTCAAGTCTTCCGAACAAGGTCATGATGATAGGGAAAATAAGTTTAAATACAATAATTAAAATTCCCAAAGTAATGGCATTAGCCCAAAGAAAGTTCATCCAAGTGAACTTATAATTTCTGGCATAATAAACCAGACAAACGGCAGGAATAGCCAACATACACATCATGTGAACACCTACAGAAAGCCCAAGAATAAAGAAAATTAAAATAATCCATCTTTCACTGTCTTTTTCAAGATATTCATTTTCCCATTTGGTAATCAGCCATACAAGCAATGCAATAAACATGGATGCCATAGAATAAACTTCACCTTCTACCGCAGAAAACCAAAAAGTATCTGAAAATGTGAAACATAAAGAACCGATAACACCGGCAAAAAGTATGGCAATTTCCTGATGTCTGGTAATTTCTTCAAAATCTTTATTCAATAGTCTTCGCACAAAATGAGTGATCGTCCAGAATAAAAATAAAATGGTAAGTGCACTGAATAAAGCTGACATTCCATTAATGACAACAGAGTAATTTTCGCCTTGTCCAAAAGCAAAAATAGCAGCAACAGCTCCTACAATCTGAAATAATGCAGCACCGGGAGCATGCGTTACTTCCAGTTTTACTGCTGAAGAAATATATTCACCACAGTCCCAGAAACTAAAATTGGGTTCTATGGTTGATAGGTACGTGAAAAATGCAATAACGAAAATCACCCATCCGAGAACGGTATTCCATTGCCTAAAAGTCCAGTTTTTCATAGTATAAAATCAATGATGCGAAAATAAGGTTTTTAGATTAGTTTATCTTCATTTTAACAAATTTTAAAAAATATGGCGCAATTTTTGTCTGTTTCGCATTGCTGTAAGCAGAAATAAATTGCATTTTTGCATATCGACAAACTTATAATTGAGTAAAAGTTTAAATAGTATTTATTTTTTTGTATTTTTGCCGACAGATTTTTATTGAAAAATAACAAATAATGAGTAATGTTTACGATAATATTCTTGGCTTAATCGGGAGCACGCCTTTGGTAAAACTAAATACCGTTACAAAAGACATACCTGCAACTGTTTATGCTAAGTTAGAATCATATAATCCTGGACATTCAACAAAAGATAGAATCGCACTTCATATCATAGAAAACGCTGAGAAAAAAGGTTTATTAAAGGAAGATTCTGTGGTAGTAGAAACCACTTCCGGAAATACAGGTTTTTCCATCGCCATGGTTTGCATTATTAAAGGTTACAAATGCATTCTGGCAGTGAGTGATAAAACTAAGCCTGAGAAAATTGCTTACCTTAAAGCTTTAGGAGCAAAAGTTTATGTATGTCCTGCGAATGTTCCTGCGAATGACCCGAGATCTTATTATGAGGTAGCAAAAAGAATTGCTGCTGAAACTCCAAATTCTATTTACATCAACCAATACTTTAATGAGCTGAATGTTGATGCACATTATCAGACCACTGGTCCTGAATTGTGGGAGCAGACTCAGGGTAAAATAACCCATCTTTTTGCATGCACAGGAACTGGAGGAACACTTTCCGGATCTGCCAAATTTTTAAAAGAAAAAAATCCTGATATAAAGATTATAGGGGTAGATGCAGACGGATCTATTCTTAAAAGTTATCATGAAACCGGGGAAATTCACAAAGAAGATGTGCATCCTTATCAGATCGAAGGGATGGGGAAAAATTTAATTCCTTCTGCTCTTCTTTTTGATAAAGTAGATCATTTTGTGAGAGTGAATGATGAGATGTCTGCCTACAGAACCAGAGAAATTGCTTTAAAAGAAGCCATCATGGGCGGATATACTACAGGAGCCGTAACTCAGGCATTGATTCAATATGCTAATTCATACCAATTTACTGAGAACGATTTTGTAGTATTGATCTATCCGGATCATGGTTCCAGATATATTACAAAGGTTTACAGCGATAAATGGATGGAAGAGCAGGGCTTCATTAATAACTGTTTTCACAATTATGAAGAAGTCTTCAAGACAGAAATTATCAAATAAAAATTTTAAACTGATAAAAAGTAAGCCTTTTTTGTAATTCACAAAAGGCTTTTTTACTTAAAAACTACAACATAATGTTAGATATTTTTGAAAGAATAAAGCAGAACCCTGGTCCGTTGGGGCAGTTTGCAGATTATGGTGAAGGATATTTTATTTTTCCTAAACTTGAAGGACCTATTGGTCCGAGAATGCAGTTTCAGGGGAGAGAAGTCATTTTTTGGAGCGCCAACGACTATTTAGGAATGTGTAATCACCCTGAAGTTTTGGAAGCAGATGCAAAAGCTGCAGCAGAATTCGGAATGTACTATCCGATGGGAGCAAGAGCAATGTCGGGAGAAACGCATCAGCATTTGCAGCTCGAAAGAGAATTGGCAGAATTTGTTCAGAAAGAATCAGCATATTTGTTAAACTTCGGTTATCAGGGAATGGTTTCTACCATTGATGCTTTGGTTGGAAGAAATGATGTAATAGTTTACGACGTAGATTCTCATGCTTGTATTGTTGACGGGGTAAGACTTCATTCCGGTAAAAGATTTACTTACAGACACAATGATATTGAAAGCCTTGAAAAAAACCTTCAGAGAGCAACAAAGGTGGCTGAAGAAACAGGCGGCGGAATTTTGGTAATTACTGAAGGCGTTTTTGGAATGAGAGGACAGCAAGGTAAACTAAAAGAAATCTGTGAGCTGAAATCTAAATATCAGTTCAGACTTTTGGTAGACGACGCCCATGGATTTGGTACTCTTGGTGAAACAGGAGCCGGAGCCGGAGAAGAACAAGGATGTCAGGATAAAATTGATGTTTATTTTTCAACTTTTGCAAAATCTATGGCTGGTTTCGGAGCTTTTATTGCCGGAGACAAAGAAATCATCAGATACTTAAAATTTAACCTTAGATCTCAGATTTTTGCAAAATCTTTAACGATGCCAATGGTAATCGGTGGTTTAAAGAGACTTGAATTATTAAGAACAAAGCCGGAAATTAAAGCTAAACTTTGGGAAAACACTCATAAACTTCAAAAAGGTCTTTTAGATAGAGGATTCAATATTGGTGATACCAATACATGTGTAACACCTGTTATGATGCAGGGAACTCCTGTAGAAGCAACTCTGTTGGTAAAAGATTTAAGAGAAAACTTCGGAATCTTCACCTCAGTAGTGGTTTATCCGGTTATTCCAAAAGGAATGATCTTATTAAGATTAATTCCTACTGCTTCTCATACCGATGCAGAGATTAATGAAACACTGGCTGCGTTTGAAGCAATACATGATAAGCTTACAAGCGGATTCTATAAAGATCAGGAGCAGAAACTGCTTGCTGAGCAGGGTTTAAGTTTCAAAGAAATTTAAGTTAAAATACAAAACCTCAGAAATTTCTGAGGTTTTTTTCCATCATTAATTGTACGAATTTAAAAAAACATCAATAAAGCTTTTCTTTTGAAAGATATTCTTCTTATTACGCCGCCCTTTACGCAACTCAATACACCCTATCCTGCAACTGCTTATATCAAAGGTTTTTTGAATACTAAAGGTATTTCAAGCTATCAGGTTGATTTGGGAATTGAAGTAATATTAAAACTATTTTCAAAAGACGGATTTCAGAAAATTTTTGCGAAAAGTCCGGAACAGAATAATATATCCGAAAACTCACAAAGAATTTTTACTTTAAGAGACGAATATATTAAAACCATTGATCAGGTTATTCTTTTTCTGCAGGGAAAAAATCCTACTTTAGCAAGACAGATCTGTTCTATGAATTTCCTTCCCGAAGCTTCCCGTTTCAATCAGCTTGATGATATGGAATTCGCTTTTGGGAATATGGGTTTACAGGATAAAGCAAAGCATTTGGCAACACTTTATCTGGAAGATATTTCTGATTATATTGTAGAAAATACAGATGCCGATTTTGGTTTCAGCAGATATGCAGAAAGATTGGGAAAATCAGCTAATTCGTTTGATGAATTGTATTCTAAATTACATCAGGATTTTACTTTCACAGATACTTTTACTTTGGAAATTCTCCAGCAAAAGATTGAATCTGTTAAGCCAAAGCTCATTTGTTTTTCAGTTCCTTTTCCCGGGAATTTATATTCTGCTTTTCGTTCTGCAAAATTTATCAAAGAAAACTATCCTCATATTAAAACAGCAATGGGAGGCGGTTTTCCAAACACAGAACTCAGAGATCTGAAAGATGAAAGAGTTTTTGAGTTTTTTGATTTCATCACGTTAGATGATGGAGAACTGCCAATTGAGTTGCTTTATGAAAACATTTGTAATCCGGAAAAAATTCAGGAGTCTCAGTTCAAACGAACATTCCTCTTTGAAAATCAAAAAGTTGTTTACAAAAATAATACTGAAAGACAAGATTATAGACAATCTGAAATTGGAACTCTTGATTATACAGATTTACAGCTAGATCAGTATATTTCTGTGATCGAAATTGCCAATCCGATGCACAGTTTATGGAGCGACGGAAGATGGAATAAATTGACAATGGCACACGGTTGCTATTGGGGGAAGTGTACATTTTGCGATATATCATTAGATTATATTAAGATTTACGAGCCTATTTCTGCTAAAATTCTGGTCGACAGAATGGAAGAACTAATTCTTCAGACCGGAGAAACAGGCTTTCATTTTGTAGATGAAGCTGCGCCTCCTGCTTTGATGCGGGAAGTTGCACTGGAAATTTTACGCAGAAAACTTGTAGTAACCTGGTGGACAAATATTCGGTTTGAAAAGAGTTTTACACAGGATTTATGCTTTTTACTTAAAATGTCAGGATGCGTTGCTGTTTCCGGTGGACTGGAGGTGGCAAGTGACAGACTTTTAAAGTTAATTGACAAAGGAGTTTCTGTAAATCAGGTCGCAAAAGTTACAAGAAATTTTACAGAAGCCGGAATCATGGTTCATGCTTATCTTATGTACGGTTATCCTACTCAGACCGTGCAGGAAACTGTAGATTCATTAGAAATGGTTCGTCAGCTTTTTGAAATGGGAATTTTGCAAAGTGGTTTTTGGCATCAGTTTGCAATGACTGCACATTCACCTGTAGGAAAGAATCCGGAAGAATTTGGAGTAACTCCGATACAACAGGAGATTAAATTTGCCAATAATGATATTGATTTTAAAGATAAAACAGGGATTGATCACAGTAAATTCAGTTTTGGTTTAAAAAAATCGCTTTTTAACTATATGCACGGAATTAATTTTGAAATTCCATTACAGGAATGGTTTGATTTTAAAATACCTAAATCTACAGTTCATCCGGATTATATCCACGACTGTCTTTTAGAAGAAGACTCCTTTGTTTTTAAGCCTGATTCAAAAATTATATTTTTAGCTAAAAATATGGTTGTTGAAAATTATACTAAAACAAAAAAGCAAAACTCCTGGTCTTATTCTAGAGTTACTTTTCATTTAAAAACCAATATTGTCACCATAGATATTGAACAGGAAAAGGCAAGCTGGCTAATCAGAATTATAGAAAACAATTCTTTAGAAAACAGCCATAAAATGACTTTGAAGCAAATGAAAGAAAGATTTGAAGAGGAGTTTGAAAACTTTGAGCTATTCTGGTTCTCAAAACCGATTCAGCAGTTAAAGGAAAACGGAATTATTCTGAGCTTATAATTTTTGTATATTTAAATCAATAAGTTATTTTTTAACAATCCCATGCATCTTCAAATCAAACAAGCAGATATTGGCTACAATAAAAAATTAATCTCAGAAGCGAATGCCAGTTTGAATCTGGGGGAAGTCTGTCTTTTGATTGGAAATAACGGTGTCGGGAAAACTACTTTAATTAAATCTATTCTACATCAGATTCCGCTTTTGAACGGTGAAATTTTTATTAGCGGAAGAAATATCAAAATTCTTTCGGTAAAAGAAATTGCCGAGCAGATTGCCGTTGTTTTTTCCAAGTCGGTTATTCCTCAGAATTACACTGTAGAGGATCTTATTTCGTTAGGAAAATACATTTATTATCCTTTTTATTTTGAATTGAATCAAAAAGACAGAGAAGAAGTTTCCCACATTATTGAAGAATTGGGCATCGTTCAATATAAAAATATACTGCTTAAAAATCTTTCAGACGGAAATCTTCAGAAAGCTTTTATAGGAAGAGCAATTACGCAGAATTCCCCAATTATCATTCTGGATGAACCCACAACACATCTGGATGAAAAAAATAAAGTTATCATCCTTCAAACACTCAGAAAACTTGCAAAAAAGCAAAATAAACTTATTCTTTTTTCGTCTCATGACTGGCGATTGGCAAAAGAATTTGCCGATAAAATATGGTACCTGAAAGATCAAAATCTCTATTCAGGAATAGTTGAAGATGTTCTGCTTCAACATGAAGAACTTACCAATGCCTCACTTTTTACAATAAACGAGCAGTTTGTTGCTCCGCACATCGTTGCACCAGATGTTTATAAAGAAATGCTGTTCTCTTTGCTTCAAAAAAACTTTGAAAAAAATCTTTCCAATATATTTTTTGAATGGAATGATCAAAAATGGGTTATAACACACGAAAGCGGAAAGCGTGAATGTGAATCTTTTGAAGAAATCATTAATTTTATAAGAACCATTCATTAATACAGTAAATTCTTTATTACTTTCATATACTATGCATGCATAGTATTATGCTTTTCATATAAATTAAGCTATTAATTTCCAATGAGTTAACAAATTTTAACGAAAATAAATATTATGCATGCATAATATTTGCTAAATTTGGGTAAACCATGACACAAAAAGTATGGAACCAAATAAAGAAAAAATAGAAAACATTGATCTTATTCTGAAACAAACGTGGATTTCGGTACAGAAAATGTACTCAGATTTGGCGCAGGAATATGATTCTACCGCAGTACAAGCACTCACATTATTGAAAATTGATCCTAAAGAAGGTACAAGAAGCACCAATCTGGGTCCAAAAATGGCAATTGAGCCGACTTCGCTTACCAGAATTATCAAACTTTTGGAAGATAACGGTTATATCTACAAAGAAAAAACTACAGCAGATAAGCGCGAAGTTATTATAAAACTTACGGAGAAAGGACTTAACTCCAGAAACCTTTCAAAAGAAGTAGTCGTTAATTTCAATAAAAAAGTGATGGAGAAAATTTCACCGGAAAAACTGGAAATATTCAAGGATGTAATGACAGAAATTATGAAAATTTCTCATGACCTTAATAATAAAAAATAAACATCCATATTATTTGAGGAATCCGGGTATTAATATATTACCATTAAAAACAAAAAATATCTACATATGAAAAGACGAATCAAACACGTTACGGTTCTTGGTTCAGGAATTATGGGAAGCGGTATTGCAGCGCATTTCGCCAATATTGGCGTAGAAGTTACGCTGTTGGATATCGTTCCTTTTGAACTTTCTGAAACAGAACAGAAAAAAGGTTTGACCAAAGATGACAAAGCGGTGAGAAACAGAATCGCTTCAGAAAACTTTGAGAAACTGAAGAAAGCAAGTCCTGCACTACTCTATTCTCCAAAATTTGCAGACAGAATAAAGGTTGGAAACTTTGATGATGATTTACCGAAAATAAAAAATACAGACTGGATTATTGAAGTTGTTGTTGAAAGACTGGACATCAAAAAGTCTGTTTATGAGAAAATTGAGCAGTTCAGAAAACCGGGAACGCTGATTTCTTCCAACACTTCAGGAATTCCTATTCATTTATTAACAGAAGGAAGAAGTGATGATTTCAAACATTATTTTGCAGGAACACACTTTTTTAATCCGGTAAGATATCTTCCTCTTTTAGAAATTATTCCTACAAACGATACCGCTCCTGAAGTTATTGATTTCTACATGAACTACGGAGCAAAATTCTTAGGAAAAACAACCGTTTTAGCAAAAGATACTCCTGCGTTCATTGCCAACAGAATTGGAGTTTTCTCGATGATGGATCTCCTTCACAATGTTCAGAAGTTGGGTTTAACCGTTTCTGAAGTAGATAAATTAACAGGACCGGTTATTGGTCGTCCAAAATCTGCGACATTCAGAACAGCAGACGTTGTAGGTCTTGATACCTTAGTAATGGTAGCAAATGGTGTCCGTCAAAGCGGTGCAGAAGCCAATGATTTCAATAATGTCTTCGCCCTGCCCGATTACATCCAGAAAATGGTTGATAACAAATGGTTAGGTTCAAAAACACAGCAGGGTTTCTATAAAAAAGTAAAAAATGCAGAAGGAAAATCTGAAATTCACGGATTAAATCTGGATACTTTAGAATATGAGCTTCAGGGAAAATCTTCTTTCCCAACTTTAGAATTAACGAAAAATATTGATAAGCCGATTGACAGATTTAAAGTTTTAATCGGTGGAAAAGATAAAGCAGGAGAACTATACAGAAAATCATTAGGAGCATTATTCGCTTATGTTTCGCATAAAATTCCAGAGATTTCCGATGAAGTGTATAAAATCGACGATGCAATGAGAGCTGGTTTCGGTTGGGAAAACGGTCCGTATGAGATCTGGGATGCAGTTGGCGTTAAAAAAGGTATTGAACTGGCGAAAGAAGCAGGTTACGAAGTTTCAGACTGGGTAAAAAATGTAGAGACTTTCTATAAAGTTAATGAAGAAGGTCAAAGTATTTATGTGGATAAAAACTCAGGAGCTTATAACACTATTCCGGGACAGGATTCATTCATTATTCTGGATAATATCAGAAAAAACAAAACGCTTTGGAGTAATTCGGGAGCGGCGATTGAAGATTTAGGTGACGGAATCATCAATTTTGAGATTCGTTCTAAAATGAATTCTTTGGGAGGTGAAGTTCTGGATGGGTTAAACCGAGCAATTGATTTAGCTGAAAAAGAATATGACGGATTGGTTGTCGGAAATCAGGGCACGAATTTCTCTGTTGGAGCCAATTTGGCAATGATTTTAATGATGGCAATCGAACAGGATTGGGATGATCTGAATATGGCGATTGCTTACTTCCAGAAATCTATGATGAGAGTTCGCTACTCTTCTATTCCTGTAGTGGTTGCTCCTCACGGAATGACATTAGGTGGTGGTTGCGAAATGACCATGCACGCAGACAGAGTGGTTGCTGCAGCAGAAACATACATCGGATTGGTAGAAACCGGAGTTGGGGTTATTCCAGGTGGTGGAGGAACCAAGGAATTAACGTTAAGAACATCAAGAGAATTCCACAGTGACGACGTTAAAAACAACAGACTTCGTGAGGCTTTTATGAATATCGCCATGGGTAAAGTAGCAACTTCAGCTTACGAAGCCTACGATATGGGAATTTTGGAACATGGAAAAGATATTGTTTCAGTAGATAAAAGAACCCAGATCAAAACTGCAAAAATGCTTGCCAAAAGTTTAGCAGAACACGGCTACACCCAACCTATCGAACAAAAAGTAAAAGTTCTGGGTAAAGATGCATTGGGAATGTTCTACGTAGGAACCGACCAGATGTTGACCGGAAATTATATTTCTGAACACGATAAGAAAATTGCGGACAAATTAGCCAACGTAATGGTGGGTGGAAATCTTTCTGAACCAACTGTTGTCACAGAACAATATCTATTGAATCTCGAAAGAGAAACATTCTTACAGCTTTGCGGTGAAAGAAAAACACTGGAGAGAATTCAGTATATGTTACAGAATGGTAAACCGTTGAGAAATTAATAGGGAGCTCCGTAGGAGCGAACTGATAATAGCAGAATAATTTTAGAAAGACATTGAGCCTCGTAGAGGCGACCTGTTAGTTTTATGGCAAATACATACACTCAAATTTATATTCAAATTGTTTTCGCTGTTAAAGGAAGACAAAATCTGATTTCAAAAGAAAACAGAGAAGAATTACATAAATTGATTACAGGTATTGTTTCCAACAGAAATCAAAAATTATTAGCTGTTTTTGCAATGCCGGATCATGTACACATTCTTGTAAGTATTAGTCCGACAGTTACAATTTCGGATTTAGTAAGAGATATTAAAGCAGGTTCATCAAAATTCATTAATGAAAAAGGATGGACAAATGGAAAATTCAATTGGCAGGAAGGATATGGAGCTTTTTCCTATTCTAAAAGCAGTGTAGGTTCTGTTATTAAATATATTTTAAATCAGGAAGAACATCATAAAAAGAAAACATTTAAAGAAGAATATTTGGATTTTATGGAAAAATTTGAAATTGAATATAATCCGGAATATGTATTTGAATGGATTAAAGATTAACAGGTCGCTCCTACGGAGCTCTGTAATTTTCAAAACAAAAGCTATGAACAGTTTACCTCTACGAGGCAAAAAATTCTCAAAAAATTTAATTAAATAAAATATGAAAACAGCATATATAGTAAAAGGTTTCAGAACTGCCGTTGGAAAAGCGCCAAAAGGAAGTTTAAGATTCACAAGACCCGACGTAATGGCAGCAACAGTAATTGAAAAATTAATGGCAGCCGTTCCACAATTAGACAAAGACAGAATCGATGATTTAATCGTCGGAAATGCAATGCCAGAAGCTGAACAAGGTTTAAATGTAGCGCGTTTAATTTCTTTAATGGGATTACAAACCGATAAAGTTCCGGGAGTTACGGTAAACAGATACTGTGCTTCCGGAAGTGAGGCGATTGCAATTGCTTCTGCAAAAATTCAGGCAGGAATGGCAGACTGCATTATCGCAGGAGGTACAGAATCTATGTCTTATATTCCCATGGGTGGTTACAAGCCTGTTCCAGAAACAGATATTGCCAAAACAAATCCTGATTATTACTGGGGAATGGGTTACACTGCGGAAGAAGTAGCCAAGCAATATAAAATTACAAGAGAAGAACAGGATCAGTTTGCATTTGAATCTCATAGTAAAGCTTTGAAAGCGAATCAGGAAGGTCGGTTTACTGATCAGATTGTTCCGATTCCTGTTGAATATAATTTTCTGGATGAAAACCAGAAAATACAGACTAAAAAGTTTGATTTTTCAATGGACGAAGGTCCAAGAGTAGATACGTCACTTGAAGGTCTAGCTAAATTAAGACCAGTTTTCGCCAACGGAGGAAGTGTAACCGCCGGAAACTCATCCCAAATGAGCGACGGAGCCGCTTTCGTAATGGTTATGAGCGAAGAAATGGTGAAAGAATTAGGTCTTGAGCCGGAAGCAAGATTAGTAGCTTACGCAGCAGCAGGTCTTGAGCCGAGAATTATGGGAATGGGACCAATTTATGCAATTCCAAAAGCCTTAAAGCAGGCAGGTTTAGAATTGAAAGATATTGAATTAATTGAATTAAACGAAGCTTTCGCTTCACAATCGGTTGCGATTAAAAAAGAGTTAGATTTAAATCCTGACATTCTAAATGTGAACGGAGGTGCAATCGCTCTGGGTCATCCACTTGGATGCACCGGAACAAAATTAACCGTTCAGCTTCTTGACGAAATGAGAAAACGTGGCAACAAATACGGAATGGTTTCTATGTGTGTAGGAACAGGACAGGGAGCAGCGAGTATTTTTGAGTTGTTATAGACAAAAAGAGAAAAGAATAAAGAGAAAAGACTTAATGAAGCATAATTTTAAGAATTTAAATATATGGAAGTTAGCTATTGAAATAGCAAACGACACGTATGTTCTTACAGATGCTTTTCCAAAAAACGAAGAGTTTGGATTGAAGTCTCAACTTAGAAGATGTTCCGTTTCTGTTGCGTCAAATATTGTGGAAGGCTCAAGTAGAAGTTCCAATAAAGATTTTAATCGTTTTTTGGAAATCAGTCTTGGTTCTCTTTATGAATTACAAACTCAAATTATAATCTCCTATAACAGAAATTATTTTGAGATCAATAAACTCGAAATTATAGAAAATAAAATAACAGAATTACAGAGAATGATTTCTGGCTTTCAAAAAAACTTAATGTTGTAAGTCTTTTTTCTTTTCTCTTTATTCTTTCATCTAAAAAAAAAATAAACAACAATGAGCAATATAGTAAAAGGAGGAGAATTCCTCATCAAAGAAATTCCTGCAAACGACATTTTCAGTCTTGAAGAACTTAGTGAAGAACAAAAAATGCTTCGCGATTCTGCAAAAGAGTTTATCGACAGAGAAGTAATCCCTCACAACGAACGTTTTGAGAAAAAAGATTATGCTTTAACGGAAGAAAAGATGCGTCAGTTGGGTGAGTTGGGTCTTCTCGGCATTGCAGTTCCTGAAAATTACGGTGGTCTGGGAATGGGTTTTGTAACGACAATGCTTGCCTGTGATTATTGTTCAGGGGCAAATGGTTCATTAGCAACTGCTTATGGGGCGCATACCGGAATTGGCACACTTCCTATCCTGCTTTACGGGACTGAAGAACAAAAACAAAAATATCTTCCGGATTTGGCAACAGGTACAAAATTCGGAGCATATTGTTTAACAGAACCGGATGCCGGATCTGATGCAAATTCAGGGAAAACAAAAGCCAGATTGTCGGAAGACGGAAAGCATTACATTATCAACGGACAAAAAATGTGGATTTCAAATGCGGGTTTTGCGGAGATTTTCATTGTTTTTGCAAGAATTGATAATGATAAAAACATTACAGGGTTTATTGTAGAAAGATCAAAAACGGAAGGAATTTCTTTTGGTGAAGAAGAGCATAAACTCGGAATCCGTTCATCTTCTACAAGACAGGTGTTTTTTAACGATATGAAAGTTCCGGTAGAAAATCTTTTAGGCGAAAGAAACAACGGATTTAAAATAGCCTTGAATGCACTGAATGTAGGAAGAATTAAATTAGCTGCTGCCAATCTTGACGGACAAAGAAGGATTTTAAATCATTCAATTCAATATTCAGGAGAAAGAAAACAGTTTGGTGTATCTATCAACACATTCGGAGCTATCAGAAAAAAACTGGCTGAAATGGCAACCGGAATTTTTGTTTCCGAAGCCGGATCGTATAGAGCGGCAAAAGATATAGAGAATAAGATTACGGAATTGGTTGAAGGCGGAATGAATCACCAGCAAGCTGAGTTGAAAGGAGTTGAAGAATTTGCAGTAGAGGCATCAATTCTTAAAGTTTTTGTATCTGATCTTACACAGCATACCGCTGATGAAGGAATACAGATCTACGGCGGAATGGGATTCTCAGAAGATGCGCCTATAGAAGCTGCATGGAGAGACTCCAGAATTGCCAGAATCTATGAAGGAACCAATGAAATCAACCGTCTTTTAGCCGTAGGAATGTTGATTAAGAAGGCAATGAAAGGAGAATTAGATTTATTATCTCCGGCAATGGCAATCAGCAAAGAACTGCTGGGAATTCCTTCATTTGAAGTTCCTGATTATTCAGCGTTTATGAGTGAAGAAAAAGCGATTATAGCTAATCTTAAGAAGGTATTTTTAATGGTTTCCGGAGCTGCTCTTCAGAAATATATGATGGATATTGAAAAACAGCAGCATTTACTGTTAAACGCTTCAGAAATCCTTAACCAGATTTATATGGCAGAGTCAGCAGTTTTAAGAGCGGAAAAACATTTCTCGGCAGATTCTGTGGAAGCGGCGATGGCTCAGTTGAATCTTTACAAAGCTGTTGAAAAAATCATCGTTGCAGCTAAAGAAGGAATTGTTTCTTTTGCAGAAGGTGATGAGCAGAGAATGATGCTTTCAGGATTAAGAAGATTTACAAAATACACCAATAATCCTAATGTGGTTGCTCTGACTGAAAAGGTTGCAGCACATTATATTGCGAAAGGACATTATTAAACACACGGATTATCTGAAAATAAACCCGCTTTAAAATTTGAAGCGGGTTTTTATTTATCAATGCTTCAGATCATTCATTATTGGTATAGTTCGAGAATTTACTGATAATAATTCCCACTAAAACAACAGAATAAAACTGTCCGACAATGCCAATAAGTGAAGTAATGAGTTTGGTTTGATACGAATTGGGAGTAATATCACCGTAACCAATGGTAGTTAGGGTAACGGAGCAAAAATATACCAGATCCATAAATGTATGCGCAGGACTAGAATAATTTAATCCTTTAAAAGAGTGAGTATCTGAATATGCATAAATCTGAAACATGAAGACAAAAGCTTCTAACAGCAATAATAATCCGCACGCTGAAGCGGAAATAATATCTGTGTTGATATAGCTTGGTTTTACCAAAAATTTGAAAACCTCAAGAAAAATAAAAAAATAAAATACGACATAGCTGATGTTAAGAAAAAACATGAATTCAGGAACACCTTTAAAAAATGACAGTATAATGGGCAAAACAATAACCAAAATCGTTAAAAAATTTTTAGTCATATTTTTAAGTCTTCCTTTTTCAATGAAAACTCCAATACTTGCCAAACCTAAAATGAGCATATTCACAGGCCAAAGAACTTCGGTATAAAAAGTAGTGTCTTTTACAATAATGCCAATAAAAAGATGCTGAATAAGTGCAGCTAAAAGCAATTCGTATTTTCTTTTATTTAAAAAATTCTCAATTTTCATTAAATTGTGTTTTAAAAAAAATTATAATTATTTTATTTGGAATAATCTAACAGTGATAATTCAGAAATATTGCTGAATTCAACAGAATCTTTTGCTGTATTATACCTTGTGTACATAGTTCTCCATTTTTCTTTCATAGCTTCTTCTTTTGTGAAAGCGTGTTCTTTTACAGTAAAGTGTTCTTTCATATGATCGAAATCTTCATATTGCAATTTAAAAATGTTTTTAAGCTTCTGAGAAACCAGAAATTCGTAATCTTTATACTTGAAATAACCATATTTCTGACTCTTAATTTCGTCATTTACTCTGGGTGAGTTTTCATTAATAATGACCGGCTTTTGATTGGTGAATAACAAATCAACCTGTTCTTTTTCAGAATTTTCAAATCCCGATACAATGATAAACTTTACTTTCTTCTTTGCATTAGAATCTTCAATAAATTTATCTATCTCAGCAATTATTTTCTTCTCAGCTACCACCTCATTGATCTCAGAATTTTTGCTACATCCGGAGAAAATTAGTAAGATAACTGCAATTAAAATATTTTTCATATAAAGTTTTAGGTTTAACCGACAAAAATACTAAAAACAAAAAATCCCGTCTAGTAAAGACAGGATTATTATTTTAATTCAGAGCAAAACTATTCCCACTCAATAGTTGCAGGTGGTTTGCTGGAAATATCGTAGGCTACTCTATTGATTCCTCTTACTTCGTTGATGATTCTGCTCGAAACAGTATCTAAAAATTCATAAGGAAGTCTGCTCCAGGTTGCCGTCATAAAGTCGATGGTATTTGCAGAACGAACGACTGCTGTGTATTCATACGTTCTTTCATCACCCATCACTCCTACGGATTTTACCGGAAGAAGTACTACGAAAGCCTGAGAAACTTTTTCATACAGATCGTTTTTGTACAATTCTTCAATAAAAATATCATCAGCTTCCTGCAAAATTCTTACTTTTTCTGCATCTACAGCTCCCAATACTCTGATTCCTAAACCAGGACCAGGAAAAGGATGTCTGTGCACCAAATGATGAGGAATTCCCAATTCTTCCCCTACTTTTCTTACTTCATCCTTGAATAATTCTCTTAATGGTTCAAGCAGTTCAAACTCCATTTCTTCCGGAAGACCGCCCACATTGTGATGGGATTTAATTACCGCAGAAGGTCCGTTTACAGACTGACTTTCAATAACGTCCGGATAAATTGTTCCTTGTGCTAAAAATTTAGCGCCTTCAATTTTATGAGATTCTTCGTCGAAAACGTGAATAAATTCATTTCCGATGATTTTTCTTTTGGTTTCAGGATCATCTACTCCGGCTAACTTTGACAAAAATCTTTCTTTGGCATCTACCAGCTTGATATTCATGTGGAAATGCTCGCCGTAATTATCCATTACTTTTTTGTCTTCATCTTTTCTGAGCAAACCTGTATCAACGAAAATACAAGTTAACTGATCCCCGATTGCCTTGTGAATGAGAACTGCTGCAACAGATGAATCTACTCCGCCGGATAAACCTAAAATTACTTTTTGATCTCCTACTCTTTCACGGATTTCTGCAACGGTTTTTTCAATATAATTCGTCAGTTTCCAGTTTTTTTCTGCATCACAAATTCCGAAAACGAAATTTTCAAGCATTTTTCCACCTTCTTCCGTATGAGAAACTTCAGGATGAAACTGTACACAATAGATTTTCTTTTCTTCGTTTGCAATAGAGGCAATTACTCCGGATTGTGCATTAAGTTCAAAACCTGGAGGCAGCATTCCGACCTCGTCAAAATGACTCATCCAAACTATAGAATTATTGGTAACTCCTTTCAACAGAGATGATTCGTTTACAATTTCAAGGTGAGCTTTTCCGTATTCACCTTTTACGCCTTTATGAACTTTACCGCCTAAAAGATGAGCCGTAAGCTGCATTCCGTAGCAGATTCCCAAAACTGGAATGCCCTGTTCGTACAATTCTTTTTCAACAAGATGGGCGTTTTCTGCATTCACAGAACTAGGTCCTCCGGAAAGAATAATTCCTTTTGGCTGCTTTTCTAAAATTGTTTCTAAGGGTGTGTTGAATGGTAAAATTTCAGAATATACGCCCATTTCACGGATTCTTCTTCCGATAAGCTGATTATATTGTGATCCGAAATCTAGTATGATAATACCGTTGTTCATTTTAAAATTTTATTAATGCTTGAGGCTATAGGCTGTGAGCAGTAGGCTATTTGTAAATTTCAAAGCTTATCGCCTATAGCTTAAAGCTTACTGCTATTAAATTCTTTACAAAAAAAGACCTGGATTTCTCCAAATCTTTTTTCGTGATTTATTTTAAAACTTTCCGATGTCTTCTCTGTAAAAGCTGTAATCAAAATGTACAGGAAGTGCATCTTCGTAAACCTTCTTACGAGCATCTTCATAAGTCGCACCTGTAGCCACTAAATTTAATACTCTACCGCCATTAGAAACCACTTTGTCTCCTTTTTTGATAGCTCCTGCATATAAAAGCTGGCTGTGTTTTATTTTATCTCCACCTTTTATTTCAAAGCCAAGCTCCATATTTCTTGGATAACCACCGGAACACATAACTAAGCAGACTGCTTTTTCGTCTTTAAATTTAAGCTGAATGTCTTTTCCCTCCATACAGTCCTGAATAACATCTAGAAGATTGTTTTCCATTAATGCCATCAAAACCTGAGTTTCTGGATCTCCAAATCTCATGTTATATTCAAGAAGATACGTTCCGTTTTTGGTAACCATTAATCCGAAGAAAATAATTCCTTTAAAGCTGAAACCTTCTGCTTTCAGACCTTTTAATGTTGGTTCAAGAATATTCTTTTCAAAATCAGCAAAATGCTCTTGTGTAAATTCCGGACTTGGAGCTACTGCACCCATTCCTCCAGTGTTTGCACCTGTATCTCCGTTTCCGACTTTTTTATAATCCTTCGCTGCGATACAAGGAAATAATTTTTCACCATTGGAAAATGCAATGATTGATGCTTCAAAGCCTTCAAGATATTCTTCGATCACCAATCTGATTCCTGCATCGCCGTAGATTCTTCTGATCATAAAATCGTGAATCGTCGCTTCTGCTTCTTCACGATTTTCACAGATTACTACACCTTTTCCTCCTGCAAGACCACTTGCTTTTACTACCAATGGGTAGTTTTGAGTCTGTACATATTCTTTAGCTTCAGGATAAGAATCAAAAACCACAGCTTTAGCTGTTTTGATATCATAGGTCTGCATAAACTTCTTAGAAAAAGCCTTACTGCCTTCCAGACTCGCCACTTTTTGGTTGGGTCCGAAAACTTTAAGTCCGTGTTTCTTAAATTCGTCCTTCAAACCAGCAACAAGCGGTGCTTCCGGACCAACAATCGTTAAATCTACTTTTTCCTTGATTGCAAAATCTCTCAATTCTTTAATGTCGGATAAATGTACATTCTTCCCTATTGCATCAGTAGTCGCATTCCCGTTTGCAAAAAACATTTTTGTAATTCTGGAATCTTTCTGAAGTTTTGCTGCTAAAGCAGATTCTCTTCCGCCTTCACCTATGATTAATATTCTCATATTTTATATTATTAACTAGTCTATTTTACAAATATATAATTTGAATGCAATAAATACAATCCTAAATATTTATTTTAATTTCATTTTAATGCAAAAAGTGTCTTACGGCTGTAAACATCATCGGGATCTTGTGTTCATTAGCAGCATCAATGCTGTCCTGATCTTTTACACTTCCTCCCGGCTGAATGATTGCTGTAATACCTTCCTGAGCGCAGAAGTCTACCACATCACGGAAAGGAAAAAATGCATCTGATGCCAATACTAATTCTCCGGAGAATTTTTCTTTAGCTCTTTCAATCGCCTGCTGAGTAGCCCAGATTCTGTTTACCTGTCCTCCTCCGATTCCAAAAGCCTGAATTCCGTTGGAAACAACAATGGCGTTTGATTTTACATATTTTACCACTCTCTGAGAGAAAAGTAATGCCTTTTTCTGCTCTTCTGTCGGCTGCGTTTCTGTGACAACTTTGATTTCGTCTGAGAAAATGCTGTCGTTGTCCTGAACAAGGATTCCACCGTCAATTTTCACCCAAGTCTGTTTGTCTGAAACAGGATTGATAATTTTGATGATTCTTAAGTTTTTTTTCTTTCTTAGAATTTCAAGCGCTTCGTTATCAAACTCCGGAGCCATCACAATTTCAAGGAAAGTTTTATTTAATTCTTCTGCTGTTGCTGCATCAATTTTGTAGTTCATTGCAACAATTCCGCCAAATATAGATACCGGATCACACTCAAAAGTTTTCTGGTAAGTCTCCAGAGCTGATGTACCAATTGCCACTCCGCAAGGTGTTGAGTGTTTTACTGCACAGCAAGCCATTTCTTCTTTGAATTCTGTCACCACTTTCCAGCAAAGATCCATATCCCGAAGGTTATTGAATGACAATTCTTTACCTCCTAACTGTTCGAAATCTTTCATCGCGCCATTTTCGAAAGTAGACACGTAGTAAGCTGCTGTCTGATGAGGGTTTTCTCCGTATCTCAGGTCAGAAACTTTTTTGTAGGAAGCATTCAGATAGGTTGGATATTCTTCATCCAAAAGCATTCTTGAAATTGCTGCGTCATAAGCCGAAGTAAGGTTGAACACCTTTCCTGCCAGTTTTTTACGGGTTTCGATGTAGGTGTCACCGTTTTGCTCCATTTCGATCTTTATCGTTGCATAATCTTCAACATCGGTAATTACCGTAACAGAATCAAAGTTTTTAGCAGCAGAACGCAGCATTGAAGGACCTCCGATGTCAATGAACTCTACCTTTTCGTGAAGAGAAATGTTTTTGTTTACATTTTCGAAGAAAGGATAAAGATTCACAATTACCATGTCAATCAGTCCAATTCCGTGTTCCTGAACGGTTTTCATATGTTCTTCGTTGGAACGTACCGCCAACAATCCGCCGTGAACTTTCGGGTGTAATGTTTTCACTCTTCCATCCAACATTTCCGGGAAATTGGTAACCTCATCAATCTGAATCGGATTTAAACCAGCGTCTTTCAAATGTTTGAACGTCCCTCCTGTAGAAATCAATTCATAATTTTGGGCTTCCAAAAACTGCGCGAATTCAGTTAATCCGCTTTTGTCAGAAACACTGATTAAAACTCTCTTTTTGCTCATTTTACTTTCGATTTTTTACTTTTTACAGTTATTTCAAACTGTAGACCGGGTCTTTCACCTCCGATCTTTTATTATTATTTAGATTTTTCCTGTTTTCGAAATAATTAAAATCTAAATGTGCCTTTTATATTAATGTAGTAATGTATCAGTTTAACAGTGTAACAATCAATTTAATTGGTAAATTGTTAAATTATTAGATTGTTACATTATTAAGTACTTTGTCTATCGCAATTGGAAAAATTTCATATTCTATCAAATGAACTTTTTCCGCAACGGTTTCGGGGGTATCATCTTCTGTAATGTCGAATGATTTCTGAAGAATGGCTTCTCCTTCATCAATTCCAGACGTTACAAAATGTACGGTTGCCCCGCTTTGTCTTTCTTTTGCTTCAATTACGGCATTGTGAACATGATGTCCCCACATTCCTTTTCCTCCGAATTTCGGAAGCAGAGCCGGATGAATATTGATTATTTTTCCGCTCCATTTTTCACAGAATTCAGGTTTCAGAATGGATAAAAATCCTGCTAAAACGATTAAGTCTGTATTCTGAGGAATTTTTTCAGCCAATTCTTTACTGAAGTTTTTTCCTCTTGGAATGAGAACATTTTCTATGTTATGGTTTTTCGCTCTTTCCAGTCCGTAACATTCTCTGTCAGCAATCACTAATGATACTTTTGCATTCCGGATTTCTCCATTATCAATAGTATCAATAATTCTCTGAAGATTGGTTCCTGAACCTGAAACGAGTATGACTAAGTTTTTCATTAATTTAGATAATAGATTTCAGATAGTAGATTTCAGAATAAAAGTCTGAGATCTGAGATCTTAAATCTGATGTCCTTTAGAATTTCAAATCGATTTTTTCGCTTCCTTCTGTAATTTCTCCGATTTCATAAGCATCGTCTAAAAGATGCAATACTTTTTCGGAGTGCTCTGCATCCATTACGACAATCATTCCGACCCCCATGTTGAATGTTCCGAACATTTCTTCACGGGCAACTCCCCCTCTTTTTTCCAATTCCAGCATGATCGTCGGAATATTTATTTTTGAAGCATCAATTGATGCGCAAAGTCCGTCAGCTATGATTCTAGGAATGTTTTCATACAGACCTCCTCCCGTGATGTGTGCAATCCCTGAAACTTCTACTTCTTCAAGGATTTTATGAATATCTTTATAGTATAATCTGGTTGGAACCAAAAGTGTTTCGTACAAAGGTTTACCTTCAAATTCTTCATTAAAATCCGGGAAAACTTTTCTTACCAGAGAGAATCCGTTAGAATGGAAACCTGAGCTTGGAAGAGCAATAATCTTATCTCCTGATTTGATTTTTGAACCATCAATAATCTCGTCTTTTTCAACGATTCCTACGCAGAATCCCGCAACATCATAATCTCCAGGCTGGTACATTCCCGGCATTTCAGCAGTTTCACCACCAATTAATGCACAATTATTATCTTTACAGGCTTCTACCATTCCCAAAACGATTTCAGCAGCAATTTCGGAGTCGAGTTTTCCACAAGCAAGATAATCCAGGAAAAACAATGGTTTTGCGCCATGACAAAGAATATCGTTGGCGCACATTGCGAAACAGTCTACCCCGATAGAATCGTATTTTTTTGAATCTAGCGCAACTTTAAGTTTTGTTCCCACTCCATCAGTTCCTGAGACCAAAACCGGATTCTTGTATCCTCCGATCTCATAGAATGCCCCGAAACTTCCCAAATGATTCAAAACATTTGCATTGTGCGTTTCGCCCACCGCTTTTTTGATCTTGTCAACGGTTTTGTATCCTTCCTCTTTGTCTACTCCTGCTGATTTGTACGTGTTGCTCATTATTATATTAGATTTTAGATGCAAGATTTCAGATTACAGACTGTTATCTTTATCTTTTTACATTTACTTTTGTCCTTTTAAAGAAAATAAAAAAGCCGACAATCTTGGTCGATTATCGGCTGATGTTTTATCTGA
Source organism: Chryseobacterium sp. L12 (assembly GCF_056133985.1). Classification (NCBI taxonomy): domain Bacteria; kingdom Pseudomonadati; phylum Bacteroidota; class Flavobacteriia; order Flavobacteriales; family Weeksellaceae; genus Chryseobacterium; species Chryseobacterium sp. L12. Next base: position 37,986 of record NZ_JBVYOF010000027.1, on the reverse strand, counting down.
AAGTTTCAGAGTCCACAGTTTTTCCATATTTTGAAAAACATTGATTAAAAGTGGACTGAATCTTCATTTTTTTCTTTTTGCAAAGATATTAATTTTCCGTTAAATTTCAAATCTATTTTTCGAGTATTGATTCTAACGCAGCAATTTTGCTCATTTTCTCTTTTAACTCATTGTTTTTCTCTTCATTAGAAATACTTAGACTATCTCTGTTGAAATTATCATTAAAAAAGGGAAGTGAAAAAGTTTCTACAATATTTCCTCCGTGAAGTGGAAAACGCTTTTCGGCTGCTTCCAGAACTCCCAGACCTCCTCTTCCACCAGGAGCTGTTGCCATTAGCAGCATCGGCTTCTCATTCCAGACTGCTCTTTCTTTGATTCTCGAAGTCCAGTCGAGCACATTTTTGAATGCTGAAGAATAGGTTCCGTTGTGTTCAGATAAAGATACCAAAAGTATGTCTGATGCGTCAATTTTCTCTGCAAAGTTTTTTGCTTCCTGCGGAACTCCGCTTTCTACTTCACGCTGATGCTTGTAGATCGGCATTTCAAAGGCATTCATATCTACAATTTCCACTTCTGCGTTTGGAATTAATGAAGCTGCGTAAGTAACCAGCATTTTGTTGATTGATGTATCGGAATTGCTTCCTGCTATTGCTAAAATTTTCATTTATTTTAATTGTATATTTTTAATATGTTTTATATATTGGTTTTTTATGCAACCATCCTGTCAAAAAATCAATAATTTTTCGCCACCCCTCCGAAGGATGGGAATTTTTGTGGTTCAAAATTAGGGTTTATTTAAGATACGCCGGTAATTCCATTGGAACTTCCATTAAAAGAATTTCTGCATCTTCAAGTGCTTCAACATTAAAACTCTGAGTATCCCAAATTCCCAGCCCGTCCCTGCTGTTTAAAATCTGATCACCTATTTTTGCAGTTCCGCTAAGAACAAATGCATAGACTCCGTTTCCGTTTTTATTCAGTTGGTAATCTTTTGAATTTCCATTTTTGAAATTAGCTAAATTAAACCATGCATCCTGATGTATCCAAACTCCGGCATCATTTTTATCGGGTGAGAGAATCTGCTGGAAGTCATTGATCTTTTCTTCACTTTTAATGTTTTGCTGGTCATATCTCGGTTCAACGCCAATTTCTCTGGGGAAAACCCAGATTTGTAAAAATTTAACAGGTTCATCTTTATTTTTGTTGTATTCGCTATGCTGAACTCCTGTTCCGGCACTCATTACCTGAATCTCACCTTTTTTAATAACTGCAGTTGTTCCCATAGAATCTTTATGCTCCAGATCTCCTTCCAACGGAATAGAAATAATTTCCATGTCTCTATGGGGATGTGTTCCGAAACCCATTCCCTGAGAAACGGTATCATCATTTAAAACCCTTAAAACTCCAAAATTCATTCTTTCCTGGTTTTGATATCCTGCAAAACTGAATGTGTGATAAGAATTTAACCATCCGTGATTGGCATGACCTCTTGTATCTGCTTTGTGATAAACTGTTTTCATATCTTTTATTATTATTTAATTGTTGTTTATTGTTATCATTAATTACAATACAAATGTAGATCTTGCAAGTCCTGAAAATGTTGACGTAAGATAAGAAAGCTTTGAAGGTATTTGATTAAACAAATTCAAAAATGTTATCTGTAGAAAATAAAAAAGCGAACAATAAGTCCGCTTTATATGAGAAAATTTTAAATATTATTAAAAATGTACCTGTTGAATCTCTTCCTCAATTTCTTTCGGCGTATCACCTCCGGATTTAACTAGAATCATCGTCAAAACTGCTCCCAACAACATGCAGATACCTCCGACAATGATATAATCAATTGCCATTTTACCAAAAACACCACTTACAATCGGACCTCCGAATATACCGTTTATGATTTGTGGAATTACAATAAAAAAGTTGAAAATTCCCATGTAAACGCCCATTTTTTTCTGTGGAATAGAATCAATAAGCATGGCATAAGGCATTGCCAGAATACTTGCCCACGCAAAGCCTAATCCTACCATGGAAATCCAGAGGTAACCTATATCTTTAATAAAATACATCGAAATCAATCCTAATCCTCCACTTGCCAAAGCTAAAGCGTGAGTCTGCTTTTTACCGATAAATTTGGCAATCGGAGTCAGCGCAAAAGCAAAGAAAATAGCATAGAAATTATAACTTCCAAAAAGACTTCCCGTTAAATCTCCCGCTTTATTAAATTCCGCTGAATGTGTATCTTCAGGAGAAAGACCGAAATGATGGGTTGCCAAAGCACTGGTTGTAAAAACCCACATCGTAAATAAGGCAAACCACGAGAAGAACTGCACCACGCCCAGTTTTTTCATCTGGGACGGCACATTGGCAAAATCCTTGAAAATATCTGACATTTTAGATTTTTCTTCTACAATTTCCTTTCCGCCTTCAAATGAAGCAAATTCTTCAGGAGAATATTCTTTGGTCGTAATGATTGTATATAAAATTGATACAATAAGTACGGCCGCTCCGATGTAAAAAGAATAGATGACATTATCTGCAACAAATCCTTTCGGGGCTTCATTAGAAATTCCTAATTTGGTAAGCCAGTTTGGTAAATCTGAACCAATAACAGCTCCGATTCCTATCAAAATCGTCTGAACTGAAAAGCCTATCGTCGCCTGATGTTTTGGCAGCATATCTCCTACCAAAGCACGGAAAGGCTCCATTGCCACATTAATGGACGCATCCATCATTGCTAAGAAAATAACAGCGATCAACAAGACATTTGCTGCCATCATCTGTGTGGCAGAAGCTGCATTAGGAAGCATTACCAATCCGATGGCGCATAAAACTGCACCAATTAAAAAATATGGTTTTCTTCTTCCAAGCGGACTCCATGTATTATCTCCCATATGACCAATAATGGGCTGAACAATCAAACCTGTAACCGGCGCAACCAGCCAAAACCATGATAATTCGTGAACATCGGCTCCGAAATTTGCCAAAATCCGGCTTGCATTTCCGTTTTGCAGACCAAAAGCCATCTGGATTCCGAGAAATCCCATGCTCATATTAATAATTTGAAGCATGGATAAGTTTGGTTTTGTTTTTTTCATCATTTTTTAATGGTCATTTCCTTCATTAATAGATCTTCAATCGGTGTTTTTACTTCTACTATTTTATCTATTACTTCATTCGGAACAGTTACAGAAAGTACATATTGCTTTATTTTCCATTCTCCGTTGATTTTTTCAACGACTCCTGAACCACGGCAGATTTTCATTTGGGTATCCAATAATTCATCAAACCAAGCCAGTTTTCCGTCTTTGCTGAAGTAAATATTTCTTTTCAGAGAAGTAAAATTCCATGTTTTCTTTTTATCGAAATACGGTTTTGCCCAAACCATAAAAGCTTTTTTGTCCCAGACTTCTGTAGCATCTGTCCCTATAAAAACAGATTCGTCGGCAAAATAATTAAAATAGGTGGTAAAATCTGCTTTTGCTGCTGCTACATTGAATCCGTCGAGCATGGTTCCGATTTCTGCTTTTTCTTTATCTAATTTTGACTGAGCAGAAAGGGCTGTAAAACCCAATACAAATAGGATGAAGGTAAATAATATTGTAGTTTTTTTCATGTTTAAATAAACCTTTAATTTTATTTTTTTACGCAAAGAGCGCAAAGTTTTTATTTTTAACTAGTAATTGTTTTTAAATTCGCAAAGGAGTTTCACTTAGTAAAATCACAAAGATTTGTGAAACTTAGTTTTAATTCAATTCAATAACCATCGATGATTTTGCAGGAATTTTAAATTGATCCTTTACCGAAAATTCTTTGCCGGAAATGATGTCTTTCCCTTTTGAAAAACCGTTCAGGGATTCTGCGAAATGCTTCACGTCGATCGTTTGTTCCGAATCATTATTATTTAAAATGACCATTACGCTTTCTTTTTCATTATATCTAAAATACACAAAAACATTATTCTGCGGAACAAAATTCTTTGTTTTTCCTGTATGAATGACTTCTTTGCCTTTTCTCCAGTTCAGCAACTTCTGGGTAAAATCGTAAAATTCTTTTTGTTCAGGAGTTTGGGTTGAAGGATTGAAAGCATTGATCTTATCTGATTTCCAGCCGCCCGGAAAATCTCTTCTGATATCTGCATCGCCCCCTTTGTTTTTGTCGCCACGCATTCCCACTTCAGAACCGTAATACAGCTGTGGAATTCCGCGAACTGTCGATATTAAGGTCATTGCCAGTTTATAATCCGCCGAATTTCCATTGAAGATTTCGTTAAATCTTTCCGTATCATGGTTTTCGAAAAACACCAAAAGATTGTTGATGTTCGGGTACAGAAAATCGCTGGTAAATACATTATATAATTTTACCATCCCGGAATCCCAACCGTCTTTTTCTTTCAAAGCTTTTGGCAGATCAGAATACAGCGTAAAATCCATTACAGAAGGAAGGTTTGAATTATAATTTGCCGCCTCTCCTATTTTTGAATCTTTCTGCCACGCCGCAATATGCGCACTGGAATACAGCCATGCCTCTCCTACAATATTGAAGTTCGGATATTCATCAGTAATCGCTTTTGCCCATTTTGCCATCGCTTCTTTGTCGTTGTAAGGATAAGTGTCTACACGGAAACCTCCCAGTTCTGCATATTCGATCCACCAGATTGCATTCTGTGTTAAATATTTTAAAACCAAAGGATTTTTCTGATTAATATCGGGCATTGTTGTATCAAACCATCCGTCTAAGGCTAATTTTTTATCCACTTCAGAAGCATTTGTATCAAACTGAGTGGTTGTCTTATAATTGGAACGTTTGAAACCATTTTCGCCATCACTGAACCAGTGAATCCAGTCTTTTGTGGGTAAATCTTTGATCATCCAGTGCGAAACTCCCCAATGATTGGTTACATAATCCATCACAAGCTTCATTTTTCTCTGATTCAGCTTTTGGGAAAGTTCTTTATACTCTTCGTTGGTCCCGTAACGTTCGTCGATCTTGTATAAATCTGTCTGTGCATATCCGTGGTAAGAATACACTTTTTCGTTATCTTCATTAACGGGAGTAAGCCAGACAGCGGTTGCTCCAAGATTCTGAATATAATCCAAGTTGTTGATAATTCCGCGCAGATCTCCGCCGTGTCTGCCGTTAGGAAGATTTCTGTTTACTTTTTCCGTTAAATTGGGACTGGAATCATTTTTCTCATCGCCATTTGCGAAACGATCAGGCATGATGAGATACATCACGTCTTTGGAAGAATAAGATTCTCTGTCTGCTGAATTTGGATTTCTCTGCTTCAGTTCATAGGTGTAAGAACCGACATTTTTCTTTCCGTTTTTTATGTTAATGCTAAATTTCGGAACGTTAATTTCATTGGTATTAACGGTTACAAAAACATAGTTCGGATTTTCTACTTTCTGGATATCCTTGATCTGAACTCCGTCTGAAAGTTCAATTTCGTTTTTCGCAATATCTTTTCCGTACACAAGAATCTGAAGTTCCGGGTTTTTCATTCCTTTCCACCAGAATGCAGGTTCTACTTTATCTAAAGGTTTTTGGGAAAAAGCAAATGCTGCTGCTGAAAGTGCAAAAACTGCATATATTTTCTTCATATAAAATTCGGATTAAAAAACCTTACAGGAAATCCCATAAGGTTTTGGTTGTTATTTAATCAAAAAAATTATTTTACAGGTTTGATAGAGATGGCAAAACCTCCGCTTCGTACCATTTTAAAATTGATTTTAGATTTGCTGGTGATCTCTTTTTTGTAGATGTTATAGCTTTGAGGATTGTCGATATAGTCTGCATTTTTTCCATCTTCGTAAATCGTAGCTTCATATTTCTGACCTTTGTTCAGGAATGAGAAATCTACCGTGTAATCACGTTTATTTTCATCGGTAATTCCACCTACAAACCAATTTTCCGTTCCTTTTGCTTTTCTTGCCGTAACGATATAATCTCCCGGTTCTGCCGATAAAATTTTCGTATCATCCCAATCTGCCGCCACATCTTTGATAAACTGGAAAGCGTCCATGTGCTTCTTATAATTTTCAGGTAAATCTGCAGCCATCTGAAGCGGCATATACATAGTTACATATAGTGCTAACTGCTTTGCTAATGTCGTTTTGACAAATCTTGTGTCTCCAGGGAAATAATAGTCTAATTTTGTCTGGAAAATTCCGGGCGTGTAATCCATAGAACCTCCCATCCATCGTGTAAACGGAAGAATCGTCTGGTGATCAGGATTGTTCCCGCCAAAGGCTTCATATTCGGTTCCTCTCGCAGCTTCAGCCGAAATATAGTTTGGATAGGTTCTGCTCTCCCCAGTCGGACGAACCGATTCATGGGAGTTTATCATAATTTTATACTCATTTGCTTTCTCAGCAATTCTGTAAAAATGATTGATCGTCCATTGAGAATAATGATGTTCTCCTCTTGGAATAATATCTCCTACATATCCGGTTTTCACCGCATCATACCCGTATTTATTCATCAGCTGAAAAGCTTTGTCTGCCCATCTTTCATAGTTTGTTGCTGAACCTGAAGTTTCGTGATGCATGATGAGTTTGATACCTTTAGAGTGTGCATAGTCATTCAGCATTTTAATGTCAAAATCAGGATATGGAGTAATAAAATCGAATACAAATTCTTTTGAATTTCCAAACCAGTCTTCCCAGCCTATATTCCAGCCTTCTATCAGTAATCCGTCGAAACCGTTTTCAGCAGCGAAATCAATATATTCTTTCACTTTGGTATTATTAGCAGCATGTTTTCCGTTGGGAGTCAATTTTGCAAAATCAGTTTCGCCAATTCGAACATTAGATTCCGGTTGTCCGTACGCCCATTGAGATTTACCAATAATCATTTCCCACCATACTCCCATGTATTTTGTAGGATGAATATAAGAAGTATCCGTATATTTTGTGGATTCATTAAGATTAAAAAGCATTTTAGAAGCCATTACTTCTTCTGCTTTTGGAGAAACAATAATGGTTCTCCATGGTGTAACCATTGGAGTCTGAATATATCCTTTAGCTCCCTGTCTGTCTGCAGTAAGGTGAGTTTTAAATTTATAATTCTGAGCATCAACTTCTAAATGAGAGGCTGGATAATCTAACACTGCCGCTTCAGCAATATTGATGTATAAAGGTTCTTTACCTTCTTTTTTCAACATTAAAGGAGACTGCACTGCATTTTTTATTAACGTCTGGGAAGCATTTGCATCTGCTGCACCTACCCATTTTGAAGGAATTTCAGAAATTTTTGTTTCCTGATATTTATATTCCTGCGAATCATAATCTGCAACCATCCACCATGCTTTCATATCAGAAGTCAGATCTATTTCAGAGTCTTCTTCTCTAATGACGAAGTAGTTTAAATTTTTCTGCTGAGGAAATTCATATCTGAAACCTAATCCGTCATTAAATAATCTGAATTTAACAACAATACTTCTCTCTGTAGAAGCCTGATTAAGAGTAAGGGCCAACTCGTTATAATGATTGATGTAATTTTTCTTTTCGCCTAATACAGGCTGCCAGGTTTCATTTTTGGCATCTCTTTTTTCCGCAATTTTTGTAAATCCGCTATTTAAATCGAACTTAGCATCTTCAGGCTTTGCAATTTCAGAAGCAAATTTTATGGCTTTGTCTTTAAAAATTCTTAATCCTAATTTAGAATCTTCTACAACAATATTTCCATTGTATTTAAGATTATAGTATGGAACCCCCTGTTTTAGCTGGAAGTTCATTTCAAATTTCCCGTCAGGAGATTTGAGGGATTGTGCATTGATACCGGCAAACATCATGGAGAACAAAGCTGCTCCCATTGTAATTTTCTTCATAATGATTATTTATAAACGTATAAAAATAAACAAAGTGCTGCTGAAAAGCAACACTTTGCTATTTGAAATCCATTATTATTATTTCTTAACAAAAATATATCTTCCATCTAAATCATTGAAATAGACGTCATAATTACCTGCTTCATTTACAGGTATATTAGCACCGCCAGATGTTGCAATTCCCGAAAAAGGAGTATTGCTTCCCCAGTTAGTTCCCCAATCATTATTAGCTCTAAATTTTGCTTCCCCAACAGTAAATGAAATGTTACTTATCTTCCAAATATGAGGATTAAAAGATGATGTAACCATATCCTGATCACTGTTCCATCCGTCAGGTGTTGAAGAACCAATAATACCTATAGTTGTATAGACATTACCAGATGTAGAAGGGGTTAAAGTGAATGTTTTCAAGTTAATATCAATTTCGAAACTGTAGTATCCAGCAGAAGGAACACTAAATGCTCCCGGCTCGTTGGATCCATTAGGATTGCTAACTGAAACTACACTGCCATTTACTCCCCATTGTGGATGCCATTCACCAAGTTTTTCTAATACTTTAAATGCTCCGGCAGCAAAATATCCTCTGAAGTGAAATTTGTTAACATTAACCGGGTCTCTAAAAAGTACAGGGTTGTTGTTGTTGTTATTCCATCCTGCTTCTGTAGCATCGCCAACAAGATATAGATTTTTCAGATCAACAAAAGGTGTTACTTTTAACGAAAGCACATTAGAATAATAATTTGCATTCTGATTAAAAAATGTTCTCAACCTTACTTCTATATCAGTCTCTTCTCCTGGTTTTGCTCCTAAAGCTACTAATCGTTCGTTAAAGATTTTGTGTGTAAGAGTTAATGTAGCTGGATCTTTTGTTGTCGATATAGACTGAGAATTATTGAAATTTGTGCCTTTCAATGCTATTTCAATTGAATATTGAGGAACAACCAAAACATCAAAAGTAGGAATTTTATATGAAAACTTTATCGCTTCCATTTCTGGTGTAGCGTTATTAAGAACCAAAGTGCTTTTATCAGCAGAAATATTTCCTTCTGAAACTTCATTTAAAACTATTTTATCATCTTCCTCTACACACGAGAAAATAAATAAAAACAGCATTGAAGTTAGTAATATATTAATTATCTTTTTCATTTTTTATCAATTTAAAAATTAATACCCTGGATTTTGAGTTAGATTAGGATTTGCCTGAATTGCAGAAGCTGGAATTGGGAAAAGCTTATAATTATCTGATATAGATGTTCCGTTTGCTACGCCTCCTTTCCAAGGCCAAAGATAAGTTGCGCCGGTAAATCTTCCGAATCTTATTAAATCCTGTCTTCTGACACCCTCAAGACCTAACTCTCTACCTCTTTCATCCAATACGTTTTGTAAAGTAAGTGCAGGAAGAGAAGAAGCATTTGATCTTGTGCGAATTTGATTAACATAGGTAAGACCCTGTGCTACATTGGCTGTAGAAGCGCCTCTCAAAGCACACTCAGCATATATAAGATAGGCATCTGCTAATCTGAAAAGAGGAAAGTCAGTAGATGAAAAAGATGTTACGGCACCAGAACCATCTGAATTCTTATTAGAAAATTTTATTGAAGGATAACCATCGGTCCACTCTTTATAGTCAGCCATTTCATAATTGTGGCCTGTTAACCAAAATTGCTTTGCTCTAACATCTGTACTTGCTGCAAGTGCTGCTGCATTGGGTGCAAAAAGTCCATACCATCCTTTTGTTGCACGGTGTCCACCCCAGCCTTCTGTTGCTCCATATGTATCTAAAGTCATAGTAGCTGAGTTCAGATTTCCATTCACAATATAGGTAGTATTACCAAAGCTTTGAGAATTGCTAGCATCAGCAATCAAAGGGAAAATAATTTCTTTGGAAGTATTATTATCAGCTCGGAAATTTTTTGCGAAATTAGACTCTAACTGATATATACCACTTGTAATTACTTTTGTAGCATAAGTTGCAGCCTCACTATACTTTGCGGATCCGGTGTAGACCTCAGCATTAAGATATAATTTAGCTAATAACATCTGAACTACAGCCTGATTTGCTCTACCGTAGCTATTTGAAGGAGCAATCTTCGATTCGATATCTTTAAGTTCGGTTTCTACAAATGCAAATAGTTCAGCCCTTGAAGCTTCAGGAATAGGGTTAGGAGTACCATAATTTTCATCATTGACTAATGGGCCTTTTCCAAAAAAATCAATTAAATAATAATATGATAATGCTCTTAAAAACCTTAGTTCACTAATATACTGGTCTTCATTTGGAACGTCTACTTTTTCTTTCAAAATAATAATGAGATTAGTAGTTTGAGGAATAGTATAATAAATTCTGTCGTATACATATTTAAAAAATTTATTATTAGAATTCCATCCTGTTGTTGTCGTTAACTGGTCTAATCCGTTATCTCCCCACCTATTTTTCATTCCATCAGCCGTAAAATCATTAAGATTTACAAGCCCCCTGATAAAAGGTGATTCTCCAGCATTAGCTCCTGCGATATCAGAATCTCCCGGACCTGAAACACTGGAGAGTGCAAATGTGGAATACATTCTGGATAGTAATCCTTCTACGGCATTAGGATCTCTTACCAATAACTCTTCTAAAGTCAGTTCATATTTAGGTTCAGTTACCAGATCATTGGTACAAGATGCAAGAAATAATCCTGCTATTGCTAATATGCTATATATTTTTGTTTTTTTCATTTTAAATCAATTAAAAATTAAAGTTAAAGCCTAAAGTATAAATTCTTGGTCTTGGATAAAAATTACTATCAATTCCTCCAAAATTCTCAGGATCTTGTCCTTTATAATTAGTAATAATAAAAGCATTGTTTACTGATCCGTAAATTCTTAAATCTAGTTTGTTGCCAAATATTTTGTCAATTTTATAACCTAAAGTAACATTATCCATTCTCAGAAATGAAGCATCATGCAAGAAATAATCTGAGAAAAACATATTGTCAGTTGGCTGAACAAGATTTATAGAATACTGATTGTTTGAGAAATCAAGAGTATTATTTAAATGTTCTGAGTTTGACGGCTTGGTCTGATTAACAAAACCTTGCGCAACATGTCTTCCATCATACACTTTACCGCCAATCTGTCCCCTCAGGTTAGCAGTGAAATCCCAATTTTTGTACGTTAATGATGTTCCAAATCCATAAGTAAAATTAGGAATCATTTGAGCATCATAACGATCTTCGTTAGTGATAATTCCATCACCATTTCTGTCTACAAAAGAATCTGCAATAGGGTTACCTGACGCATCATAAACCTGTTGGAACACCCAGGCTGAATATGGCTGTAAACCAACAACATTATATGCAACTTTTACGCCTGTTCCTACTGGAAGATCTCCTCCTGCAGAAATTCTGTCATAATATTTCAGTTCTAAAATTTCTCCTTTATTATAGGAAAAATTACCAAAAATATTCCAGTTTAGATTTTCATTTTTAATTGGATTTACATTAAGATTCATTTCTACCCCACGATTTCTTAAAGATCCAACATTATCCGAAAATTCATTAGTAAGACCTTGTCCAGGTGGTAGTGGAGCTTTCAGTAATAGATCGGTAGATTTTCTATCATAAAAATCAATGCTTCCTGAAATTAAATTATTTCTGAATAGGCTGAAATCTACACCTGCATTCCAGCTTGTCGTTGTTTCCCATTTCAGATTTTGATTAAAAGGCAAAGCATTATAAATGTTAAAACCAGGAAGGTATTGAGCAGTTTCAGAGCCTAAAGAAAATAAAGGTCTTGAAGGATAAAAACCTCCAGAAATCTGAGTTATATCTTGCTGACCTGTCTGCCCCCATCCTAATCTTAGCTTAAGTTCTTTAACAACAGATGAGTTTCTAAGAAATTCCTCTTCCTGCATTTTCCATGCAACTGCTGCAGAAGGAAAATATCCCCACTGGTTGTCAAAGCCATTAAATAGAGAAGATGCATCTGCTCTGAAAGATGCAGTAAACAAATATCTGTTTTTAATATCTACATTAGTCCTTGCAAAGAAAGACTGTAAATTCAGGTGATTAAAATATCCAAATGTAGGATTAGCTCTGTTTGGTTGCGGAATTCTAATTCCGGAACCGCTTGGATCTGCGTAGAATTGCTCTTTATTTCCATCATATCTAAAATCCTGATAAGTATAACCTCCCTGAATTAAAAAATTAGTAAAAAAGTCATTAATTTTTCTGTTATAAACTAAATATGCATCCAAGTTTCTATTATTAGTAAACTGGTTTTCCGCATATCCCAAGCCTGGATTATATAAGATATCATCCAAAGAATTGTATACTAAATTGATTACTGAATTACGGGCATTAGGTGCATAAGTTTCACGAATTTTAGTTCTTGAAGATTCAATACCCATATTGACAACCGCTCTTAAGTCTGGTAAAAAGTGAAATTTATAATCCAACTCAACATTTCCTAAAAAACGCATTGTGTTTTCTGGTCTAAATCTCTGCTCAAGTAGACCAAGAGGATTAGAATCAGTTGTTAAATTGTAACGTCCATTTGTTCCAATGTAATAATTTTGATAATATCCTCCAAAATAGTTAGGTCCATTCATGCCCCAAACATCACTACTATATACTGGTAATGTTGGATTTCTTGATAATGCACTTCCTATTGCACCACCAGCATCTACAGTCTGTTTGTCTACTTTAAACCCTTTTGCATTAATATCTACTTTTAGGTGTTTATCAAAAAATGTTGGTGTAAGTCTTAAGGTTGCAGAATATCTTTCTAAATCATCATTTCTCACTACCCCTTCTGTCCTGTTATATCCTAAAGATAATCTTACAGGTAATCTATTAAAGAGATTTCCAGAGGCACTAAAGTTGTTATCTGTAGATACTGAAGTTCTGTAAACTACATCCTGCCAGTTGGTGTCATAAACTTTTCCCATGACAGTCGGGTTGTTGATATCTCCACCAACACCAAGCTTCCATACATCATTTGGAAAATAGTTTTTAACAAAATCTACGAACTGGTCAGAGTCCATTACATCAATGTATTTTGAAACTTTTCCAACAGAAACATTGGTGTTGAAACTCATTTTTAATTTTCCGCCGCCTGATTTCGTTTTAATCAAAATTACACCATTAGAAGCTCTCGCACCGTAAATTGCTGTAGCGGAAGCATCTTTCAGAATTGAAAATGATTCTATATCATTTGGATTTACTAAAGCTAAAGGGTTTTGTATTCCTGCTGGATTAGTAGCATCAAGAGGAATTCCGTCGATAACAATCAAAGGGTTATTAGATGCACTTAGAGATGATCCTCCTCTAATTCTTATATTTGGATTAGAATCTGGTGAACCTCCGTTATTTGTTATCCTAACTCCTGGAGCCTTCCCCTGTATCAGTTGATCAGCGGAGACAATTGCACCTTTGTTAAAATCTTTCTCAGTTACAGCAGTCACTGATCCTGTAAGATCTGTTTTCTTCTTAGCTCCAAAACCCACTAAAACAACTTCTTCAATAGCCTTTTCTTTTGTAAGAGAGTCTTGTGTTTGTGCCTGCAATATTGAGCTTGCCAATAAAAATGCCGGCGCAATTTTTAACACCGTTGTAAAATTTTTCACAATATTATATTTTATATAGTTTCTTTATTTTTCTTTAGCTTTAAGCTTTGGTGCAATTTATAAAAAAATTATAATTATCATAATTTTATTTTAATTTAACATAAAATTATGTATATTAAACAAGTAATTTTATTTAATTTACTGATAACAAATTATTTAATGAAAATATGCATAACATAACATGGTTTGTAAATTAACAATAAGTTAAACATTTGTTTAACTTATTATCATATTAATTAACTAATTAGACCTATTTTGTTTCATAATATTCATATTGAGATAATTTTGAAGATTTACCTTATCTTTGCAGACTTAAAACTATACTATAAATGTCAAACAGAAAGATGATTACGGCAGCTTTGCCTTATGCAAACGGACCGGTTCATATTGGGCATTTGGCGGGAGTTTATATTCCTGCAGATGTTTATGCGAGATTTCAGAGAAGATCAGGGAAAGATGTGGCGTTTATCTGCGGAAGCGATGAACACGGAATCCCTATTACCATAAGAGCTAAAAAAGAAGGCGTTACGCCGCAGGATATTGTTGATAAATACCACGAAATCATCAAAAAATCGTTCTCAGATTTGGGAATTTCTTTTGACGAGTATTCAAGAACAACATCATCAAATCACCGTATAACAAGTCAGGATTTTTTTAAAGTTCTTTACGAAAAAGGGAAGTTTACAGAAGAAATGTCTGAGCAGTATTTTGACGAACAGGCGGGAGAATTCTTAGCAGACCGGTATATTGTAGGAACCTGCCCGAATTGTGGTAATGAAAATGCGTACGGAGATCAGTGTGAAAAATGCGGTTCTACCCTTTCACCATCCGAATTGATCAATCCAAAATCAATGTTGAGCGGCAATGTTCCTATTTTAAAAGAAACAAAAAACTGGTATTTACCATTAAATGAATACGAAGATTTCCTAAACGAATGGATCATTGAAGGTCATAAAGACGACTGGAAGCCGAATGTCTACGGACAGGTAAAATCCTGGTTGAATGACGGTTTGAAACCTCGTGCAATGACCAGAGATTTGAATTGGGGTGTTCCTGTTCCGCTTCCGAATGCTGAAGGGAAAGTACTTTACGTTTGGTTTGATGCACCGATCGGTTATATTTCTTTCACGAAAGAATGGGCTGAGAAAAACGGAAAAGACTGGAAAGATTACTGGCAAAGCGAAGAATCTGATTTGGTTCACTTTATCGGAAAAGATAATATTGTGTTTCACTGTATTATTTTCCCTGCGATGATGAAAGCTCACGGCGATTTTAATATGCCAAAAAATGTCCCTGCTTTTGAATTTCTGAATCTTGAAAACGATAAAATCTCAACTTCAAGAAACTGGGCGGTTTGGGCGCACGAATATGTGGAAGATTTCCCCGGACAACAGGATGTATTGAGATATGCTCTTCTTTCATCGGCTCCGGAAACAAAAGATAATAACTTTACGTGGAAGGATTTTCAGACCAAAAATAATTCAGAATTGGTTGGGATTTTCGGAAACTTCATCAACAGAGTGGCAGTTTTAATTCATAAATATTATGATGGAGTTGTTCCTCAAGGTGATGTAAATACTCCTGAATTAGCAGAAATCAATAAAGCTGCAAAAGAAATTTCAGGTTTTCTGGAAAACTACGAATTCAGAAATTCTTTAACAGCTTTAATGAATTTAGCACGTTTCGGAAACCAGTATCTTCAGACAGAAGAACCTTGGAAAACCATTAAAGACCATCCTGAAAAAGCGGCGCATTCTCTATTTGTAGGCGCTCAGATTGCTGTTGCTTTAGCTCAATTATGTGAACCTTTTATGCCTTTCAGTTCTGAAAAATTATTGACTCTATTTAATGTTCAAAAATCAGATTGGAAAGACGTTGAAACTAAATCTGTTTTAATTGAAACTGGTCACAAAATCAACGAAGCCTCTCTTCTTTTCTCAAAAATTGAAGACGATGTTATCGAAGCTCAAATCCAAAAACTGGAAGACACCAAACAAAACAATAAAAAAACAAACCCAAACGCCAATCCTATGAAAGACGAAATCACTTTTGATGATTTTACAAAAATCGACTTAAGAACTGCAACCATTTTAGAAGCTGAAAAAGTAGAAAAAGCAGATAAATTGTTAAAACTGAAAGTAGATACCGGAGTGGATATAAGAACGGTAGTTTCAGGAATTGCAGAAAGCTTTACTCCAGAAGAAGTGATTGGAAAGCAGGTAATGATTTTATTAAATCTTGCTCCGAGAAAAATCAGAGGAATCGAATCTCAGGGAATGTTGCTTTTAACCACAAAACCGGACGGAAAATTATCTTTTGTAACGCCTGACGAAACGGTAGATAATGGTATTGAGATTGGATAAGATCAATTTTGTATAATATAGAATAGCTCCTTACAAATAAGGAGCTATTTTTATTGTTAGAGAATGTAATTAATAAATCTGGATATAGCTGTGGACAGTTCCTCCAGAAGTAATAGTAAACCATTCCGCCTCCGAAACCGATCCCATCTCATAGGTAGGATAATTGCTTGCACAAGGAGCTACTCCTAATTCAAAATGATCATAAATATTATTTGCTGCATCTCTTAAATCAAATGCATAAAATGACCAATCGGTGGTAGGTGAAATAGCCACTACATTCGGATGATTGTAAGGAAGTACCGAAGCCGGTGTCGTATTAGACATTCTTACAAGGTAATCGAATACGGGAATAGTAGCGGTATTAGCGGTGTAATATTTAACGTATTCTGTACTCGAAGAAGCTGGAATTGTAAAATTGCCACTAGACAAGGTATTTCCCACGTAAAGTTCCGGAACACAATTGGTCAGATCAGCAGCTCTCAACCTCCCTGTAAGCTTATAACTTGAATAATTGTTTATTGTAAGCGGAGTTACTTGGGAAAATGCAATGGTGCTTAAAAATAAGCTGAACATTAAAAATATCTTTTTCATAATCTTCAATTAAAAAATATCAATAAAAGTATATTTTATACTTCCGGACGTAATAGTATACCATTCAGCATAGCCATAAACACTGGAAACATTTGTCGGTCCGCTGAAACAGCTATTAGTACCATCTCCCAAATTTCCTAAAAAATAAGTTTCAGGTACGTTTGTTCCTCCTGAAGACACCGGAGTGTTTGTTCCTGCAAACCACATTTGAAATTTAGTGTGTCTCCAGTCAGTATTTAATGAGATAGGTCCCATTGGGGATAATGTAGGATGGCCTGGAATTCTTGGCATACCAGGATTAGTTGGTGAAGTAGTAACAAAAAAAGAGCTGATACCTGATGCCACACCATCACTGTACGTTGACAGGTAAAAGCTGTCGGATGCGGGTACTAGAAGTTGATCGGGTACGGCGGGATATCCAATACTGATCATAGGATAACAGGTTCCTAATGGAGTCGCCATTAACTGACCACGAAAATCATAAGGTGAATAATTGTTGATGGTAAGCTTACTTTGCTGTGCAAAAATCTGGGTTCCTAAAGCACAGCAGATTATTAAAAAATGCTTTTTCATAATATTACAATTTCACGTTATTTCTTATTTGAGCCATTTTTTCCTGATTAATCTGGATTGCCCAGACCAAAATCGCAGAAACATCTCCATTTGTTTTCTGCTGAATTTGCGCATCTGTAACTCCGGTAGACTTAATAAGTTCTGTTGCAGAAGGAAGAAGAATTCTTTTTCTTCTGTCGCTTAATTCTGCACTCCCGCTTCTTTTTTCTTCCTCGGTGGCTCTATTGGCGGGATCTCCCAGACTTCGCATTGCTTTGGCAAAGTTTTGCATTTCAGGAGTTTTCATAGATTCTACTGTATTAACAGTTGCACTTTCGTTGGTGCAAGAATTTAACACAACCATTAAAAGGCTAAGTGTAAAAAGAATTTTTTTCATAGTAAATAAATTTTTGTTATTAAAAAGGTTTGATGAATTGTAACTTCTAGATTTTAGTTAATGAATTAAATTTTCAAAAAACAATGAATTAAGTGTACTGCAATTTAACAATAAATTATTTCCATCATTATGGATTAAACTAAAATATTTACATATAATGGGAATTATTTATAAATTTACACTTATGGTTGCAATTCAAATAACTATTAATCAATGCTTTGCATAACATCTTTCATGATTAAATATTTCAATGCAAATTATTATTCAAATTTAAATGACATATATATGTACTTAAAATCTCATGCGATCCTCATTAATATACCACTAAGAAATAATATTTCTGATGCTTTGTTAAAAAAATACTTGATAATAAACTCATTTTAAACCACTTGCAATATATCAGACTGTATAATTGTTTAATATCTGACCATGAAAGAAACATAAATTGATAAATTATTACAACAACAGCTTGTGGTGTTGAATATCTATGAGTAGTTTAACACAGGATTAAGTTAAATCAATTAACAATGAAAAATGCAATTAAAATGATTTGAGCTAATTATCATCAGAAACATGAATATTACTTTAATAAACTAAATTAAATATTATGAAAACGAATATCTTAACTTTATTCTCAGTACTATGGCTTGCAGTATATACCAATGCACAGCAGTCGACATTGCTCGTTTACAACTATTCATCCTATTTCCTGGAGGCGAGAATTGAAGCAAATGGTCTTAATGGCAGTTGTTACCCTAGAGTTTCAAGTAATGATTACAGCAATTATAATCTGACTTTTGATCCCGCAAGTGGAGGAAGTCCTTTTATTGCGGAATTTATAAAATTCAATCAGGGATTGTCGGCTACTCCACCGGTTAGCCAATGGTTGGTGCAAACTTCAGCAACAAATCCCCAAACATGGAGAACTCCTGCTCATCCTTCATTAAATAATGTCAGCGTCATCACAACAGAAACCGACTGGACTGACTGTCTGATGGTTGGGAGAGATGCCAACTTTAATTATGGTGCAGAGCTGGAATTGGGAGATCCTGCTTATGATTCGTGCAACGGAGCTTCAGAAACGTACCAGTTCAGGTCTACTTTAGAGGGAGAATGGTTCACCATTACTTCAGGATCTGCAAAATTTACTATCGTACAGGTTTTTTAAGATTAAAAAAATAAGGCTGATAATCCATCAGCCTTATTATATTGATTATTGCTTTACTTTTTTTGCCATATAATCGCTTTCATTTCCTAAACGGTCTATCGCCTTTATTGCTACCACATTTAATGTTTTACCATTTTTAAACTTTGGAATATCCTTCGAAAGTGTTTCCAAAGTCAGGATTTCAGTATTCCAAACTCCATCGTATTGTGTAAAAAGAACCCATAGAAATACATTACCAATTTTTTTAGAACTCCAGCTGGCCTGTACAAAACTTCCATTATCGTTGGTAAACAAAGTAGGCTTTTCTAAAGGAAGTGTTTTAATCCATGGACTTCTTGGAGTTAGTGCTTTTTCCTTATACGGTCCGTTTTTTAGTGTAGGGAGCATACCTGCGTTTTTCGTTAAGCCTGCAATACTCCAATGGATGGTTCCCATGCTGCTATTTAAAATCTGTCTTGATAATTCTACCTGATTTTTAATCTCGGAAGGACGGTCAGAAGCTTTGATTTCCACTGTATTTAAGCCGGGCCAGAGATGGCGGTTCATTGTATTTTCAGATTTCCACCAGTTCAGCAATGCAGGAAAACTTTGTCCTTTAGACTCAATCGGCCAGTATAACTGCGGCGAAAAATAATCTACCCAGCCTTTATTAAGCCATAATTTAGCATCAGCATACAACTCATCGTATTGTGATGAACCTACAATTCCTTCGGGATAACCGGGTTTCCAAATCCCAAACGGACTGATGCCGAATTTTACATGATTTTTTTCTGCATGAATTTCTTTATAAATTCTTTCTACAAATTTATTGACGTTGTCCCGTCTCCAGTCTGCTCTGTTTAATGTTCCGCCGTTTTTTACATATTCGTTCCAGGAGGTATGATCAGGGAAATCTGCTCCCCGGTTGTACGTTGCATAAGGATAAAAATAATCATCGAAATGCACTGCATCAATATCATATCTTTTTACAATATCTTTTACCACATTAGACACGTGTCCTTGAGTTTTCGCATTGGCAGGATCAAACCAGTACATTCCGTTTTTTAATCTGATGGTTATATCTGAAAGCTTATTGACCATAGACTGATTGGTAACGGCACCTCCGTTAGAATGATGTGCTCTGTAAGGATTCAGCCATACATGAAGTTCCATACCTCTTTTATGAGATTCTTCAACCCAGAATTGCAAAGGATCATAATTGGGATAAGGCGGCTCACCGGTTTTCCCGGTCAGGAAATATGACCATGGCTCAAGCTCGCTTGTGTACAACGCATCTGCAGAAGGACGAACCTGAAAAATAACAGCATTAAAATTGTTTTCCTGCAGCATATTCAGCATACTGATGGCTTCTCTTTTCTGCTGTTCTACAGATAAATTATTTCTTGAAGGCCAGTTGATATTGGCGACACTTGCAATCCACACTCCACGGAATTCACGGTTGATAGCCGGAAGATCTACTTTTAACTCTTCCTCAACTGCTGCTACAGGAGGAACAGATACCGGATTTGGAATTTTAACCGTCTTGTCTGGTGTTTTTGCGGGTTTTGCTGCAGGCAATTTTTCTCTCACAGCACAAGAAGTAGTGAAAGATGCAAACAGTCCCAAAAGGCATACTAATTTTATATGAGTGATTTTCATTGATCTATAATTCAAACTGATCTGTAATTAAGGATTTCAAGATAATAAAATTCAGAATACAAAAAAAGGATATAACCATTTAGACTCATTAATTATGACAAACAGCATTATTCAAGCCTGTCTGAATATATAAATCCTTCAGTTCCGTCATCAGTTTTTATATGACACCAGTCTTTCCCTGCAGCGAGAATTTTTATGGCTGTTCTACCTGCTAATTTTTTAAGAGTCGTATATTCTGTACCCGGTCCTGATCTTATCACAGATCCTGCTTTGGCAAACTTTGCAGAAAGTATTTTCAACGGTGGAGAAACAGATTCGGGTAATTTAGTCTTTTTTACAAAAGAATAAGGATCTACTGCTCCACCCAAGGTGTAAATTCCGAAGTGAAGATGTGGCGAACCTCCAGCTGCATTTCCTGTACTTCCTACTAATCCTAATGTGTCACCCGCTTTTACCCGCTGACCGCTATTTGCAATAATACTGTCTAAATGTGCATAATAGTAAGAATAATTCATTTCCGGATCTCTCATCCAAACCTGCTTCCCGCCTAAGCCCTGATTTCCGGTTCTTGTGACAGTTCCGTTGATTACTGCTGTTACAGGAGTTCCCCTTCGTGCAAAAATATCTATTCCTTCATGACTTCTGCCGCCACCGTCACGGCTTGCACCCCAAAAACTCTGAACATCACTGTTCCCTTTTCCTGCCACAGGAAAACTGAGGGAAGGTTGCGTATAGATCTTCAATACAAATGTTCCGGCAAAATTGATTTCCGGCTGCACAATAATTTTATACGATCCTGTATTTTCAATTCTTTTTGTAAATCTCCCTTTACTGATGAGTACACTTTCTGCTTTTTCTTTAGAATAAACCTTTTCGCTGATATCAACAAAGATCTTTGCATTGGGATCACCGGCAATGGCTTCTACCACTAAAAGCCGTCCCTGCTGAAGTTCCACAGAATAGCCCAACGCAGGAATGCTGATTTCATTGACCTGAACAGAAAATACATTACCATCTTTTACAACAAGCTGATTATCTGCGGCAGATGCAAAATTGCTTTTCCACTGTGTCATAAGACTGTCTGCGCCTGAAAAGTTCCTCTCATACTTTATACGTTCTGAAGTTTCAAAAATATTTCTCGCTTTTTTTAATCCGTCACATGATATGAGAAGAATAAAAAGAAGAGAAAGAATGAGTAAGGAGTGGAATATTTTCATACGCTATGTCAGTATATTTTTGGTCAGATTAATTTTATTCTTATCTTTAACATTTAAGGCTAAAACAAGTCAGGAAAGAGATAATCTATGCTGATTGATAAATTTCGCTTCATTAATGATGATTGTCTGCTTTTAATTGTATTAAAATTTTTAACAGAAGTAAACTCAGAATCTATAATGATTCATTGCGGATATTCAACTTAATTAGAAACATTCAATCATCTGAAATGATAAAAACTTTTATGCAAATATTCAGCCGCTAATGATAGGTATGATTAGTAAAACTCCATTCATAAAAAAAGCCCCGGAATTCCGAGGCTTGATTTATATAGGTGTGAAATTTATGCTT
The DNA here is from genome assembly GCF_056133985.1 of Chryseobacterium sp. L12. Lineage (NCBI taxonomy): Bacteria > Pseudomonadati > Bacteroidota > Flavobacteriia > Flavobacteriales > Weeksellaceae > Chryseobacterium > Chryseobacterium sp. L12. Next base: position 16,272 of record NZ_JBVYOF010000027.1, on the reverse strand, counting down.
TCGCCGTTCTTTCCACTCTTTTTCTTTCTTCTTCAGAAAGAATTTTCTTTCTCATTCTTATGAAATTAGGAGTAACTTCAATTGCTTCATCTGCCTGAATATATTCCATACATTCTTCCAGAGAGAACAAGATTTTTGGTGCAACACCGGTATCTTTATCTTTTCCGGCTGCACGCATATTGTTCAGCTGCTTAGCTTCAACAATGTTTACCACCAAATCTCCCGGCTTGTTCTGTTCACCTATAATCATTCCTGCATAGATTTCCTCACCCGGATCAACGAAAAATTTACCTCTGTCCTGTAGTTTATTGATTGAATATTCAGTAGCAGGACCTTGAGTTTTGCTGATCAATACCCCATTGTTTCTTCCCGGAATTGCTCCTTTGAAAGGCTTGTATTCTGTGAAACGGTGTGCCATAATTGCTTCTCCTGCAGTTGCTGTCAACATCTGAGAACGCAACCCGATCAAACCTCTTGAAGGAATTTCAAACTCCATGTGCTGCATTTCACCTTTTGTTTCCATAATGTGAAGATCACCTTTTCTCTGAGTAGCCAGATCAATAACTCTTGAAGCATATTCTTCAGGTACATCCACTACCAAAGATTCGTAAGGCTCACAGTTTTCACCATCAATTTCTCTCAGGATTACCTGCGGCTGACCGATGGTCATTTCATATCCTTCTCTTCTCATGGTTTCAATTAAAACAGATAAGTGAAGAATACCTCTACCGAATACAAGGAATGTATTGGCATCATCTGTCTGCTGAACTCTCAATGCAAGATTTTTCTCTAATTCTTTGTGTAATCTTTCTTTCAGGTGATTAGAAGTTACATATTTACCGTCTTTACCGAAGAAAGGTGAATTGTTGATAGAGAACGTCATGTTCAACGTAGGCTCATCAATAGCTGTTCTTTCCAACGGTTCAGGGTTTTCAAGATCTACAAAAGAATCTCCGATCTGGAAAGCATCAAAACCTACTACGGCACAGATATCTCCTGCCTGAACTTCAGTTACTTTTTTCTTTCCTAAACCTTCGAAAACGTATAATTCTTTTATTTTTCCTTTTGCAATTTTTCCGTCTGCCTGAGCAAGACCGATCCACTGAGATTCCTTAAGCTCACCTCTTGTCACTTTTCCGATCGCAATTCTTCCCAGGAAAGAAGAATAATCAAGAGAAGTAATCTGCATCTGAAGGTTTCCTTCTTCTATTTTCGGAGCCGGAACATATTGTAAAATACCATCCAGTAATGGCAAAATATCTTCAGTCTGTTCCAGTGATGTGTTGAACCATCCCTGTTTTGAAGAACCGTAGAATGTTGGGAAATCCAGCTGCTCTTCAGTCGCTTCCAGGTTGAAGAACAAATCAAAAACCTGATCGTGAACTTCGTCCGGACGACAGTTTGGCTTATCTACTTTGTTGATTACCACCAATGGTCTTAATCCCAATTCCAAAGCTTTCTGCAATACGAATCTTGTCTGTGGCATTGGTCCTTCGAACGCATCCACCAACAAAATAACTCCGTCTGCCATTTTCAATACTCTCTCTACTTCCCCACCAAAATCGGCGTGACCAGGAGTATCGATTACGTTAATTTTTGTGTCTTTATAAGTAACAGAAATATTTTTTGATAAAATGGTAATTCCTCTTTCTCTTTCAAGATCGTTGTTATCCATTATTAATTCTCCACTTTCCTGATTTTCTCTGAAAATGTTTGTAGCATGAATAATTTTATCAACCAAGGTAGTTTTACCGTGGTCAACGTGTGCGATAATCGCAATATTTCTAATGTTTTGCATGAATGATTTTTACGGGTGCGAAATTAGTGATTTTTAATGAATTAAACATCAACAATGTCTATTATTTAACAAATTAATAATGAAGAAGTTATTCGGAAGAAATAAAAACATGGAAGATTTGTATTCTGAAAATAATCGTACAGATTAAATTTTTCACCTTTACTAAAAAAGGTTTAAATCCATTTGGACTTAAACCTTTACTGTTTACTATAACGTATACTATACCTTACTGTTTTACAGTGTCTGCTCCTGATGTTTCCCTTCTTTTACTTCCTCTACCAGTTTTGCATTGAATGCCGGTAAATCTTCGGGAGTTCTGCTGGTCACCAAACCACTGTCTACCACTACTTCGCTGTCTTCCCATTGGGCTCCTGCATTTTTCAAATCCTGGCTAATAGCTTTTACCGAAGTAAGATTTCTTCCTTCAACTGCACCCGCATTGATGAGAATCTGCGGTCCGTGGCAGATTGCCGCAACCGGTTTATGCTGGCTGAAAAAATCTTTAACAAATGACAAAGCATCTTCATTGGTTCTTAACTGGTCAGGATTGATGACACCGCCCGGCAAAACCAGCGCATCATAATCTGATGCCGATGCTTCGCTTAATGTTTTATCTACAGTGTATTCTTTTCCCCAGTTTTTCTCAGACCATGCTTTGATGCTTCCCGATTCCGGACTGATGATGTGGGCAGTCCATCCCTGCTGCTCAATGTGTTCTTTTGGTGATTTCAGTTCACTTTCTTCAAATCCGTGTGTTGCTAAAATGGCAATTTTTTTTGACATACTATTAAATTTTTTGGTGTTATCTAGTCATAGACTTGAAAAAATAATGCCGTCACCCAAATTGAAATGCTAAAACTTTGTTAATGCACTGTTAAAGTTAATTCTTGAACTTTCATTAGTTTCTATAAATTGTCTTTGATTAACCTGAGTTCGAGGATAAGAAATAAATTTAAATAATTGATTTATAGCATCATATTAATTTATTGCAAAGAAAAACAAAAGATTTTTTACTTTTTGAAAGTTTTTAAGCTAAACAAAGGCACTTCGTTTATTGAAAAAAGACAAAAATGGTATTATTTTAATAAGTTAAAGTTTATACTGAGCGTAGTCGAAGTGCTTTTGTATATCTTAAAAGCTGAATTCTTGATAATTGAATCTCTTTGTTTAACGTTGCGTTTAAGAAAACTTATCCCCAACTCAGGTTTGATTAAGTTATTCGTATACTTCTTCAGAACAAATCCAATTAATGTAACAGCAGGTTCTTAAAAATGCAGGAAAGAAAGTTATTTACTAATGATTACTTCTGTAATTTATTATAAGCCACTACAGCCATTATTTGTATAGCGATAACGAATACTATTTTGAAAAGAAAAGATTTTTTAGAGATCTTATGCCTGAAAAGAATCATGCCCAGAAGCGCACCGATGGTTCCTCCCAGTAATGTTGCAGCTAATAAAGTAGATTCCGAAATTCTTCTCTGACGTTTTACTGCTTTCATTTTGTCAAATCCAAACAGCCCAAAACTGATAAGACTGATCACAGATACATAATAAATCATAGCTGCAAATATACACAACCTGAAAGAGCCGAATTATTTAAAATGATTTCATAGTATTGATGGTTGCAATGTTAAGCAAAGAAATTAGATTTGCAATTCGTTAACACCGACAATGGCATTACACTTAACAACATTTTTCACCAAAACGGAGACAAAGGTTATTTACAAAGCTCAGAAGTTATAATATTTGCTTTTTCTGAATTTAGGTTAAATAACGTGAACTCGGAATAAGAGATATTTTTAACTGACTGATTTTCAAAATAAAATTATTTTATCGCAAGGAAAAACAAAGAAATATTACTTTTTTGAAATGCTTTCAAGCTAAACAATGCCACTTCGTTTATCAAAGTAATACAAGAATTTTGTATTACTTCGATAAGTTATACGCCTTTGTATATCTTAAATCTTTAAAATCATGTGATTAATACTTTTGTTTAGCTTTGCGTTTTATATAATGTTATCCCGAACTCAGGTTAAATAAAAAGATAAGTACATTTGTTATTTTTAAACAAATAGCATGACTATACACGATCTTGCAGGAAACTATTCGATACAGGGAAGCAATCAGGAAGAAAACAGCAGTACCTATCACGGTTTTCTGACTTTACGCATTGATGAAAACAACCGCATTATTGCCCGATGGATCATTGGTAATCATATTCAGCACGGCACAGGTTTTTACAAAGATCAGATTCTGGTCATCAATTTCAGCTACGAAGGTGATGACCGGAAAATATATAAAGGAGTTGCGGTTTACCGCTGTCTTAATGCCGATACGCTGGATGGTTTCTGGTCTGAGAAACATGGAAATCCGATGTATCTGGGGAGTGAGTATGCGGTGAGGATTCAGGAGTCGGGGTTGTTGAATTAATTAAAGTTAATTGTGATTTTTTTTAAATGACTGAACCACTATAAGTTTGTACCATTGATTGCTTTTATTCTAATTTCTGCTAAAAATATCAGCCAAACTCTCGCTTTGAGCAATAACTCTATCTGCTTCCATTTTAGCAACATCTGGCGGATAACCGTAACGCATCAAAATTTTCTTTACCGTAAGTCTTAATTGTGCTCTCACATCATCACGTTTGCTCCAATCAACTGTTGCATTTTTCCTGATAACCTCTACAATAGTGTGAATCAATTCTTTCATTTTCTCATCATCTAAAAATGAAGTAGAATCATTATTTTTTAAAACACTATAAAAAGCATATTCTTCTGGGCTTAATCCTAACTCTTCAGACTTTGCATCTTCTAGTCTCATTTCTTTGGCTATTTCAGATAATTCTTTCAGAACTTGAGCAGAATCTATCTGGTTATTATGATAGCGTTTTACAACAGATTCTAGCATTTCCGAAAATTTCTTTCCTTGTACCAAGTTTTTAGTCTTTCTTATTTTTATTTCGTCACTTAATAACTTTTTAAGCAATTCAAAAGCAACATTTTTTTGTTGCATATTTTTTACTTCTAACAAAAATTCGTCAGACAGAATACCAACTGATGGTGCTTCTATTCCTGCTGCTTCAAAAATATCAATTACACCATCACTTGATAAAGCTTCATCCACAATTTGCTTTATGGCTGTTTCTACTTCATAATCAGATTTTACACCATTGCTGCTGAATTTATTAATTCTAGATTTTACAGCTTGGAAAAAAGCTACCTCATCTTTTATGCTATCAGCTTCTGCGCTTGGAATTGACAATGCAAAGAGTTTAGAAAGCAAACCGATTTCCTTTAAAAATCGATTCTTTAAAGTTTCTGATTCTAAAATGAAATTTTGAGCACCTAACAATATTTGAAGTTTTTGTGCGGTTTCACTTGAAAAATAAGATTTATAATCATACCCGATAAACATTTGCTCTAATACTTCGTGTTTTTCAAGCATTCCTGCAATGGCTTCTTTAATATCTACAATAGGAGTTCCTTCTCCGCCACTTTGCAGATAGGTTGCCATAGCGTTTCTTAGATCTTGACCAATACCAATATAATCTACAATTAACCCACCTGGCTTATCTTTATATACTCTGTTTACTCTTGCAATGGCTTGCATTAGATTAGCACCTTGCATTTTTTTATCAATGTACATTGTGTGCATACTTGGTGCATCAAAACCTGTTAACCACATATCTCTAACGATAACAATTTTTAAGTCATCATTAGGATCTTTCATACGGGTTGCTAAATCTTTGCGTTGTTTTTTTGTGGTATGGTGTGGCTGCAACAATGCGCTATCGTCTGTAGAGCTGGTCATTATTACTTTTAATACACCTTTATCCAAATCGTTATGATGCCATTCTGGTTTTAATGCTATAATTTCATTATAAAGCATTGCGCAGATGTTTCTTGTCATACAAACAATCATCGCTTTTCCTTCAAAAACTTGCTGTCTTGCTTCAAAGTGTGCAACAATATCTTTGGCAATATCTTTCAAACGGTCTGGATGTCCTACAACTGAATCTATAGCTGCTAATTTCTTTTTGGCTTTTTCTAATTGTTCTTCTGTAGCATCTGAAATAGCATTAATGTCTTCGTCTATAGAAGCCATCGTAGATTCGTCGATTTTTATCTTTATTAAACGAGATTCATAGCTTATAGGAACTGTAGCTCCATCATCTACAGCTTGTTTAATATCATAAACATCAATATATTTCCCAAAAACGGCTGGTGTAGATTTGTCTTCTTTTTCAATAGGTGTTCCCGTGAAACCAATGTAAGAAGCGTTTGGTAAAGCATCTCTTAAATATTTAGCATTGCCATATCTTATTTCCGAACCTTCTTCTGTTTCTACTTCTCTGCCTTTGAAACCATACTGGCTTCGGTGTGCTTCATCTGCAATGACTACAATATTGGTTCTGTCCGAAAGGGTTTCATAGATATTACCTGTCTCTGGCGCGAATTTCTGAATGGTGGTAAAAATAACACCACCACCCGAAACTTTTAACAAATCTTTGATGTGTTCTCGGCTTTCTGCCTGTACTGGTTTTTGACGAAGCAATCCTACACAGTTTCCAAACGTACCGAATAATTGGTCGTCTAAATCATTTCTATCGGTAAGGATTACTAAAGTTGGATTTTCCATTTTTGGATGTGTAATAATCTGTCCGCTAAAGAAAACCATTGATAGCGATTTGCCACTACCTTGGGTATGCCAAACCACACCAATTTTTCTGTCACCATCCGTTGAATGAGTAGCTCTTAAGGTTTGTGCCACCGCTTTTTGTACCGCGTAATATTGGTGATATGCTGCTACTTTTTTTATTTTGATTTGTGAAATAATACCTTCGGCATTTTTTACTTCTTCTTGCTCAAATACCGTACAATATCGAATGAGTTTTACCAAAGTATCTTTATGGAGCATATATTCAGCAAGAATTTGCAAATCGGTTTGTAAAGTATTGGTAGTGTCTTTAGGAGCTTTCCAAGCGAGATATCTGGAAAATGGAGCAGAAACACTAGACACTTTGGCATCTATTCCATCAGAAATTACACAAAGTGCATTATAATAGAAAATATTAGGAACGGCTTTTTTATAATTTTGTATTTGTTGAAACGCTTTTTGCAAAGTCGCTTTCTCGTCTGAAGCATTTTTGAGTTCTATGAAAACCAACGGCAAACCATTGATGAACACCACTACATCAAATCGTTTTTCGTTGTTGTTTTCTTTTACTACCAATTGATTGACTACCCAAAAACTATTATTCTCTATATTTTCGGTATCGAGTAGGCGAACATTGATACCTATGGTATTTTCACCTTTTTGGTATTCTACTGTAACACCGTTGGTAAGATATGTATGAAAACGCTCGTTGTTTTCCATTATATCTTCTGTTCCTAAATTGATTATCTTTTGGAACGCTTCTACTCTCGCAGATTCTGGAATAGCGGGATTGAGCTTTTTAAGACTTTCTTTGAAATGATTTTCCAGTATTACAGAAGAAAAACTTTCTCTTTGTGCATTATTACTGTAAGGAGCAATGTCTGCACCATAATAATAAGTGTAGCCTTGTTGTACAAGTTGCTCAATCAATGACTGTTCTATGGTGTTTTCGGTGAGCATAGTAACTATATTTTGTAATGCTGTTTTATTTTATTTATCAATTGTTTATGATTATCTTTCAATTCTGTAATTGTCCATTCAGGTTTTTGTATTACACGGAGTGAATTAGGAAATGTTTCGATGCTAGATTTAAAGTATTTTTCTTTTTTTAATGAAAAATCTAATCTCCCTTGCCCAGAATTTTTTCTTCTGCTAATGAGTACCAAGTTGCCCAGTTTATGCGTCCACACTTCTTTTTCATCAGGCATAAAATCTAAATTCCATTGACTGTTTTCTTCTGGATTTTGAGGCAGTATATGCTCTACAGACATTTCATTGTAAGAACTTCTTTTTTCTGAATAAAGAGGTGCATCTAATAAAAAATCTACCTTTCTTAAAATATATCTTGCAAACCTTCTCCCATAAATAGAATTCTCATCTAAATCTGATAAAAAGAATGAAGAGTTAAAAACAAAAACGTTGTCATTAAACAGCAAATTCAGTTTTTCATCTTTGGTTGTATCTGCTAATTTTGCACATTCTTCTACTCTCTTCATCACATTATTCATTGCTTCTATTCTGGTTGTAGGTGTTTGTCTTCCTATCCAATCTCCTGAAAATTTATTATCAAGCAATTTTAGAAAATCTAAAATCTTATAATCTCCAAAATAATGCCTATATACCAATAAAGGAGGAACCCAAATATCAGATAATGCAGTATCATTGAGAATACTGATTAAATTATCAAATGCCCAATTATTACTGATATGATAATTATTACCACTGAAAACAGCATCATAATGAACTTTGTATGCTTTAATTAAATCAAAAGTTTCATCGCCTTTTTTTAATAATGGCTCTGCACTTTCATATTTCTTAGTGCTTTGATTGAATTTTTTTGGATGGTAAATATTGTCTTCAAACTCTTTTAATAAATTGTTTCGTGCTTTTTCTTTTACGAGAATAGTTCTGATGTAAGATAAAAACAAATCGAAATCTTCCCCTAGTTCTCCTTCCAGCTCTTCCCAGAATTTTGCATATTCTGTTTGTTTTTGCTCTGTGCTTACTTCTTTTAAATTCTGGGCTTTCAGAATATCACTATTTCTTAATTTTATACCTCTATCATTAAGAACTGTAAACAGGCGAAAAGCATCTTCTAGTTCGCTGCTTGCAACATATACTAAAATTACATATTGTCTTAAATAAGGAAATAAAACATCAATATCCAAATTGTCTTCATTGGCAAACCATTTATTAATGATAAGAATGGCATTTGCCATATTTCTTATAGACACGTTTTCTGAAGTATTGGCTAAGTTTTGCAACTCCTCAGTTTTTTGTGTGCCTCCTTCTTTTTTTATAAAATTGTTTATAAAAACTTCTACTTCTTTACGAATCGCAAACTCAATGCGTAAACGCTCAGGCACACCATCATCTGGATTTCCTTCCTGGAAAATGGCTTTTGCACACGTTTTTTTTCTGGTTTCTACCGTGGTTACATCTCTGATGATGGCTTGTAGAATATATAATGTAGTAAGACGTTGCTGCCCGTCCAGAACGCTGTTTTCTTGGTAAGTAGTACCATTAAAGTTTTTTGGCTGACAATGTAATACCAATGAACCTAAGAAATATTGACTATCTGGTGTATTAACTGCTGCGTGCGAAACATCATCTAACAAAGTACTGATTTGGTCTTCTCCCCAAACATAAGGTCTTTGATAATCTGGTATGCAAAACCACATATCTTCTCCAAAAACATCTTTTATCGTTATTTTATCACTCGCAATCTGTTTGCCTGTTACTTCTACTGCCATAATTTTTATTAGTTTTCTTGGTCGTTATTTTCTTCTTGTTTTACTTGATTATTATATTCTTCTAAAGCTTCTTTATAGCTTTGATAATCGGTATTGTACAAAACTTCACTAGGTGAATAGGAAAGAGAGCCTACCATTACATTTTCTTGGCTAGAATCTAACCATTCATTAAAATCTTTATTGTCATTATATATAATAGTTGGTAAATCTGACTCTTGGTCTCTAATCTCTCTTTCCTCTTTAGCTATTTTTACTTTTTCTTCATAATCTAACAATCTTTTTATTGTTCTTTTATTTGTTTTATATTGTTCAAATCTTTTATAGGACAATTCAGATAAAATTGAAAAACACCATATAAATAAAAATGTAGAAATTGCAGGTCCTAAAAACACATACCAAACATTCAGAGCTATATTAGAAAAAGAGTTCACAGGATAGAAGCTCAAAAGATAGTCAACTTTTAATTTTTTTAGTTCTTTACTTTCCACAAAAAGGAAACTATATATAAATGTCCAATTATAAATGATCCAAGATAAGATAAAATAAAAATACATTGGACTGAAAAATCTCTCAAGAACAACTTCTTTAGTATCTTCCAATAGCTCTTTGCTATATTCTTTTGCTTCTTCTAACATACATTTACATTTTTACCCTTATCTCACCACTCATCAGTTTTGGTAACAACTCATCTCTGGTTTTGGTGAGGGTTTGAATTTGTTCAGTATTAGTTTTGATTTTATCAAATATAGGATGAATTATTTCTTGAAAGTCTTTAAGGATGTTTTCTTGAGGAATTACAAAATCTAATTTTTTTATGATTGTAGAATTAATTGCTGTAACTATTGATGACGTACTACCTAAAGAATTGAAATCTAGATTTTGTAAATACAAATAAATATATTCAGATGTTAGATAAGAATCTCTTTTAATTTTCAAATGTGCAATTGCTTCATTAGAAAGCATTTCTTCGGTAGTAATAGCTAATTTACCTACTGTCATTTTAAAACTCAGTAAAGTTGTATTTTCAGGAATAATAGGAATATTAAATTTTGAAATTGCTTCATCAGTTAAATATTCGGAGGTATCAAAAATGAAAACTCCGGAATTACCCATATCTTTTATTGAAATCCATTTTTTACCAGTTGGTGTATCTGAAAACCATTCTTGTTCAATTCTTGGAGGTGTTCTTCCAATAGTTATATCAAATTCATCCCCAAGCTTTCCTTCTCTCCAACCCTCTGGCAACTCATCTCCCATTTCATATTTCCCAAACCATTCGGTAAAAATCGTTTGTGCCAATTCTTCTAAAGTTTTGTTTTGGGCTTGTAACAATTCTATTTTTTCATCAAAAGAAGTTAGTATTGCTGCGATGGATTTTTGTTCGGGTATTGGTGGTATCTTTATAGATAAAGTTTTAATCTCTTGAAAATTGATATTAGGTTGAGCTGATTGGCTGGGAATTGATTTGAAATATTTTACTGTATTTGTATCTCTCAAATTATACCATAAGAATATAGGATAAATAATATTTTTATCAACTGTAATAATTGCAACTGCTTGATTTGTATTTGCAGGTAAATGTTCGTCTTTTACTAAACCTGTTTTCCCTAAATATTCTCCTGCCATTGACAATAAAACATCATCAATATTTAATTGAGATCTTTTCAGTTCATCATTAACTTCTTGAGTGATTTTTACAAATTTATTTTTATCTAAAAAACCTCCATAATTTAAAGCATCGGATTTGATATAGTTTACATCATTTTCATTAACTGAAAAAGTTTTAGGAGTAGTACCTTTTGTTATTCGTTCAACAACTTCTCCCAAAGTCTTTTCTATCCATTCTTTAGGCATATTACTTTCATTTATCATACTACTTTCTTTATCGTCAAGAAATTATCGTTAAGATGGTCAAAATCTCCATCGGCTGTAAGCAATGGTGCATCTATGGCGTGTGCAGATGCAGCTATCCATAAATCATTTTTGCCCATTTTACAAGAAGAACCTTGCTTTAATTCTCCATTTGGTGCAGGAATTTTACGTTTAGAATAAGCATCAATATTTGCATAACTTTCTAGTAATTTTGCATCTGCATTTTCTATATCTATGTAAGTTACTAGGTTTAGAAAATTATTCAATGCCGTAAGTTTAGATGCTCCCCAATTCTGTTGCTTTGCAAAAGATTCTAGTTCTCCTTTTGTAACCGTAGAAATCACAATATTAGGGTTGGTGTCATATTCTTTTAATAATTCTATACAATTTTTCCCGGTCTCAGATTGTCTAATGATGTGTATAATAACACAGGTGTCTATTACAATATTTTTCATCTGTGGCTATCTTTTAGCATTTCATTAAACTCTTCTTCTGATATATCATCTTTCATTAGTCCCATTAAACTTTCCAGTGCACCCAAAGAATTTTTTCCCTTCCCTTCTTTTATTTGGAAAAGTAATTGTTGCTCAGCATTCATTGCATTAGGTTTTCTAGAGAAATACAAATCAGATGTTTTAGGCTCACTATAATCTACTACTTCAATAAAACTTAGTTGCCCGTTTGCTTTGTAATGTGCTAGTCCAGATATAGTAATTTCTTTGCCTACAAATTGTAGAATGTTATTTAAAGTGGTATCATTTTTTGCAATTAATGTTACTATACCTTGTGTAGTTTGTAACCCTAATTTTCCTTTAGATACTTTTATTTCGTCTAATTTACCGTTTACAATTTCGTTAGTAGGTTCTGGTATGCTGTCTTCCAGCAGGCTGATTTTTTTAAAGTCTTCTTTGGTAAGTTCTAATTCTGGAACTGTACCTCTATTGGCTAAATAAAAAACCTCTTCATTGCTAATAAAGTTCTTTTTAAATTTTAATAGAGATTTTAGCAAAGGTTTATCTATATCGGTTTCGCTTCTATTATCACTTAAAGCGTTGTGAAAAGATTGTATTACAAGAGACATAGGAGTTGCTTGAAGTAACTGCTCTTTAGGTTTAAAAAAATCTAACTGAACTCTTTTAATGGTTTCAGAAAAATGGTCACAATCTATAGTCATAGAAGTACCATCTTTTTTATTACCGGTCAGACTTTCTAATCTTATTTCAAGAGCTTTTTTTATTTTAGCATCGGGCTTCACATCACTATAACCTCTTAACTGTAGCATAAGAGCTTTAGTTGCAATTTCTTTAGTAGTATCTGCCAACGAACTCAGACGGTCAAATTCTATAGAACCGTCATCGTTTTTATTGCCTTTAATTTTAATATCATAGTTCATAATGGTTATGTTTTTTAATGAAACTATTGTAATACAAACCCAATTTTAGCCAATTGTTTTTCAATTTCGGCATTCAGCTCGGCTTCTTTGTCCATTTGTTGTTTTAAAGTGGTGGTAAGCAACTGCATTTTTTCTTCAAAAGGGATTCCGTCATCTTCTGTATCGGTAATGCCTACATATCTACCTGGGGTAAGAACATAGCCGTGTTTTTCTATTTCTTCTAACGTGGCACTTTTGCAAAAGCCTTTTATATCTTGGTAGCACACCCCGCCTTCGGCACCCCTCTCAAGAGGGGAATTTTTACGCCAATTATGGTAGGTTTCGGTAATTAAATCAATATCCTCATCTGCTAAATCTCTATGTACACGGTCTTTCATATAGCCCATTTCACTGGCATCTATAAAAAGAACTTCACGGTTATGGTGGTTTTTGTCTCGTCGCATAATCCAAATACACGCTGGTATTCCTGTATTGTAAAACAATTGCTTTGGTAAAGCCACAATACATTCTACCAAATCTGCAAGAATCATATTTTTTCTAATCTCGCCCTCACCAGAAGTATTAGAACTGAGAGAACCATTACTAAGAACCGTTGCCATAACGCCTCTTGGTGAAAGGTGATACAGCATATGTTGCAACCAACCGTAATTGGCATTTCCATTAGGTGGTACTCCATATTTCCAACGCCCGTCTTCCTGCAAAATATCGATACCCCAATCGCTTTGGTTAAAAGGTGGATTCGCTATGATGTAATCTGCCTTCAAATCTGGGTGAGCATCTTTCAAAAAAGAACCTTCACTGTTCCAAGCTACAAATTTAGAATTGATGTTTCTGATGGCAAGGTTCATTTTAGAGAGCTTCCAAGTGGTTTGGTTGCTTTCTTGTCCGTAAACGGTTATATCATTAATTCTACCACGGTGTTCCAACACAAATTTTTCACTCATCACAAACATACCACCACTTCCACTGGCTGGGTCATAGACTCTGCCTTTATAGGGTTCTATCATTTCTACCATTAGCTTTACAATGGCTTTTGGCGTATAGAATTGTCCGCCTTTTTTACCTTCTGCATTGGCAAATTCACCCAAAAAATATTCGTAAACCCTACCAAAAAGGTCTTTAGAATTATGGTTTTCTACTTGTAAATCGGTATTAGAAATAAGGTCTATCAATTCGCCAAGAGAAGTTTTGTCCAAATTGGCTTTGCCATATACTTGTGGAAGAACATTTTTCAGTTCTTTATTCTCCCTTTCTATGGCTTGCATTGCCTCGTCTATGGTTTGTCCTATGGTTGGCAATTTGGCGTTGGCGTGTATATGACTCCAACGTGCTTCTTTTGGAACAAAGAATATATTAGATGCAATGTATTCATCTCTGTCTTCGGGATCAGAATATTCATCTTTTTGAAGTTGTTCGTATTTTTCTGTAAAGGATTCAGATATATATTTTAAAAAAATCAACCCTAGAACTACGTGCTTATATTCTGCTGCGTCTATGTTTTTACGTAATTTATCAGCAGATTTAAATAGTTTTTGTTCAAAAGTTGATGTGTCGGTTTTTGCCATTTAGTTTCTTTACATTATTACTTTTCAAATATAACCAAAAAACCAATTCCAACCTTTACGGCAAACCGTAAACAACAAAAAATTCACCCTTTCGAGTGAATTCTTTTTAAGTTTAAACTATCTGAATTTGTCCGAGATAGAAACTCGTGGATGCTGAAGTCTGCATTTCGTTGCTAATGAATGCATACACTTCCATCGCTTTGCCGTTGCAGTCAGCCGGAAGTGTGACATTTGCATTGAGATCCGGACGCAACGCCACCGATTCAAAAATTTCAAATCTGCCAAGTTCTTCGCAATAACAGACGATGCTGATGCTGTCGGTTGAAGAAGCATTTCCCTGTAAAGAATTGTCTTCCCAACTCAGGCTGATCTGGTTGCCGGACTGCGCTGAAGCGGTCACATTCTGAAAACCGGTAAGATCACCTTTGGTAATCAGAATTTTGTTGTACACCAGAGAAGGAACATCTGCCGTTACCTGTAAGGCTTCATTAATGGTGTACGAAGCCGCCATATTGACTCTGGATTTAGAACCACTCCCCGACCCGAAATATCTGGACTGAATGTTTCTCAGCGGCTGCAGAAAACTGATGACCAGTTTGAATTTGTTCTGCTGCAAAAGCTGTTTTTCGCTCGGCGGTCTGCTGCTGGGTTTTGGGATGCTCCGGATAATGTCCTGGCCGCGCCAGTTGGCTCCTACGATAGTTCCTACTTTTCCTGAAAATCCTCCAAGGATTCCTTTTGTTATTCTTGCCATTTTTTTATGTTTTTTATGATTAGTGAAACGAAGGTAGCACAGAAAATGGTGTTTTGTAACTGCCGGAAAAGTTTTGGCTGTATTTGGCTTTGACTGACTTATTTTGTCTGGCTTAGTAGTTGTTGTTTCGGGTGTTCTTCGGGAATGATGCGGGTATTCTTCGGAAAAAACATCCTTTTTCCGAAGGTGGATTAGTTGATAGTGGAAACTTAAGAGGATTTATGGTAACGCTATGTTCACTAATTTTTTAAATTCTTAAGAATGTTTGAGTACGCAAGAACGCTCCACTCAACAAATGAGCAGAGTATGGATGTATTTTAGAAATCATTTGATGGCTTCAGAATAAATTCTTGATACGGGGTATTTTGAATAAGAATTGTAATCATCAACTTATAATTGTTCTGATCTATATTTCTTAGTCGGATGGACGAAAAATGTTTAATCTATTGGAATTGTATGATACAGCCTCAATAGAATTCAGGCTGTATTATATACCGGTTGAACCTCCTGCTGAATTACTCTTTAAGGTGATTTTTTGATTTTTCAGTGAAAAATGATTTTGGATAGTATATTTTCCCTCCGATCTTGATATGCGGTATCTCACCTGAATTTCTCAGCCTCTGCAAAGTGCGGTCACTGATCTTGAGCAGCTGCTTTACATCTGCACTGTCATAATATTCAGGGTGAGTATGATTAGTTTTGTGATGGAGATTGAGCAGCTCTGAAAGTATAAGAAGCACCATATCTTTAAACTGCTCATCTGTGAGCTGGCTGGCTGATTTTATTTTCATCATTGTAACGCATTTTTAAACAAAGTATTTTTATGGCATACCAAAGTGTTTTGATCCTTTAACGATAAGTGATACCTATTTATTATTTTATTGCTTTAAAAACAGTTTTGACTTGCTATTTTTATTTATTGCTAAATCTTTTCAGTTGTTTTTAATTTTCTGATTTTATATTTATCACGTAATGCAAGAGCTTATTTTATGAATCAGTCAATAGTCAATTGTGAATTGATCGGCTAAGTTTTGAATTGCTTTGGCTTCGCCGAATCGCCAACGCTAATTGCCAAGCTAGATTTCATTTTTGAGTATCTTTGAGATATGACACAACCAAGGTTAATTAAGTTATGTCTCTCTGACAGTTGTGAATTGCTTTCATTTTTGAGTATCTTTGAGATATGACACAACGCAAAGGATCTAATAGCTTATGAAAATACGGTTGTGAATTGCTTTCATTTTTGAGTATCTTTGAGATATGACACAACAAATTGGTGATTTTTGCCGAGATTAACGCCGTTGTGAATTGCTTTCATTTTTGAGTATCTTTGAGATATGACACAACCAGGAGTATATTTGGCAGGAGCTATCCCTTGTTTTGATTTGCTTTCATTTTTGTGTATCTTTTCGCTATGACACAACTTTCTCTGATGCCAGCAGATCAGATGAGATCGGAAGCGCGTCGTGCAGGGATAGA